>JAIXTG010000126.1 GCA_027484285.1 Oxalobacteraceae bacterium | reverse complement strand
GCATGGATGAATTTGTTGTCACCCAGATAAATGCCGACGTGCGAAAACGCCCGCTTCAGGGTGTTGAAAAACACCAGGTCGCCCGGCTGCAGGTCTTTTTTGTCGACATGCTCGCCGACCTGGCTGATTTCGGCCGACGTACGTGGCAGTTCGGTGCCGTTCGCCTGCCGGAACACATATCGGACCAGGCCGCTGCAGTCGAGGCCCTGTTCCGGGGAACTGCCGCCGCGGCGATAGTGGATGCCCATCAGCGACATGGCTTCGATCACCCGGCTGGCCGCGCGGTCGGTAAAACTGTGGATGCGGCCGAGCAGGCTGCTTTCGGCTTGCGGATCGGTTTCCGAGGCACAGGCAGCTGGCGTCCATGTCGACCAGGCCAGCGCCAGGGAGAGGGCGAGTGCGCAAGGCAGCAGGCGTCGCTGGCGATGAGTTTCAACCGGCAAAGTTTCACCTCTAGCAATCGGGGAGCCCGAAATGTAAGCGATCCGGTTGCCCGTTGTCAAAACCTCATGAACTTCCTTCCGGGGAGATCGGCTGCAATTCGGGGGCAAAAAACTTGACGTACAATCACGCCCCCTTCAAGAAAAAACAGGAGTGACCCCATGCGTTCCAAACAGGCCCTCACGCTCGACGATGTCAAGAAAATCGCTGCGGCGGCCGAGGCTGAAGCACTCGCCAACAAGTGGGCAGTGACGATCGCTATTGTCGACGACGGCGGCAACCCGCTCTGGCTGCAGCGCCTCGATGGCGCGCCGCCGGTGTCGGCCTCGATCGCCCCGTCCAAGGCCCGTACTGCCGCGCTCGGCCAGCGCGAAACCAAGATTTACGAAGACGTGATCAACAACGGCCGCTATTCCTTCCTGTCGGCACCGAACATCGACGGCCTGCTCGAAGGCGGTGTGCCGATCATGGCGGGCGGCGACTGTGTCGGCGCAGTCGGCGTCTCGGGCGTGAAGTCGAACGAGGATGCGCAGGTCGCGAAGGCCGGTATCGCCGCACTGGGCATCTGACCGGTCAGGCGGCGCCTGTAAAAACGCGGGCGGAGGGCAGGACTGTGGTTGCCGGGTTATGGCTCTTCAAGCTATAATCCGCCGGTTTGACCAATTACCCCGCCGCCCGCGCAAACTACCTTCCTTCCGTCCAGCATCACCCGGCTTTCGCACGCCTGCAAGATCGTGCGCGCCATGATGCAGACGCCCAGCCGCGGCGGTAACAACCCAGGAGTTACCTTTGCCGCCATTTTTCACGGCCAACAAGACCCCGGCCATCCTCGCGCTCGCAGATGGCACGATCTTCAAGGGATTGTCGATCGGCGCCGCTGGCCATACCAGCGGTGAAGTCGTTTTCAATACCGCAATGACGGGCTATCAGGAAATCCTGACGGACCCGAGCTACAGCCGCCAGATTGTCACGCTGACCTATCCGCACATCGGCAATACCGGCGTCAACCCGGAGGACGTGGAGTCGGCCAAGGTCCATGCGGCCGGCCTGATCATCCGCGACTTGCCGCTGCAGATGTCCAACTTTCGCGCCACCCAAAGCCTGCCGGACTATCTGAAGGCCGAAGGCATCGTTGCGATCGCAGGCATTGATACCCGCAAGCTGACCCGCATCCTGCGCGAGAAGGGTGCGCAGAATGGCGCGATCGTCGCGGGCGACGGCGTGAGCGAAGCGACCGCACTTGAGCACGCACGCGCTTTCCCCGGCCTGAACGGCATGGATCTCGCCAAGGTGGTGTCGGTCCGCGATTCGTACGAATGGACCGAGACCGAGTGGTCGCTCGGCAGTGGCTACGGCACCTTGTCGAACCCGAAATTCCATGTCGTCGCGTTCGACTACGGCGTCAAGTACAACATCCTGCGCATGCTTGCCCAGCGCGGCTGCAAGGTCACCGTGCTGCCGGCACAGGCGACGGCTGCCGATGCGCTGGCCCTGAATCCGGACGGCATTTTCCTGTCGAACGGCCCCGGCGACCCCCAGCCCTGCGACTACGCGATCGCGGCGTCGCGCGAACTGATCGAGAAGGGCATTCCAACCTTCGGCATCTGCCTCGGCCACCAGATCATGGCGCTGGCTTCCGGCGCGAAGACGGTGAAGATGAAGTTCGGCCACCATGGCGCGAACCACCCGGTGCAGGACCTCGACACGAAGAAGGTGATGATCACCTCGCAGAACCATGGCTTCGCGGTGGATCCGGCAACGCTGCCGGCCAACTGCCGCGTCACTCATGTGTCGCTGTTCGACGGCTCGCTGCAGGGCTTCGAGCGCACCGACCGTCCCGCATTCTGCTTCCAGGGCCACCCAGAGGCGTCGCCCGGACCGCATGACATCGCCCCCCTGTTCGATCGCTTCGTGGCGATGATGGAGAAACACAAGCATGGCTAAGCGCACCGATATCAAGAGCATCCTCATCATCGGCGCCGGCCCGATCATCATCGGCCAGGCGTGCGAGTTCGACTACTCCGGCGCCCAGGCCTGCAAGGCGCTGCGCGAAGAGGGATACAAGGTCATCCTCGTCAACAGCAACCCGGCGACCATCATGACCGATCCGGAGATGGCCGACGTCACCTATATCGAGCCGATCACCTGGCAGGTCGTCGAGCGCATCATCGACAAAGAGCGCCCGGATGCGATCCTGCCGACCATGGGCGGCCAGACTGCGCTGAACTGCGCGCTCGACCTGTGGCGCAATGGCGTGCTCGACAAGTACAAGGTCGAGCTGATCGGTGCGACGCCCGAGGCGATCGACAAGGCGGAGGACCGCCTGAAGTTCAAGGACGCGATGACCAAGATCGGTCTCGGTTCCGCGCGCTCCGGCATCGCCCATTCGATGGAAGAGGCATGGGCCGTCCAGAAGACGGTCGGCTTCCCGACCATCATCCGCCCCTCGTTCACGATGGGTGGCTCCGGCGGCGGCATCGCGTACAACGCGGAAGAGTTCGAGACCATCTGCAAGCGCGGCCTCGAGGCCTCGCCCACCAACGAACTGCTGATCGAAGAATCGCTGCTCGGATGGAAAGAATTCGAGATGGAAGTCGTGCGTGACCGCAACGACAACTGCATCATCGTCTGCTCGATCGAGAACCTCGATCCGATGGGCGTGCATACCGGCGATTCGATTACGGTCGCGCCGGCGCAGACGCTGACCGACAAGGAATACCAGATCATGCGTAACGCCTCGCTGGCGGTGCTGCGCGAGATCGGCGTCGACACCGGCGGCTCGAACGTGCAGTTCGCAGTCAATCCGAAAGACGGCCGCATGATCGTCATCGAAATGAATCCGCGCGTGTCGCGCTCGTCGGCACTGGCGTCGAAGGCGACCGGTTTCCCGATCGCGAAAGTTGCCGCCAAACTGGCAGTCGGCTACACGCTGGATGAACTGCGCAACGAGATCACCGGCGGCGCCACTCCGGCGTCGTTTGAGCCGTCGATCGATTACGTCGTGACCAAGATCCCGCGCTTCGCGTTCGAGAAGTTCCCGCAGGCCGACAGCCACCTGACCACGCAGATGAAATCGGTTGGCGAGGTGATGGCGATCGGCCGCACCTTCCAGGAGTCGTTCCAGAAGGCGCTGCGCGGCCTCGAGGTCGGCGTCGACGGCATGAACGAAAAGACGACCGATCGCGAAGTGCTCGAGGAAGAACTCGGTGCGCCTGGACCGGAGCGAATCTGGTACGTCGGCGATGCCTTTGCACAGGGCTTCACGTTCGAGGAAGTCCGGCAGCTGACCAAGATCGACCCGTGGTTCCTCGCGCAGATCAAGGAAATCGTCGATATCGAGCTCTGGCTCGAGCAGCAGACCATGGCCGCGCTCGACAAGGACACGCTGCTGGCCCTCAAGAAAAAGGGCTTCTCCGATCGCCGCCTCGCAAAACTGCTGAAGGTCGAAGACCGCGAGATCCGCAAGCTGCGCCGGATGAACAACATCCGCCCGGTGTACAAGCGCGTCGATACCTGCGCCGGCGAATTCGCGACCGGCACCGCCTACATGTACTCGACCTACGAGGAAGAGTGCGAGTCGAATCCGACCGACAACAAGAAGATCATGGTGCTGGGGGGCGGTCCGAACCGGATCGGCCAGGGCATCGAGTTCGACTACTGCTGCGTGCATGCCGCGTTCGCGATGCGCGAGGACGGCTACGAGACCATCATGGTCAACTGCAACCCGGAGACGGTGTCGACCGACTATGACACGTCGGATCGCCTGTACTTCGAGCCGCTGACGCTGGAAGACGTGCTCGAAATCGTCGACAAGGAACGTCCGGTCGGCGTGATCGTGCAATACGGCGGCCAGACGCCGCTGAAGCTGGCGCTGGATCTCGAGGCGAACGGCGTGCCCATCATCGGTACATCGCCGGACATGATCGATGCCGCCGAGGACCGCGAGCGCTTCCAGAAGCTGCTGCATGAACTCGGACTGCGCCAGCCGCCGAACCGCACCGCACGTACCGAGGAAGATGCGCTGAAGCTGGCGCAGGAAATCGGCTATCCGCTGGTGGTGCGTCCCTCGTACGTGCTGGGCGGCCGTGCAATGGAAATCGTTCACGAGCAGCGCGATCTCGAGCGCTACATGCGCGAGGCGGTCAAAGTGTCGAATGATTCGCCGGTGCTGCTCGACCGCTTCCTGAATGATGCGATCGAAGTCGACGTCGACTGCCTGTCCGACGGCGAGCGCACCTTCATCGGCGGCGTGATGGAACACATCGAACAGGCTGGCGTGCACTCGGGCGATTCCGCCTGCTCGCTGCCGCCGTACTCGCTGTCACAGGAAACCATCGGCGAACTGAAGCGCCAGACCGCGCTGATGGCCAAGGGTCTGAACGTGGTCGGCCTGATGAACGTGCAGTTTGCGATCCAGCAGCAGGAAGTGGACGGCAAGCTGCAGGACATCGTCTACGTGCTCGAAGTGAACCCGCGCGCGTCGCGCACGGTTCCCTATGTGTCGAAGGCGACCGGCCTGCAATTGGCAAAGATTGCCGCACGCTGCATGGTCGGCCAGTCGCTCGACAGTCAGGGCATCGGCGACGAAGTGGTCCCGCCTTACTTCAGCGTCAAGGAAGCGGTATTCCCGTTCGTGAAGTTCCCGGGCGTCGACACCATTCTCGGTCCCGAGATGAAATCGACGGGCGAGGTAATGGGTGTCGGCCGTACTTTCGGCGAAGCATTCGTGAAGTCGCAGCTCGGTGCCGGCGTGCGCCTGCCGAAGTCCGGCAAGGTGTTCCTGTCGGTGAAAAACAGCGACAAGCCGCGTGCGGTCGAGATTGCGCGTGCGCTGGTGAAGATCGGCTTCTCGGTGGTCGCTACCAAGGGAACGGCAGCGGCAATCGCGGCGGCCGGCATTCCGGTAGAGACGGCGAACAAGGTGGCCGAGGGCCGTCCGCATATCGTGGACATGATCAAGAACGACGAGATCGCACTGGTCATCAACACGGTCGAGGAAAAGCGCAACGCCATCAATGACTCGCGCACCATCCGCACTTCGGCGCTCGGGGCTCGCGTGACGACCTACACCACGATCGCCGGCGCGGAAGCGGCGGTGGAGGGCATGGGTCATCTCAACGAGTTGCATGTCTACGACTTGCAGGGGATGCACGCCTCGCTGCAGTAAGCCTATAATTCGGCGTCTACCCACAGAGGCTGCGTGTTACGCAGCCTCTGTTCTTTTATTTTTTGAAAACCGGAAGCCATGAGTACTGTCCCCCTTACCGTGGAAGGCGCGGCGCTGCTGAAAGAGGAACTTCACCGCCTCAAGACCAAGGAACGCCCAGCGGTGATCAATGCGATTTCCGAGGCGCGAGCGCAGGGCGACCTGTCCGAGAATGCGGAATACGATGCGGCCAAGGAGCGCCAGAGCTTCATCGAGGGCCGCATTGCCGAGCTCGAGGGCAAGCTGTCTGCCGCGCAGATTATTGATCCGAAGCTGATCGACGCCGATGGCCGCGTCGTGTTTGCATCGACCGTCACGCTGGAAGATCTCGACTCCGGCGATACCGTGACCTACAAGATCGTCGGCGACGACGAGGCTGACCTGAAGCTGAAGAAGATCTCCATCAGCTCGCCGATCGCGCGTGCCTTGATCGGCAAGTATGCTGGCGACACGGCCGAGGTGCAGACGCCGGGCGGCTTGAGGGAATATGAAATTCTTGAGGTGAAATACCTCTGATGGCCGGCAGCGTTTTCATTCCTGCGCTGCGGGTGCTGCTGGTGACCGTCTGGGCCGGCAGCCTGTGGACGGTCGGCTATCTTGCAGCGCCGACCTTGTTCGCGACCCTGGCTGATCGCGTAATGGCCGGAACGATCGCCGGCAGCCTGTTTCGGGCCGAGGCCTGGCTTTCCGTCGCCTGCGGCCTGCTGCTGCTGCCGCTGCTGCTCGCCGATCGCGGCTTCGCCCGCCGTACCAGCTGTATCGTGCTGGTGATGCTGATGCTGGTCTGCGTGTCGGTCGGCTACTTCGGGCTGCAGCCTTTCATGGCTGAACTGCGTGCAGCAGCGGCAGCCAGCGGCGGCGTGATGGACGGCGCACTCAAGGCCAGGTTCGGCATGCTGCATGGAATCGCGAGCCTGATCTATCTCGCGGAGAGCTTGCTGGCGGTAGCGCTGGTACTCAAGGCGCGCTAGCCGTTCGCCCGGAGCCAGCGCCCACCAAGCCGGCTCACTTGCCCAGTGCGCTTTTCTTCAGGCTCTTCTGACGGGTCTTCGCCTTGCGGATATTGCCGCCGGCAGTCACCCGCTCGTTACCCTTGACCATGACCTTGGTTACCGTCGGCCGTTTGGTCGGATGGGTCTTCACGATGACGACCTCGCGCGGGCCTTTGCCGCGCGT
>JAIXTG010000320.1 GCA_027484285.1 Oxalobacteraceae bacterium | reverse complement strand
GCGAAGCGCACGCCGGTCGACTTGCCGATCCAGTTGGCCTGCATGATGCGCACGCGCTCGGGCCAGCCGGGCAGCTTGTTTTCGACGCAGTCGAGCAGCTCTTCCGCATAGTCGGTGATGCGCACGTAGTACATCGGTATTTCGCGCTTTTCGATCAGCGCGCCCGAGCGCCAGCCGCGGCCATCGATCACCTGCTCGTTCGCGAGCACGGTCTGGTCGACCGGATCCCAGTTCACGGTGCCGGTCTTGCGGTAGATGATGCCCTTCTCGAGCATCTTCAGGAACATCCACTGGTTCCATTTGTAGTAGTCCGGGCTGCAGGCGGCCATTTCGCGCGACCAGTCGATCGCGAGGCCCATCGCCTGCATCTGCTTCTTCATGTAGTCGATGTTCGCGTAGGTCCACTGTGCCGGCGGCACCCCGTTGGCCATCGCCGCATTCTCGGCGGGCATGCCGAACGCGTCCCAGCCCATCGGCATCAGCACGTTGTGGCCGCTCATGCGCAGCTGGCGCGCCATCACGTCATTGATCGTGTAATTGCGCACATGGCCCATGTGCAGCTTGCCCGACGGGTAGGGCAGCATCGAGCACGCATAGAACTTCTTCTTCTCGCGGCCCTGGGCATCGCGCGCGTGTTCGACGACTTTGTATGCATCAATCGCGCGCCAGTGTTCCTGTGCCGCGCGCTCGACGTCGGCGGGAGTGTATTTGTCTTGCATGACGGGTGGGTGGTGAATGAAAGCGTAGCCGCAGATTATACCGGCTGGAGCAGGGGTGATCGGGGTCGGCGGGGCCGGCGAAAAAGACGCGGGATGCCGGCCTGCACCGGGAAGATGATGCCGCGAGTGCCCCGGCGCAGTCCGGACGCCGGCGGCCTGGTACTACTTGCCGCCGTCCTTCGGGTTCGTGACGAACCCGATTTTCGTCATCCCGTTCTCCTGCGCCGCCGACATCACCTGGGCAATCACCTCGTAACGGGTGGCCTTGTCGGCGCGCAGCTGCAGCTCGGGCAGCGGTTTTTTCTGCGAGGCGGTGGAAAAGCGCGCGGCGAGCTCGTCGAGCGCGACCGGTGCGTTATTCCAGAACAGGCGGCCCTCGCCATTGATCGCCAGCGTGATGGTTTCCGGCTTTTCCGGTGCCGGTGCCGACGCGGCAGTCGGCAGCTCGAGCTTGATCGCATGGGTGAACAGCGGCGCGCTGATGATGAATATCACCAGCAGCACCAGCATGACGTCCACCATCGGCGTGACGTTGATGTCGGCCATCGGGGCCTGGTTGCTGCTTTCGTTGAATCCGCCGAATGCCATGTCGGTCTCCCTGTCAGGCCTTGCGTGCTGGCGTTGCGCTGACCCGGGAGCCGGTTGTCAGGAATGCATGCAGGTCGTGCGCGAATGCGTCCAGTTCGCCCAGCGTGACACGGTTCACGCGGGTGAATGCGTTGTAGCCCAGCACGGCCGGAATGGCGACCACGAGTCCGACAGCCGTCATGATCAGCGCTTCGCCGACCGGGCCGGCGACCTTGTCGATCTGGATCGTGCCGGCGCTGGAAACAGCGACCAGCGCATGGTAGATGCCCCAGACGGTGCCGAACAGGCCGATGAAGGGCGCGGTCGAGCCGACCGAGGCGAGCAAAGTCAGCCCGCTTTCAAGGCGCGACGACACTCGGTTGATCTGCTGGCGCAGCGTGCGCGTGACCAGTTCGCCGGGGTCGACGTTCGCGTTCAGCGAGCTGCTGCTGGCCTTCACGTTCACTGCTTCGACCGCATGCGTGGCCAGCGGCGCATACACCTGCTCGCTGTCGGCATGGTTCAGCAGGCTGATTGCATCGTCCATGGTCGGCGCATCCCAGAAGCGCTCGACCGCATTTGCGCTCCGGCGAATGCGCCATGAGGCCCAGGTCTTGGACAGGATGTAGTACCAGCTGGCGATCGACATCAGCAGCAGCAGGTAGGCGACGCTGTGGGTCACGATGTCGCCCTGCGCCCAGTAGTGCGCGAAGCCGAGGTTTTGCGTCAGGTTTTCGTTCATGCCGTGTCGGTTCAGTTCTGCAGTTTGAAAGGGATGGGCACCTGATACCACTCGTCGACCGCCTTGCCATCGACCGTCGCAGGATTGAAGCGCCAGGTTTTCACCGCGTCGATCGCCGCCTGGTCCAAGCGCGGAAAGCCGCTGGATGATTTTACTTCCACTGACCCGGCCGTACCGTCGCCTTTGACCAGCACGCGCAGCACCACCGTGCCCTGTTCGCCAAGCCGTTGCGACATGCGCGGGTAGACCGGTTTCATGTTGCTGGCCCCGTAGCTTGCCGAAATATTCACTTCGGTGCGGGCAACCGGTGCCGGCGGGGCAGGCGGTGCTGGAGGCGGCGGCGCGGGTGGAGCGGGCGGTGGCGGCGCTGGCCTTGGCGGTGCCGGCTCTGCCGGGGGCGGCGCGGGGGCCGTCACCGGTGCGGGCGCGGGAGAGGGCGCGACCGGCAATTGCACGGGCGCAGGTGTTGGTGCCGGACGCGGAGGTTCCGCCCTGGGCGGCTCGGGTTTTGGCGGTTCGGGCCGGGGCGGCTCAGGTTTGGGCGGTGCCGGCTTCGGTGGCTCGGGTTTTGGGGGCTGCGGCTTGGGCGGCGGCGGCTTCGGTTTGGGCGGCGGCGGCTTCGGGGCCGGCGGAGCAGGCGGCGCCGGCGGCGGCAACAGTTGCACGACGACGGTCGGCGGCTTGACCTCCGGCTTCGGAGGCTCCATGCGGCCGGTCAGCACGAGTGCCAGCAGCGCCGCGTGGAGCGCCAGCGCGACGAGGGCTGCAAGCGTGGACGGCCGCGAGATCATCGATGCAGGATGGCAGGGCAGGGGCAGCTCAGCGCAGCCCGAGCACGTCCTGCATGTCGTACAGGCCGCTGTCCTTTGCTTGCAGGAAGCGCGCGGCACGCAGGCTGCCATGCGCGTAGGTGACGCGGCTTGAGGACTTGTGCGTAATCTCGATGCGTTCGCCAATGCCGGCGAAAAGCACCGTGTGGTCGCCGACGATGTCGCCGCCACGGATGGTCGCGAAACCGATCGACGACGGATCGCGCTCGCCGGTGACGCCCTCGCGAGCGAACACGCCGACATCTTTCAGGTCGCGTCCCAGTGCCTCGGCGATCACCTCGCCCATCTTCAATGCCGTCCCGGACGGTGCATCCACCTTGTGCCGATGGTGCGCTTCGATGATCTCGATGTCGTAGCCGTGCGAAAAGCTTTTTGCAGCCAGCTCGAGCAGCTTCATCGTCACATTCACGCCGATGCTCATGTTCGGCGCAAACACGATGGCAGTCTTTTGCGCAGCCGACGCAATCGCCGCCTTGCCGGCGTCATCGAAACCGGTGGTCCCGATGATCATTTTGATGCCGTGCGCGGCGCAGTAATCCAGATGCTGCAGCGTGCCTTCCGGACGGGTGAAGTCGATCAGGAAGCGGGCGCTGGCGAGTCCTTTTGACAGCTCGGATTCGATCGGCACACCGGCCGGCTTGCCGAGGAAGGCGGCAGCGTCGCTGCCGATGCCGGGCGCGCCGGGTAGGTCGAGTGCGCCGGCCAGTTGTGCGTCAGGGTCGGCGACGATGGCCTCGATCAGCATGCGGCCCATGCGGCCGGATGCGCCGGCGACGGCGATTTTCATTGCATCCATTTTCTTGTTATCAGTTGCCCCTGGGCGCTGCAAGGCGCTGCAGGTATTCATTTTCATCGGGCAGGTCGCCGCCTTCGAAGCGCTCCAGGCGATCGTCCTTGAAGTACACCATCAGGTGGCTGCTGGTGATCCGGCCGTCGCCCTGCTTGAGCCGGAAGGGGTAGTCCCACCGGTCCGGGTGGAAGGCGTCAACCAGCAAAGGCGTGCCGAGCACGAAGCGCACCTGCTCCCGCGTCATTCCGACCTTCAGCTGCTCAACCATCTCGCGCGAGACGAAAGTGCCCTGCTGAATGTCCGGGCGGTAGATCGGCAGGATGCCGAACAGCTTGTTCTGCTCGACGGTCTGGGTGATGCCCGACGGGGCATCGTCCGGCTTGGCCGCAGAGCTGGTGAACATGGAGCGAACCGCGCAGCCGGACAGCAGCGTGGCCGCCGTCAGTGCCAAAACGACGGCCGGACGGGCCAGCAGGCGAGCAGACTGCATAAACGTGGTCATGAAGGTAAAATAGCGGCTTGCGTAAAACGCCGTATGATAAAGCAGTTCCCGTTGCCCAATCCGAAATCATGCCGCCGAATCCAGCCGACCTGAAATCCAGCGGGTTGAAGGCAACCCTGCCCCGCCTGAAAATCCTTGAAATCTTCCAGAACAGCAGCGTCCGCCATTTGTCGGCCGAAGACGTCTACAAGCAGCTGCTGGCTGAAAACCTCGACGTCGGACTGGCGACGGTCTACCGGGTACTGACGCAGTTCGAGCAGGCCGGTCTGCTCTCGCGCAACCATTTCGAGTCCGGCAAAGCGGTGTTCGAGCTCGACCAGGGAGGGCACCATGACCACCTGGTATGCCTCGACTGCGGCAGGGTCGAGGAATTCTTCGACGAAGAAATCGAGCGTCGCCAGCAGAAGATTGCGCAGGAACGGGGCTTCAAGCTGGCCGAGCACGCGCTGGCGCTGTACGGCAGCTGCACCAAGCAGGACTGCCCGCACCGCGGCCGCTGAACGCCGCCCCGCTCAGGGATGTGACAGCGCGCTCGAGAGCAGGCGCGCGGTGATGTCCACAATCGGTATCACCCGTTCGTAAGCCATGCGCGTCGGACCGATGACGCCCAGCGTACCCACGATGCGCCCATTGGCCTCGTAGGGTGCCGAAACCACGCTCATCTCTTCCAGCGGCACCAGCTTCGATTCGCCCCCGATGAAGATCTGCACGCCGCTCGCCTTGCTCGACTGGTCCAGCAGCGCAGCCAGGCTGGTTTTTTGCTCGAACAGGTCGAACATTTTGCGCAGCGAGCCCATATTGGACGACAGGTCCGATACCGACAGCAGGTTGCGCTCCCCGGAAATCACGACGTCGCCGGCGTCCTCGCTCATCGCATCGCTGCCTGCTTCGACCGCTGCCTGCATCAGGCGGGTGATGTCGTCCTGCAGTCGGCGCAGTTCGTCCGTCAGGTGTATCCGCACCTGGTCGAACGGCTGGCCGGCATAGTGCTGGTTGATGTAGTTGGCGGCCTGGGTCAGCTCCGATGGCGTGTAATCCGACTCGGTCAACATCAGCCGGTTCTGCACTTCGCCGTTCGGGGCGACGATCACCAGCAGGATGCGCCGCTCTGACAGGCGCAGGAACTCGATCTGCTGGAACGTACTGTCGCGGCGCGGGGCGATCACGACACCGGCAAATTGCGACAGCTGCGACAGCACCTGCGCGGCGCTGGCGATGATTTTCTGCGGCGAAGCGCTGGCCTGAAGGCGCGACTCGACGGCGCTTTCATCGATGTGCTGCACGGTCAGCAGGCTGTCGACGAACAGCCGGTATCCGCGCGGCGTCGGAATGCGACCGGCCGAGGTGTGCGGGCTGGCGACCAGCCCCAGTTCCTCGAGATCGGACATGATGTTGCGGATGGTGGCCGGGGACAGGTCCAGGCCCGATATCTTGGCAAGGGCGCGCGAGCCGACGGGCTGGCCGTCGGCTATGTAGCGCTCGACCAGGGCCTTGAGCAGGGTTTGCGCGCGAATATCGAGTTTCATGGGAATTATTCTAGCGGTGCGCCGCCGGAGATTCCAGACGGCATGGCAATTATGGTCTAATCGGGCGCATGCCGACTTCCGCTGCCGCCGCTGATTTTT
>JAIXTG010000375.1 GCA_027484285.1 Oxalobacteraceae bacterium | reverse complement strand
GTGAATGCTGCATCCGTGGGAATGAATACCGTCAGGCTGGCATTCGGGTCGTTCAGCGTATCCGTCAACCCGGCTTTCGTCGCAGCTGCGCCGAAGGCGTTGTAATTGGCCGCCGTCGCTTGTTCGGAAATCGAGTTCGACAGACTCGCCGGCGAATCATTGCTGTCGCCACAGGCGACAAGGAACATGGGCGTGCTGATGAGCAGCACGCGGGTCAGCCAAGCAAGCATTGCATCCTCCCGGGAAAAATGGACAAGCATTACCGGCGACCGGACCGCGCGCGCGGGTCGGTCGCCAGCATCAGGCAGACTGTCGATTAACAATCTGTACCGCTCAGACGATAGAAAAACCGATTGGTTTTAGAAGTTGCGTACGATCAAATCTGATCTGCACGTCAGGGGAAGCTGAAGCGCCTTCGCACCCGCCGGCGCCGGACGGCTAGCGTCCTGTTTCGCAATCCGAGCGGATCACGTTGGCCGCGCTATCGACCGTCCAGTTGTTGCCATAGCGGCCGAACACCATCTTCAATACCAGCACGAGGTTCTTGCGCTCGACCGGATCCCCGAAGCTGCGCTGGTCCAGTTTTTCGAGGGCCTGTTCGCGCGTGAGGCCGCTCTCGCGCCATCGCATCGCCTCGGATGCGAATTCCCCCATGTCATTGCAGGTCAGCGTGCCGAGCGGATAGGGCGCGGCCAGGGCGGCAGCCGGCAACAGCACCAGAAGCAGCGCGGATCGCCTCATGGGTTGGCAGCGCCGGCGCCGAAGGTGAATTCAAGCTGGAGGTAGCGCCGGCCGGTCAGGTCGCGCGTCCGGGTCAGCGTTTCGCCGGCATGCTCGGCTTCAACGGTATACCGGCCGCCGGCCGGCGGGTTCACATACAGCCACGGGCCGCGCGTGACGGTCTCGACGACGAGTTCGCCGGCCGTATTTCGCAACCGTACATGGACGCCCGTCAGGCCTTCCTTGCTGTCCGCGCGCCGGAACACCAGCTGGATCTGGTAGCGCGGCATCAGTTGCGTGAGCTCGGCCACCTCGGCCTCGTCGAGGCCGCCGCTCAGCAGGGTGTACTCGCCTTGCCGGATCACTTGCAGACTGTCGGGCAGCGCCGGCGGCACGCTGCCCAGCAGCAGGATGCCGGCCACCAGCGCGAACAGGCATCGACCGCCCGCTGCGGTACGGACCGGCAGCCGGCCGCGCCTGCAGGCCGCATCCCGGCTACTGTGCAGGAGGCTCATCGGCCGGCAACGACTTGATGTAGCGCGCAAGCGCCCGGATTTTTTCTTCGCTCAGCGTGTTTTTGAAGCTGGGCATCGCATTCTGTCCCTTCAGGATGGTCTGGAACAGCGCCTCCTCGTCCCTCGGGGTGCCCGCCAGCTTCGGCCCGCCCTTGCCGGCCTTCTTGCCGAAACTGCCGTGGCACCAGCTGCAGTTGGACGCGAAAATCTTGCGGCTGTCCTCGAGCGAAATTTCCTGTGCTTCCTGTGCCGCTGCCGACGTCCATCCTAAAGCGGCAAGCAGCGCGAATGCCGTTGCAGCCATTTGAAATCGCTGTGACATGGGTTCTCCGGAAAAACAGTCCGCGGACCAGCGAAACCGGCGACAGCCTGCGAGGCTGCCGCCGGCCGCTGCAGGGGCTTACTTCAGTGCGAACACGATCAGCTGGCCGTTATCGGTCGGCATTTCATTGAACGGCGAGCCGAAGAGCGGGCCGTAGTTGCCCGCCACATGGCTGCCCCAGCCGGTCACGACCGCCACATACTGCTTGCCTTTCACGCTGTAGCTGATCACGCCGCCATGGTGGCCAAGGCCATTGTTGTGGCGCCAGAGTTCCTTGCCGGTTTTCGCGTCGAGTGCCTGGAAGACGCCGTCCGCGTTCGGCACGAATACCAGATCGCCCTTGGTCGACAGCAAAGATGCCAGCGTCGGGTATTTGTACTCGACGCGCCACGCGAGCTTGCCCGTGATCGGATCGCGTGCCTGCAGCGTGCCGTAGGCCTGCCGGCCCTGCGGATGGGTCGCGGTCCAGGATGCGCCGAAGTAGTTTTCGCCGGAGAAATCCTTCGGGCGCTCGGCTTTGACCACCTCGATGTCGAAGCACCATTCCTGCGTGGTCTTGTAGAACAGGCCGGTCTTCGGGCTGTAGGAACCCGCGTTCCAGCTGATTGCGCCGTCGATGGCGGGGCACATGTTGGTGAAGCTGCCTTCCGTGAAATCTTTGCGGCCCACCAGCGCGCCCGTCTTCGAATCGACGCCTTTGATGTAATTGAAGGTCTCGCCGATCATGTACGCATTCTCGATGCCCAGCTTCTCGCCGCCGCCGAGCTTGCTGCCGTTGTAGACGAAGATGATGCCGCCCTTGTTCGGATGAACGACGTAGTCCTTGCCGTCGCGCGAGATGCGCATGAACTCGCCGACGGCGCTGTCGAAGTCCCAGGCGTCATGCGGCATCTCCTGGAAATACGACTTCAGCTTGCCGGTGTCCGGGTCGAGCACGATCACCGATGACGAATACAGGTTCTCGCCCGGGCGCGCGCCTTCGTTCATCCATTTGTCGCCCGAGTAATCGTAATCGGGCGCCGGGTTGGCGGTGCCCCACCAGACCGAGTGGGTGTTCGGGTCATACTGGCCTGTCATCCAGCCGCCGCCGCCGCCGGTCTTCCAGGTGTCGTTCTTCCATGACTCGCGCGAGCGGTCGTCGCCGCCGATGGTGTCGAACTGCCAGACCGTGTCGCCTGTCTGTGCATTGAGGCCGAAGATCGGGCCGCAGCAGCCGGACAGCTCGCCGCCGTTGGAGCCGATGATCAGCTTGTCTTTGACAATCAGCGGCGCACCGGTGAAACCCTTGTTGCCTTTCTCGACCGTCATCACCATCTTGTCCCAGACCGGCTTGCCGGTCTTGATGTCGAGCGCGATCACCCGGCCGTCGACGGTGCCGAAGTACACCTTGTCATAGGCAATCGCGATGCCACGGTTGTACGGGCTGTAGATGGTGCCGTCGCCGCGGGCGGTGTCGATTTTTGCCTGGTAGCTCCAGATCACTGCACCGGTGGCGCCGTCCAGCGCCCATACCTTGCCGCTGGCCGAGGTGTAGTACAGCACGCCGTCGGCCACCAGCGGAAAGGACTGGATGCCGCGCTTGCTCGCGTTCGGGGTATGGATCCATGCCACGCCGAGCCGGCTGACGTTGCCGGCATTGATCTCATCCAGTTCGCTGTGGTGGTATCCGTTGAATGACTGGTGGTACATCATCCAGTTGGCCGGATCCTTGTGCGCGTTCAGCAACCGGTCCCAGCTCACCTCGGCCGATGCGCCGGCCGCCGCCAGCAGGGCAACCGCCATGCCCAGGGCTTTCATTCCATTCGAAGCGCGTTGCGATTTCATCTTCCTCTCCTCCTGTTGATCCGACCTTGGCGGTCGTGTTGATGGGATGACTTGCAGTGATGCGAACAACGGAATCGGGCATGCGGCGTCGGGTCAGGTCATCGGCGTCTCCTGGGCAAGCAAATGGGGAGTGCGTCTTCCGTCGCTTCGGGGCGGGCCACGGTCGAGGGATGCAGGCGGCGCTGCGGCGGACGTGAAGATCAACGCGGAGAAAGCTTCGGGCAGGTTAAAACTTTGCCCACTTCACGAAAAATACGGATTTCTTATCTGTCTATAAGCCGCGTCAATGGTTTGATCTGGATACATCCGCCCTGTCTTGCCAAACACTTGCAGTTGATTAATATTTCCGGAGCAGTACGCCGAGTCACACGATAAGCGCAGCTGATGGAGCGTCAGTGCGTGGAAAGGGGCAGATGGAAATCAAGCAGCTGCGGTACTTCCTTGCGACGGTCGACCACGGCAACATGACGCGTGCGGCGGATTTCCTGCACATTGCGCAACCGGCGCTCAGCCAGCAGATTGCGGGGCTCGAGCGCGACCTCGGCAGCAAGCTGCTCGACCGCAGCGTAAGGGGCGTGAAGCCCACGGTGGCCGGCGAAGTCCTGTACCGGCATGCGAAAGGCCTGCTGCGCCACATCGAAGACCTGAAAGGCGCCGTGTCGTTCGAGCAGCAGCACCCGTCCGGCCGCGTTGCGGTCGGCGTGTCCGGCGGGCTGGCCCGCCTGCTCCTCGTTCCCCTGCTGGCGGCGCAGCGCGCGTTTCCCGGCATCCTGCTCCAGATCATCGTGCGGCAGAGTTCCGAGCTGGCGGGCCTGGTCGCGCAGGGCAGCCTTGACATGGCCCTGGCGATCGACGCCCTGCCGCAGCGGGGCATCGCGATACAGCCGCTGTTTCGCGAGGAACTCTATGTCGCGCTTCCGCGCTCGGTGACACTGCGGCGCAGCAGCGGCATCACGCTCGAGGAACTGGCAAGGATGCCGCTGGCACTGCCGTGCGCGCCCAACGCCACCCGCACGCGCGTCGACCTTGCCTTCCTCAATGCCAATGTGGGTTACGAACTGGTCGCCGAGGTCAACACGCCCGACCTGCTGATACTGCTCGTCGAATCCGGCGATGCGAGCAGCGTGCTGCCGTGGTCGGCCATTTCGCGCGAGGTCGCCGAAGGCCGGCTGCATGCGGTGCCGCTGCATCCGCAGCCGATCGCGCGCGAGGTCTCGCTCTGCATGTCCGAGGATGTGCAGCCCAGCGAGGCGGCCCTGGTCGTACGCCAGATGATGCTCGAAATCCTTGAGGCGCTGCACGCCCGCGGCGAGTGGAAGGGCAGCGAAAAAATCGCAGCGGCGCGGCGCTAGGCCAGGCCGGGTTGCACGACGGATCGCCTTGTTGTGCCAGATCAGACAGGCGGCGAACGGATAAAGCGGCGGCCGGTGCGGATGGATCTTTCCGGTGCCGGCGCAGGTCGGCTATCCATCCCCGATCTGCCCGCATGCCGTCGGGCCAAGGAGCTTCGATGCTGGAAGACACCAATGGATGGTCGCAATCCGTCTGGATGGACACCGCCGACATTCCGCAATACCCGCCGCTGCCGCATGACGCGCAGGCCGACGTCTGCGTCATCGGCGCCGGCATCGCCGGACTGACCTGCGCCTACCTGCTCGCGCGGGAAGGGCGGCGCGTCATCGTCATCGATGCCATCGGCATCGGCGCCGGCGAGACGGGGCGCACCACTGCGCATTGCTTCCCGCCCGACGAATGGTATGCCGGCATCGAGCAGCGCTTCGGCAGCGAAGGCGCGCGCGAAGTTGCCGACAGCTATGCCACTGCCACTGCGCTGATCGAAACCGTCGCGCGGCTCGAGCACATCGACTGCCAGTTCGAGCGGCTCGACGGCTACCTGTTCGTGCGGCCCGACAGCCACTTCCGCGACCTCGGCGCCGAAGTCCAGGCCGCGCTGCGTGCCGGCGTGCAGGCCGAGCTGCTCGACCGCGTGCCCGGGCTGTCCTTCGACACCGGGCCCTGCGTGCGCTATCGGCAGCAGGCGCAGGTTCCTCCGGTGAAGTACCTGGCTGGGCTGGCGCATGGGATTGTGCGCCACGGCGGCCGCCTGCATGGCCACACGCTGGCCACCGCCATCAACGACCACGGCGGCATCAAGCGCGTGCGCACCTCATCCGGCACCGTCATCGCGCGCGATG
>JAIXTG010000019.1 GCA_027484285.1 Oxalobacteraceae bacterium | reverse complement strand
CGATTCCGAACCAGTGTCGTCCATGACTCCGGCCCGTTTCCTCCATCTTGCTGCGCGGCGGATTTCCAATGCGTTTGCAGAAGCAGCTGCCTGGATCAGGCAGGTTTTTTTCGGGCCCCTTCAGCCTTTGCTGCCAGCACAGAAAACTGTCCTGAAAGAAATCTCCGAGCCACCCCGGCTGGAGTCCAATGCCAGCGTGATGAATCCGTCGCTTGCAATAGCAAACCCACAGGCGAGGGACATGCAGAATGCTGCAACCACCCCGGCGCTTCCTGGCACCCGGCGAGTTGCACCCGATCGCGTATCGTCGGAAAGCCCATTAACGGAGGCAGAGAAAAACCGTAAGGGTTTCGAAACCTATGTGACGCTGTGCAAGGGCGATGGGAAGTCACCCGGGGAAGAGCCGATTGGCCACAATTTTGAAAAAGCGACCGTGAATCATGCACACGCAGTGATTGACGAATTCCTCCTCGGGAAAGCGCAGGCTGAGTCTGCCGGAACTCAATTTTCCTGGCCAGCAGAAAGGCAGGAGGAGGTAACGATTGCGATCGGTGTGCTCGAGCAGCAGAAGGACAACCCGCAGGCAAAGCAAAAGGCGGCGCAGGCACGCGAGCCTGCAGCGGTGCCGCCACCAAAGCACACACCCGAGCAAAAGCTGACCAGCTTCATGGCCTGGCGGGACTGGAAAAATTCGCCGGACCGCTTTCCGGTCGATGAGGATTTCAGCATCGACGCAGCGCTGGAACATGCTAATGAACTGATTCCACAGTACGCAGGCAAGCCGGAGGCGATGCATGCCCCGTTGAAGGATTACTTGAACGACGCCGCCGTTCTGACCGCGCAAGCAGACGAGTTCAGAAGCCGTTATCTCAACCAGAGACTGGCAGCGCTGGCGTTGGAGGCCCGCGTCATCGTGGATCAGGTGATGTCCAACGGCCAGCAGCCGGAGGCAGGCGCAGGCGCTCCTCCGCCAGCCCCTCCGCCAAGGGCAAATGCGAGGCGTTCGCCCGCAACGGATATGGCGAAAGGGCCGCCCGCGCCACCGCCGCCCAGAGTGAGAGCGGGTGCCCCGGCCGATGCCGCACGCCAGCCCGGCGTGTCATCGCCGGCCGCGCTGCCACCCGCACCGCCCGCGCCGCGCAAGCAGCTGCTGTCTCAACTCATCGGCGCGCTGCCGGATTGGTCCGACAGGCAGATCTCCGACATCGCTTCGGCTGCTTTTCCGATGAACAGTGAACAGGTGAGCCGGGCCATGCAAGGCTTGCGCGGCATCGACTGGGCATCGCCGGTCGCATCACAGGCATCACGGACCGACGCAGTAATGGACGAAACCCAGCGTCGGCTCAATTACAGCCGTCAGCGTGAGGCCGACAACGAGCGTCTGGTCGAGAACCTCGAATACGCAAAAAGGCTGCTGGAAACCCTTCGGGTCGAACAGCTTGGCACGGGCGATCCGTTTGCACCAATAGTCGAAGTGCATGCAATGCGAGATCAGTTGTCTCCACGGATCGAAGCTGAACTGCAGAGGCTGCTGCCGCCCAGGACCAGGACGGCGAAGCAGCAAAGCTGACACGTTCAGCCCAGCTGCCCGACCAGCCCCTCCAGCTTCACCGCATCCGCGCAGAACAGGCGGATGCCTTCGGCCAGCTTCTCGGTCGCCATCGCATCCTCGTTCAGCGCCATCCTGAACGACTTCTCGTCGAGGCTGATCTTCTCGAGCGCAACGCCTGCCGCCTGTTCCGGCGACAGCTTGCGCTCGACCGGGCCCTCGGTATCGGCCAGCTTCTGCAGCAGGTCAGGGCTGATGGTCAGCAGGTCGCAGCCGGCAAGCTCGAGGATCTGCGAGGTATTGCGGAAGCTGGCGCCCATCACCTCGGTGGGATAGCCGAACTTCTTGTAGTAGCTGTAGATGCGCTGCACTGACTGCACGCCTGGATCGTCGGCGCCCGTGGTTTCATTCCCGGTCGATTTTTTGTACCAGTCATAGATGCGGCCGACGAACGGAGAGACCAGCTGCGCGCCGGCCTCGGCGCAGGCGATCGCCTGCGGCAGCGAGAACAGCAGCGTCATGTTGCAGCGGATGTTCTCCCGCTCCAGCACCTCGGCCGCGCGTATGCCTTCCCAGGTGGAGGCGATCTTGATCAGCACGCGCTCGCGGGCGATGCCGGCGGCTTCGTACAGGGCGATCAGGTGCCGCGCCTTGGCGACCGTGCCGTCAGTGTCGAACGACAGCCGTGCATCGGTCTCGGTCGACACGCGTCCCGGGATGATCGACAGGATCTTGCTGCCGAAGGCGACCAGCAGGTGGTCGATGATGTCGCCGACCGGCTCACCCCGGTGCGCGTGGACGGTTTCCTCGAGCAGCGGGCGGTATTCCGGCTTCTGTACCGCCTTCAGAATCAGCGAGGGATTGGTGGTCGCGTCATGCGGCCTGAAGACTTCCATCGAACGAAAATCGCCGGTGTCGGCGACCACGGTGGTGTACTGCTTCAATTGCTCGAGCTGGTTCATGATCGACTGCCTGGCAAGGAGGGAAAGCCTTGCATTGTACCGGCGCTTGCAGCCCGGATCAGCCCAGCGCAGTACGGGCGCGTGCAATCAGCGCGGCGGTCGAGCTGTCGTGTGCTGCAGCAGGCGACGTGCCTTCCAGTTCGGCAAGAATGCGGCTGGCCAGCGTCTTGCCCAGCTCCACACCCCACTGGTCGAAGCTGTTGATGTTCCACAGCGCTCCCTGCACGAAAGTCTTGTGCTCATACAACGCGATCAGGGACCCCAGGGTCGACGGTGTCAGCTGGTCGAGCAGCAGCATGCTGCTCGGCCGGTTGCCCGGGAAGCGGCGATGCGGCGCGAGTGAAGGCCCGTCAATGCCGTGCATCAGCGCCTCGGCCTGCGCAAAGCAGTTGGCCAGCAATGCGCGATGGCGGGCCGAATGGGCGTGGGCCGGCTTCAGCGCTGCGATGAAATCTGTCGGTATCAGGTCCGTGCCCTGGTGCAGCAGCTGGAAATAGGCATGCTGGCCGTTGGTGCCGACGCTGCCCCAGGTCACCGGTGCAGTGGGGGTTGCCACCGGCTTGCCGTCGCGGGTGATGTGCTTGCCGTTGCTTTCCATTTCCAGTTGCTGCAGGTAAGCAGGGAACAGCGCGAGGTCCTGGTGGTAAGGAGCAACCAGCTGGGTGCCGGTGCCAAAAAACTGGCGGTACCAGAAGCCGACCATCCCGAGCAGCGCCGGCAGGTTGCGCTCCAGCGGCGCCTGCCGGAAATGCTCGTCCATCGCATGTGCGCCGGCGAGGAAGGCCCGGAAATGCTCGGGGCCGATGGCCAGCATCAATGACAGCCCGATCGCGGACCAGATCGAGTAGCGACCACCCACCCAGTCCCGGAAAGTAAACATGTTGGCGGTGTCGATGCCGAAGTCCGCCACCGCCTGAGCGTTGGTGGATACCGCGACGAAATGCCGTGCCAGGTCCTTCTGCTGTCCCGACCGCAGGAACCATGTGCGAGCTGCCTGCGCATTCAGCAGGGTTTCCTGGGTGGTGAAGGTCTTCGACGAAATGATGAAGAGCGTCGTTTGCGGATCCAGCGGGCCGAGCACTGCGTCGGTCGCATGGCCGTCCACATTCGACAGGAAATGGAAGCGCAGGGCCGGCGTCGCGAAAGGGCGCAGCGCGCTGCAGGCCATGGCCGGCCCGAGATCGGAGCCGCCGATACCGATGTTCACCACATCGGTGATGCGCTGGCCTGAATGCCCGGTCCACTCGCCGCTGCGGACGCGCTCGGCAAATGCCTGCATCCGGTCCAGCACCTGCTGGACCTCGCCGACCAGTTCCTCGCCTTCCCAGTCGAAGCGCGCGCCGCGCGGCAGGCGCAGTACCGGATGCAGCGCGGCGCGGTTTTCGGTGAGATTGATGCGCTCGCCGCGAAACATCGCATCGCGCAGGGTCTCGACACCCTGTGCGCGTGCGAAGTCGGCCAGCAGTTGCAGCGTATCCGGCCGTATCAGGTGTTTCGAAAGGTCGAGCAACAGGCCGGCTGCCTCGAAGGACAACTGGCTGGCGCGCGAAGGATCCGCGTCGAACAGCGCCGTGAGTTGCCACTGCCGCGCTTCTTGCGCGTGGCTTGCCAGCGCGGCCGATGCGGGCGACGCGGGCAGGGTGCAGGTAGTCGAATCGTGGGCAGAATGCATAACAAAGTGCTGCGGCCCGACCGGGGCCGGGCCGCGCATGACTGTTGTCTTGACGACCATGATACCTGCTGCGGCTCCGCTCCCCTTCGTTCTGGAGCAAGCGCGCTATGCAGGCCGGGCAGCCAGCGTGTCTCAGGTGCTCATTGGTTGCCGGTCGCCTTGATCTGGCGGAGCACGATCTGGTTCAGTGCGGTCGAGGTCGTGGTGGCAGTGCAGCTGGCAAGGCCGGCGCCCTGCTGCGCCAGCACGTTGGCATTGACGCCGCACACGTTGGCTGCAATGCCGATCGGTGCCTGGACCGTGACGGGTATCTGGCTGACATCGACATTGATGTTCTTGGCGATGTTGTTGGCGACATTGCTCACATTGACGTTCACCAATCCGGATTGCTGGGCAAGCGCCGGGCTCGATAGCAAGGGCAGCAGCGTGAATGCAAGAAGAAGGCGGGTCAGGCGGATCGTATCCATGATGGCTCCTTGAAAGAGTGGTTCGGTTGAAGCACATGGATTTAACAATATTTAACGTTGAGTGTTTTTGAGAACTCGCATTCCCTAGCAGATTCTGTTCTGGAATCAAGATGGATAAGAGGAGAAAACAACATCTTCAAGAGATAAATATCCGCGCCTCTGTTGTCAAAACATCAAAGTTTCGGTACGTTTACAGAAAACAAAATTCGATAAACGACCAACATTCGAGACACCCGCTCTGCGGGCACGGAGGAACCGATGCAGGCTTTTTCGAGCACCGTGAGGGACCTGTATGCGCTGGCCGAGTATGCGTCCCCGGATCAGTTCGTATCGCGCGCCATCGGCCTGATGCAGATGTGGAT
>JAIXTG010000246.1 GCA_027484285.1 Oxalobacteraceae bacterium | reverse complement strand
GCTCTCGACATGGGCAAAGCTGCCGTCGGCGCGCATCAGCCGGTAGGTCCTGTTCCATTCGGACTGGTCGCTGGTGACCGCATCCCACAGCGATTGCTCGAGCGATGGCTGGTCCTCTGCATGCACCAGGGACCGTGTATTGTCAGCCGGGAAGCTGTCGACGGCAGGGTAGCCGAACAGCCGCTGCATGCCGCCACTCCACCACATGGTGTGGGTCGGCAAATCCCATTCCCACAGCGCGTCCGAAGTCAGTTCAGCGACCAGCTGGAAGCGCTCCTGTACCCGGCGGGCGGCCTGGTCCGCCTGCCTGCGTTTGGTGACATCGATGACGGCGCCAAGCAGCCGCGGCGACTGCCCATCCTCCGCGATCCGCACCGCAAGCCAGCGGAGGATGCGCGACTCGCCATGGCGCAGCCACGGGCATTCGGCATCCATCGGCGTGCCTTCCTGCGCGCATTCGGTCATTGCACTGCGCCAGCATTCCCGGTCGCCCTCGGTCATCCCTTGCAGCAGTTCGTCGTCGCCGCACGTCTCCTGTGGCCGCATGCCCAGCAGCGTCCAGGCCTCGGGGGTCAGGAACACCGTGTCGCTTTCAATCTCCCGGTCCCAGTAGGCCACCGATCCGCTCTGCTCGGCCAATTCATGCAGCACGGCGTGGCAATGCGCCTGCTCCCGCAGGCGGTGACGCAACTGCGCACGCTGCCTGTGCAGGTCCAGCGTTTCCATCACCTGGCGGGCCAGCATTCCGAGCAGGTCGTGCTGTTCTTCGCTGAGCCGGCGCGGCACCCGGTCGGCGACCATCAGCGTCCCCAGCACTTCGCCGTGCGGCGTCACGAGCGGATAGCCGGCATAGGACCGCAAGCCGACCTCGCCGGTTACCAGGGGTGAATGCATGAGTACAGGGTGAGCATGCGCATCAGGCACTTCGAACACCTCATGCTGGGCCAGTGCATACCTGCAAAATGACGCCGATACATCGGTCTGCTTGACGGGCAGGCCGACGGCAGCCTTGAACCACTGCCGCTGGTCATCGAGCAGGCTCACGGCAGCGATCGGTGTGTCGCACAGCCGGGCAGCCAATTGCACGAGTTCATCGAAAACTTTTTCGGGCGGCGTATCGAGTATCCCGTAGCTGTGGAGCGCCAGCAGGCGAGAGCGCGACTGGATGGATTCGGAAACCTTCGAATCCTGCCCACGCATTGTGTTCACGCATTCATCCTTGAGCCGTCATCAGGCCCGAAATTCGTTTCGGAGTTGGAGGGCGGGCAAAGGGGAACTTGCGGCAGCCGCCGTTAATGATGTTGAGTGACAGCACCGGCGCCGCGATTGTATTAACTCAAAACTTATTCAGCTACCGCACTAAATTCATTTTTCGGTTGCGCGCGTCCCGATGAGCCGGGCGTTGCAGGCATGAAGACGATTAATCGGTTCATGCCCGACCGTCCTCGCGTCTGGCGTCAAACGCGAATCAGAGGCATGACGCCCACTGTTTATTCAGCAGCAGGCAGGTACTTAAAAAGGTCAACAAAAAAATGGCGTGGGAGTGAAAGCCGCGGATTTAAAGTGCCGGCCGGTTCATCCCGGTCAGCTCGTGGCTTTCATGGTGGACAGGCCTGTTAAACGGCGTGGGGCGTCAGGCAAGCGACGGGGACGACGGCTTGGGGACGGAGTGGCCGGGCGCGACCGGGCGCCGTGCCTGGCCGGGGAGGCCGCCCGCATGCAGCGGGCGGTGGACCGCGTCGGGCTACAGCGCCTGCAGGAAAGCGAGCAGGTCTTCGCGCTCGGCCTTCGACAGCCGGGCGAAGGCATCGCGTGAGGCGGCTGCCTCGCCCCCATGCCAGACGATTGCTTCCAGCAGGTTGCGCGCGCGACCGTCATGCAGGAAGCTGGTGCTGCCGTTCACTTGCTTCGAGCGGCCAACGCCCCACAGCGGCGGCGTGCGCCAGTCCGAGCCGCCGGCACGGAAATCGGGCCGGCCGTCGGCCAGGTCGGGCCCCATGTCATGCAGCAGCAGGTCGGTGTAGGGGCGGATGCGCTTGTTGGCCAGTGCCGGCAATTCCGGGAAGGCGCCGGTCTTCAGCTCCGGCACGTGGCATTGCGCGCAGCGAACTTGCTCGAACAGCTTTTCGCCGCGCAGCGCCGCCGGACTGGCGTCGGCAGGCCGCGGCGCATCGAGCGCCGTCGCCCAGAAGGCCACCTGCCGCCACAGTTCGTCGGACAGCTCCGGCTTGTCCGGCACGATCTCCTGCCGGCATGCCTTCTGCACCGGCGGGCAGTTCTGCGTCGGGTACAGCGAGGAGGTGATGCCGATATCGTGACGGAACGCTGCCGCGATTTGCTGCCGCAGGCTCGGCTGGTTGGCCTTCCAGCCGAAGCGGCCGATCGCGACACGCTCGCCGATGTCGTCGCGCACATAGTTCGGTCGGCCGTTCAGGCCCTGCGTCTTCTGCCGTGCCGCCAGTGCGAGGATGTCTTCCTCGCTGACGGCCTCGAGATAGCCGAGGCCGGCGATTGCCTGCGTATTCCGCAGCGAGGTCATGGTGCCGGCAGCCAGCGGGCCGAAGTTCAGTTTCTCTATCCGTATCGAGGGCTCGCGCAGTGCAACCGTTTCGCCATCGGCCAGCCGGAAGCTGCGCTGTTTCCAGTCCACGTGGACCTCGGCCTCCCCGGCCTGGCGCGACTGATCCTTGCTGTCGATGATGTCGAAGGATTGCAGTTGCAGCCCGTAGTTCGGTTCCGGGTTCGGACTGCCGTGCGGCCCCTCGCCCGCAATCGACAGCCGCAGCGTCTGCTGGAACAGCGGGCCCGCGCCGGTGTCAGGCATCCGGCCGCGGCCGGCCTGCACATGGCAGGACACGCAGGAGGTCGCAAGGAAGGTCGGCCCCAGTCCCCAGCCGCCGCCGCCCGGGCCGGGCTGGGACAGGTCCCACCATTTCGAGATCACTGCATTCGGTATCGCGATCCAGAAGTTGTTGAATACCTTCTCTCCGGCGCGGAAGGTCTGCATTTGATCTGGCGCCAGCCCGGGCACCGGCTGCAAATAGGCGGCATGGGCCGGGACCTGGCCGGCGCCGGGCGGATTGCCTGTGTTCGCTTCGTGATGCACGGTCCACAGGCCGGCCAGCAGCGCAAGGCTGGCGGCAAGCGTGACGAGTCGGGTCTGTTTCATGTCTCGGGCAGCGGGGGCCGCTTCGGACAGGGGTCCGGCCGGCGTTTGTTGGTCTGTTGCCGGCTATCTTCCCATGCCTTGCGGCCGACTACCAAGCGTGCTTGAGCAGCGGCAGAGGCTGAATCTGTTCAGGCGCAGCGTGGTCGATGAATCAGGGGGAAGGCGACAGGGGAGGAAAAATGAAGATTCAAGCCGGATCGCGGTTGCGGGGGCTGCGCATCGTCGCGCTGCTGGCGGCCCTGCTGCCGGGATGGTCGGCCGCACAGGCGCCGGCCTTCGAATGCGGTTATGCGGTCGAGTCCGGGATGGATGCGCGCGGCTTTGCCGACGCCTACCTGTCTGCAAGGAACGAGCGCGACGAATTGGCGCTGCGCAGCTTCCTCGCCAAGAACATCGTGTATCGCGACGCCACTGCCGGCCAGACCATGGAGGGCATCGAGGCGGTGCTCGGCTATATGCAGCAGCAGGTCCGCACCCATCCCGACCTGCGCTGGAATACCACGGACGTGATTTGCGAAAACGCCAGCCGGCTGGTGATTCGCTGGCTTAGCTGGCGCACGGTCGAGGGCCGCAAGTTCGAGGCCGAAGGCGTGTCGATACTGAACCTCGTCGGCGGCCGCATTGTGACCCACACCGATTTTTACCAGAACAGCCGCTGACCCGCGGCTTACCGGCTGCCCGCAAGGCTGCGCAACTGCTGCTGCAGGCGGCTGCGCTGTCGCTCGATGTCCGTGGCCAGTGCTCCACAGGCAGTGCCCGCTTCGCCGCCGCTGGCCCTGAGTTCCGCCGCGAAGCGCGCTGCCATCGCCGACGCGAGTTCGCCGGCGAATCGCTGCTCGAGCAGCGGCAGCCCGCGCCGGAAGTCCGCGCGGTAGCGCAGCGGCAACTGGCGCTCCACTTCATTCGCACACTGCATCAATGGCGGGGCGGGCAGTTCGGGACAGCGCTGGCGGCGCAGTTCGTGCAGCTCGTGGCATGACTGCAGGTAGCCGGCCGACAGGCGTCCCAATTCATCGGCGATCGATACCGGGGCGCCGCAGTTGGCGAGGCAAACGATCAGGGTGGTCAGCATGGGCGAACTCCGTGGCAGGTGCGGCGATTCTAGCAAGGAGGTTTCCTGCCAACATCAGCGGACATCCCGGGGGCTGCTCAGAATTTGTGCAATGCATCACTTGATCAGCGTTAAATCCGGGCCGTGTTTCCGGTGATCTGTTGATATTCGAATAACGTTACACTCGCTGCACGAAAAACAGGCAGCGCGATTCCGGCGGCTGGCAGGCGCATCTGATCCAACTGTGCATGCTGTTCCACCGGCCGGATCTGCGCGCCACATCCTGCACGGAGGAGACACCGATGTCCCTGCTGATCCAGCCCGCCGATCTGCCGAAATGGGTACCGGGCCAGGTGCTCGAGTGCAGCGAAGGGCGCGGGTGGCAGGGAATCGGGCTGCGCTCCTACCGCTACCAGCCGCAGGACGTGCAGGTGCCGCCGCTATCCCACTTCCTGGTCGTGTCCTACAAGCGCGGCAGCACCCGCATGGCGCGCCGTTTCGAGGGACGCTGGTCGCATGCCGAGTGCCGCCCGGGCGACATGTCGCTGCTGACCCGATCGCAGAATTCGCACTGGCACTGGACCAGCGAGATCGACGTGCGCCATGCCTACCTGCCCGAGGCCCTCGTCTCCGGCATCGCGGCCGACATGCTCGACCGCCCGATTTCCGATGTGCGCCTGCACGACCTGCTCAACGTACGCGATCCGGCCGTCAGCGGCATTGTCGATGCCATCGCCGCCGAGGCCAGCACCAGCGCCTGCGGCGGGGCGCTGGTGGCCGAGGCACTCGGTACCCAGCTTGCGGTGCATTTGCTGCGCAAGTACGCATCGGTCTCGTGCCGCGACAGCAAACCCATGGGCGGCCTGTCGCCGGCACTGTGTCGCCGGGTGTCGGATTATGTGGACACCCACCTTCACGAGCAGGTCACGCTGGAAGCGCTGGCACGCGAAGCCGGCCTCGGGGTGTGGAGCTTCAGCCGGCGCTTCCGCCATTCGTTCGGCGAGGCGCCGCATGCATGGATCATCGGCCGCCGGATCGCACGCGCGCAGCAGCTACTCGCGCAGGGAACGCTGCCGGTGAAAGCAGTCGCCTCTGCCTGCGGCTTTGCCGACCAGGCGCACATGACGCGCGTGATGCAGCAGAAGCTCGGCACGACTCCCGGCGCGCTGCGTCGCCGCACTGCCTGCTGACGCTCCGACTGCCTGCCCCGCTTTTGTACAAAAGCTGCACCTGTCCCTTCAATACCTGTGCATCGCGCGCTCCTACAGTGGGGATTCGGCTGCGTCGCACGCTGCAAGGTGCGCGCCGGCCGACCATCAGAAAATACAAGGAGACGACATGAATGACACAGCAGAAGACACGCTGGCAGAACAAAAGCCGACCGCGGTCACGCAGCTAGATGCGCTGGTAATCGGTGCCGGATTCTCGGGGCTTTACCAGCTGAAGAAATTGCGCGAAATGGGCCTGAACGTACAAGCCTTCGAGGCGGGTTCCGGCGTCGGCGGCACCTGGTACTGGAACCGCTATCCCGGCGCACGCTTCGATTCGCAGGCCGAGATTTACCAGTACTGGTTCGACAAGGACCTGTACGCCGCATGGAAGCCCAGCGAGCGCTTTCCGGCTCAGCCCGAAACCGAGCGCTGGCTGAATTTCGTCGCCGACAAGCTGGACCTGCGCAAGGACATCCACTTCAACACGCGCATCCTGTCCGCGCACTTCAACGAGGAGACTGGACGCTGGCTGGTCAAGACCGACCAGGGTGAAACCATCGATACCCGGTATGTCGTTGCCTGCACTGGCATGCTGTCGGCACCGCTGACTGATCGCTTCCCCGGCCAGTCCTCGTTCAAAGGTGAAATCCACCATACCGGCCTGTGGCCGAAGGAAGGGGTGGACCTGCAAGGCAAGCGGGTCGCGGTGATCGGCATCGGCGCAACCGGCATTCAGGTCATCCAGACGATTGCCCCCGAGGTTGGCTCCATGAAGGTATTCGTGCGCACGCCGCAGTATGTGGTCCCGATGCGCAACCCGAAGTACGACGACGATGACTGGGGCAAGTTCACCGAGCGCTTCGAGGAGCTCAAGGCGCGCGTGCAGAACACCTTCTCCGGCATGGACTACGACTTCGAGAACGGTTCCTGGTTCGACAGCACGCCGGAAAAGCGGCTGGCAGTGCTCGAGCAGCACTGGGCCGACGGCTCGCTGTCGATGTGGCTGGCCACATATCCGGAGATGTTTTTCATTCCCGAAGTCAGCGAGGAAGTGTCCGAATTCGTGCGCAGCAAGATGCGCGAGCGGCTCAAAAACGATCCGGCCCTGTGCGAGATGCTGATTCCGAAAGACTACGGTTTCGGCACCCACCGGGTACCGCTGGAAAGCAACTACCTCGAGGTCTACCTGCAGCCGAATGTCGAGGCGATCGACTGCAAGAAGACGCCGATCGAGGCGATTGTGCCGGAAGGTATTCTGACGGCCGACGGCACGGTGCATGAAGTCGACGTGATCATCATGGCGGTCGGCTTCGATGCGGCTACCGGTGCACTGACCCGGATCGACATCCGCGGCCGCGACGGGCGCTCGCTGAAGGAAGAATGGGAGCGCGAAGTCAGGACCACCATGGGCCTGCAAGTGCACGGCTATCCGAACCTCTTCATCACCGGCTCGCCGCTGTCACCGTCGGCGGCCCTGTGCAACATGCCCACCTGCCTGCAGCAGATGGTCGACTGGATCAGCGACTGCATTGCCTATGCGAGACAGCATGGCAAGCAGGTGATCGAGCCGACCGCAGAGTTCGAGGAGCAGTGGGTAAGGCACCACGACGAAACGGCAGCCGCGACGCTGGTGGTGAAGACCGACTCCTGGTACATGGGCTCGAACGTCGACGGCAAGCCGCGCCGCCTGCTGTCCTACATCGGCGGCGTAGGCAATTTCCGCAAGCGTTGCGACGAGGTGGCCTCGCAGGGCTATCCCGGCTTCGCAATGCAATGACCAGCCCAACCCCGAACTGAGGAAAATTTTCATGAGCGAAAAAAACCTGCAATCCGTCCTCGACGCCCAGCTCGGCTTCCTGACCACGCGCCTGGGCAGTGTGCCCGGCGTCGTCGCGATGGCCACCGACCGCAGCGCGAACTTCTATGAAGGCGCCGCCGGCGTGCGCGAACTCGGCAAGGACGATCCGATGACCACCGATTCGGTGTTCGCGATCTTTTCGACCACCAAGGCCATGACCGGGACACTGATCATGCAGCTGGTCGAGGAAGGCAAGATCAGCCTGTCCGACGAAGCCGGCAAGTACGCGCCGGAAATCGACAAGCTCGAAGTGCTCGAGGGCTTCGATGCCGACGGCACGCCGCGTACCCGGCCGCCGAAGCGCAAGATCACCGTCAGCGACCTGATCCTGCACACCTCCGGCCTGTGCTACGAGTTCTTTGCCGAGGGCGATCTCAAGTACCGCACGGCGAAGGGCATACCGAGCGTCGTGTCGAATACGTTTGAAGCAATCAATGTGCCGCTGATGCACGACCCGGGCGAGGCATGGACCTATGGCGTCAACATCGACTGGCTGGGCCGCATCGTCGAGGGCGTGCGCGACAAGCGGCTCGGCGATGTCATGCGCGAGCGGCTGTTCGATCCGCTCGGCATGCAGGAAATCGGCTTCACGATGACCGACGAGATGAAGGCGCGCCGCGCGACCATCCATGACCGCGCCGCCGACGGCAAGCTGACGCCGCTGCCCGACCTGGTGCTGCCGCATCCGACACCGATGGACATGGGCGGCCACGGCCTGTATGCCACGGTCGGCGAGTACATGAAGTTCATCCGCATGATCCTCAACGATGGCGAGGGCGAGAACGGCCGCGTGCTGAAGGCCGAGACCGTCGCGATGATGGCCGAGGATGGCCTGCAGAAGATGGGGCTCGCAGTCGGCGCATGGCCGACGTCGATTCCGTCGCTGACCAACCCGGGCGAATTCTTCCCGGGCGTTGACAAGGGCTGGGCGTACACCTTCATGACCAACCGCGAAGACCTGCCCACCGGCCGCCCGGCCGGCTCGCTGGCCTGGGCAGGCCTGGCCAACAGCTACTATTGGATCGACCGCAAGAACGGCATCGGCGGCTACTGGGCAACCCAGATGCTGCCGTTCCACGACTGCGCGTCCTATCCCGGCTTCGTCGAGTTCGAGACGGCGGTCTATCGTCACCGCTGATCCGGTTTTTTCCCTGTCGTTCTTGCCCGGCGCCGAAAGGCCCGGGCTTTTTTCTTGGCTGCTCAAATGCCGAAGGGGAAAGTCTCGGGCACATCGTCGTGTTCGGGCATCCGGCCGCGATCCAGCGGTCGCAACGCATGCGTGCGGTCGATGTGGAGGACGGCGTCGAACTGCCGCCCGAGGTCGGCATCGAAGTAATGGCTCAGGCGCTCGGTATCGGGCCGGTAAATCACGCCGATCGCACGTTCCAGTCGCGGTGATCCGAGCGCATCGCTGACGTCTTCCCGTCCTCGCAGCGGCAGCAGGAAGCTGGCAAGGCCAAGCCGGTGGAAACGATCTTCATGGCTGCCCTGCAGTGCAGGTCGCACCTGCTTCAGCTGGGCCGGCTCGTCCCAGTGCGTGGCTGCAGTCACCGCGCCCGAATGGGTGGTGAATCCGAGCAGGAAACTGGCGTCGTCGGTAGTGCGCTGTCTGACCAGCTGGCCGAGATTCAGCTGGCCCTGCCAGCCCAGCCCGGTCGCCCGCGCATCGCCGATATGCGAGTTGTGCGCCCACACCACCAGCTTTGCAGGACGCCCGCGCTTCGCGCCCAGATAGTCCTGCAGCGCCGTCAGCGTGTCGGCCATATGGGTATCGCGCACATTCCATGATTCGTCGCGGCCGTGGAACAGGGTCCGGTAGTAATCCTCGGCATTGCGCACCACGCGCGCGTTCTGCTGCGCATAGAACAGTTCGTCGGCATCATCCTGTCCGTCTGTCGAAAGATAGCGGCCGGCCTCGTCCAGCATCGCCTTCAGCTGCCGCACCACTTCGTCCTCGCAATCCTGCTTCAAACCGCGGCTGATGGCCTGCCCGTAGCGCTGCGGCTCGTCGGCGAGGTGGTCGAAGCAGCTGTAGCGCTCGCGTGCCTCCTGTGCCGCTTCCGGGTCGACCTGCTGCAGGTAGTGGACGACCGCCTGCATGGAATGGCGCAGGCTGAACAGGTCGAGGCCGAAAAAGCCGATCTTCTGTTGCGCCGTGCGGCTGGCATTGAGCGCGTGCATCCAGTCGATCAGCCCGACCATCGCGTGATTGCGCCACATCCACAGGGGAAAGCGGCGGAAGGCTCCAAGGCTGTCGGCTGCGCAGTGGTCATCGGAGAGCGGCCTGCCATGCAGCCAGCGCTGTACCCGCAGCGCATCCGGCCAGTCGGCCTCGACCGCGATCGCATCGAAGCCGTGATCCTGCAGCAGCCGGCGGCTGATGGCGGCGCGGGCACGATAGAATTCTTCGCTACCGTGCGTCGCTTCGCCCAGCAGCACGAGATGCGCATCGCACATCTGTGCAAGCAGGTCGCTCCAGTCGCTGTCCGGCGTGACGGGAAGGGCGGCGCTGCGCAGCAGCTCGAGGGCACTGTCCATGGCTTAGTGACGCTGCGCGCGCGTTTCGGTTCCACGGCGGCCGGCACACGGGCACGACTCACCATAACGGAGACATCGATGGAAAAGCATGCAGTCTGGCTAGAAGCAGCACTGAACGGACCCTGGTCGCGCGAGCGCCAGCCGGGCATTCCGGTGACGGCCGACGAGATCGTCGAGCAGGCACTGGCCTGCGTCGCCGAAGGCGCATCGATCATCCATTTCCATCCGTATGATCCGCAGACCGGGCGCCAGCGCGATGCCTACGAAATCTATGCGCCCATCATGGAGCGCATCCGTGCAAAGGCAGATGTCATCTGCTACGG
>JAIXTG010000151.1 GCA_027484285.1 Oxalobacteraceae bacterium | reverse complement strand
GACGATGTTGATCGAACCCATGATCGACGACGCGCCCATGATGTGCATCGCGAAAATGCCCATGTCCATGCCGATACCCATCTGGGTGGTCAGCGGCGCGTACAGGGTCCAGCCCGCAGCGGTTGCACCGCCCGGCACCAGGAAGGAAGCGACCAGCAGGATCGCAGCCGGAGGCAGCAGCCAGAACGAGAAGTTGTTCATCCGGGCAAACGCCATGTCGGATGCGCCGATCTGCAGCGGGATCATCCAGTTGGCGAAGCCGACGAAGGCCGGCATGATCGCGCCGAAGACCATGATCAGGCCGTGCATCGTGGTCAGCTGGTTGAAGAACTCCGGTGCGAACAGCTGCAGGCCCGGCTGGAACAGTTCGGCACGGATGCCGAGTGCCAGCACGCCGCCGGTCAGCAGCATGGCGAACGAGAACCACAGGTACAGCGTACCGATGTCCTTGTGGTTGGTTGCGTACAGCCAGCGGCGCCAGCCGTGCGGGTGATGGTCGTCGTGCGCGTGGTCGGCAGCGTGACCGTGTGCGTGATCGATAGTCGTGCTCATTTACCTCTCCCAGATTTCGTTGTTACTTGCGCGCGGCCAGGACTTCGGCAGGTTGAACCAGATTGTCTTCAGGCTTGTTGCCCCATGCATTGCGGGTATACGTGATGACTGCAGCAATCTCGGTGTCGGACAGCGTCGCCTTCCACGACGGCATGCCGCCCTTGCCATTCAGCAGGATGCCGATGTGCGGATCTTGCGGACCGTTGACCATCTACGAACCGGCGAGTGCGGGGAATGCGCCCGGCACGCCCTGGCCGCCAGCCTGGTGGCAGGCGACGCAGTTGGCTGCATAGACTTTCTCGCCGCGTGCTGCCAGCTCAGTTGCGGTCCAGACCTTGTTCGGATCTTCCGCCTTGGCAGCCATGGCTTTCTTCTGCTCGCCGACCCACTTGGCGTAGTCTTCTTCGCTGACGACGTTCACGACGATCGGCATGAACGCGTGTTCCTTGCCGCACAGCTCGTAGCAGTTGCCGCGGTAGACGCCGACTTTCTCTGCCTTGAACCAGGTGTCGCGCACGAAGCCCGGGATCGCATCCTGCTTCACGCCGAATGCCGGCACGCCCCATGCGTGGATCACGTCATTGGCGGTGGTCACGATACGGATCTTCTTGTTGACCGGAACCACCAGCGCGTTATCGACTTCGAGCAGGTAGTTGTCGCCCTTGGAAGCTGCCTCGTGAACCTGGTCGCGCGGGGTCGACAGAGCGGACAGGAAGGAAATGCCTTCGCCGTCGCCCTTCAGGTAGTCATAGCCCCACTTCCACTGCATGCCGGTCGCCTTGATGGTGATATCGGCGTTCGAAGTGTCTTTCATGGCGACCACGGTACGGGTGGCCGGCAGGGCCATCAGCACCACGATCAGGAACGGCACCACCGTCCAAGCGATTTCCACTGCAGTGCTTTCGTGGAAGCTGGCTGCCTTGTGGCCGAGCGCCTTGCGGTGCTTGAGGATCGAGTAAAACATCACGCCGAACACCCCGAGGAAAATCACGAGGCAGATCCCGAGCATCCAGTTGTGCAGCTGGTAGATGTCGGCGGCGATCGACGTGACCGGTGCCTGGAAGTTCAGCTGGCGTACAGCCGGGCCTCCGACCGAGTCATTGACCGCCATGGCGGAGCCGGATCCGACCAGACCGGCGGCGACCATCAGCGATTGGTATAGGCGCTTCGCGTAGTTCATGTTGTCCTCAAATGCCTTAATAGATTTCCAAAATCTTCTGCTTTACAGGCCGGCACGGTAGCCGACCAGCTCCCGACTCAGCTCCTGCGCGAATTCCTTGCGCTTTCGCTCAGTCAGGAAACGCCCCACCTCGACCCGACAGCCATTGGCTTCCAGACCGATCAGCCCGTGGCGCAGGGCCGGCAGCAGCACCCGGGTCCGCGTGGGATCCATTCTGTGCTGCTGCACTTTTTCCGCCTGCACTAGCTCGACGAGCAGACCGGATTCATCCAGTGCTATGTGTTCCCTGTCGGTGGCATGGCGTCCGAAATACAGGAAGGCCGCCGCAACTGCCGACATTTCGAGGATTGCAAACACCATCACAAACCACGCACCTTGCGTGAGGAAGTAGCTGGCCACCATGAACGATGCGACGCACAGCGCGCAGTAGGCGTTGGCCAGCTGTCGCGGCGTAATCGAGCAATTTTTTTTCAAAATCCACTCTCGGGTCGCCATCTCGTCACACTCAGGATGGATTTCGTCTCGAAACCGCAGGGCACAAAGCCCGCGGAGTATAAGTCAAAAAAATATCTGCCGCCAAGTGAAAACCATATGGCGGGCACTGCTGAAAACTTTGCAAAGCCAGTGGGCAAACCGGCCATAAATTTCCTATTCGGGCCGATTGCGCTCAAAACGAACAATCGCCTCGCCATGACTGTTCATTTTTGGAACAGCCCGGAACGCATGGCCGTAAATCACCTCGATCGTCAGTCGCCACTGGCCGGACACATCGCGGGTCTCGTTCAATGCCTGCAGAAAGCGCGCCCACTGGCGCCGCCCCTGCAATCCGCGCATGCGCTGCACTGACGGATTCCCTCCGAATGCACGCACATCGTCAAGCAATTTCTCTGCCGATGAATAAGTGATATTCAAACGCTCCATATCCATCACCGGTGTCGCGAATCCCGCCTGCACGAGCATGTCGCCGTAGTCGTGCAGGTCGACAAAGGGCAGCACGCGCTGCACCGCATCCGGCGCGGCGCGCCCGGGCTCGACTGCGTCGAAGGCTGCGCGCAGCTCGGCAAACGTGTCAGGACCGAAGCAGCTGAACATCAGCAAACCGTCGACCTGCATCACGCGCGCCCATTCGCCGATGACCTGGTGCGGGCGCGGATGCCAGTGCAGCGCCAGGTTGGACCACAGCAGGTCGACGGATGATCGCGACAGCGGCAGCGCGCCGAAATCGGCGCAGGCCAGCTGCGCCGCAGGCACGCCGGCCGGCCGGCCGCCAAGGAAGCGCGCCACCAGTTTCCGCATGCCCGAGCGCGACTGCTCGCCGGCACGCGCCGCCGATTGCAGCATTGGCAACGAGGCGTCGATGCCCAGCAGCTGCGCATGCGGGAACGCCTGCTTCAGGCCCGGCAAATCATCGCCTTCGCCGCAACCGGCATCGAGCACGCGCTGCGGACGGGCGCGAATCAGCTGCAGCCGCTCGAACATGCGGGACGCGATTTCGCGCCGCAGGAACTGCGAATTCGCGCAGCGCGCGGAACGTGCAAACAGCTGACGCACCGTCGCAACAGATATCGGCGCGATGCGCGGATCGGAATCGGAAAGCTCAGGCATCGGTGAACGGGCTGCATGGCAGCGCCGCAGTGGCTGGAGAATGCACCGCAGTTTACTGCAGTGAGTCCGCATGCATTTCCTGTCCCGTCTTCATCCTTCCGATTGGCCCGGCCGACTCGCCAACCTGCTGCTGCCCGGCAGCTGCGCATTGTGCGGCGACAGCGTGGACGGCCTGCTCTGCGACCCCTGCCGCACG
>JAIXTG010000007.1 GCA_027484285.1 Oxalobacteraceae bacterium | reverse complement strand
GGCAGCGCTGCCTTCGCTGGTTTCCCTCGGCACGCCGGCCCTTGTCCAGACCCAATACGCGTTCAGCGATGGCTGGGGCGAGCGCGGCTGGATCCTGCCGGCAGTGTTCTGGCTATACGGGCTGCTGTTCTGGATGATGTCGAGCGGACGCCAGCTGATGCGCCCGAAGCGCTGGGAGTGGACCGAGGCTGCCATCGAGGAGCAGCAGCGTTACTGGACCGAGGGCCGAAAGGCAAGCCGGCGCTTCTGGGGTTTCTGGTGGGTTCGCTTTCCGATCGGCCTGCTGTTCCTGGCCTACGGCGTGCACCTGCTCGGTAACGCCGATTTTTCGATCCAGTGGCTCAGCCTCATCCTGCTGATGTCGGCTTTTATCACCCCGTTCGTTTTCGTCGCCGAACTGGCGCTGTTGCCACTGGTTTTGCTGCTGGTATTCGCCTATCTGGCGGTGGTGGTCGCAGTGCCGCTGTCGGTCATCGTGATGCTCGGCTGCCTCGGCATGGTGGCCACGATCATGCTGGCGATTGCCCGGCGCGCGCCGCGGCCGCCGGTACCCGCCAAAGAGGAGAACAGCCAGCCGGCGCAGCCGCAAGAGAATCCGGCGGCGGCGCCCGCCGATGCAACTGAGGAACAGCCAGCCGGCACCCCGGCCGACGCAGGGACCGAAACGGTACCGTCGGCATTGCCTGCGCCGGATGCAGACGGCGTCCCTGTGCCCACTGCAGGCGAGCCGGCGATGGCGGATCGCACCCAATAAAAAAGCTCCCGAAGGAGCTTTTTCTTTAAGACTGGTGCCTCGGGTCGGAATCGAACCGACACTCCTTTCGGAACCGGATTTTGAGTCCGGCGCGTCTACCAGTTCCACCACCGAGGCAGGAGCCTACCGGCAGGCCGGCAGTGCGCGCCGGATTATCGCTGATTTGGAAACACAGGGCAAATGGCCGTTGCGACCGGGTTCCGGCTGCGACGGCCCAAGCCCGCTTACTGCATGTGTTGCCCGCCATTGATCGCGATGTTTGCCCCGGTCACGAATGCTGCCTCCTCCGAGGCGAGATAAGCGACCAGGCCTGCGACTTCCTCCGGCTTGCCGAGCCGGCCCATCGGGATTTGCGGCAGGATCTTGGTCTCGAGCACGTCGGGTGCAATCGCAGTGACCATCTTGGTGCCGATGTAGCCGGGCGAGATGGTGTTCACGGTCACGCCCTTGCGCGCTACCTCGTAGGCCAGTGCCTTGGTGAAGCCATGCATGCCGGCCTTGGCAGCGGAGTAGTTGGTCTGGCCAAATGCGCCTTTCTGGCCGTTGACGGACGAGATGTTGATGATCCGTCCCCAGCCGCGCTCGACCATGCCGTCGCAGACCGGCTTGGTCATGTTGAACACCGAATCAAGGTTGGTCTTGAGTACCGTGTCCCAGTTGATCTTGTCCATCTTCTTGAAAGTCATGTCGCGCGTGATGCCGGCGTTGTTGACCAGCACGTCGACTGGCCCCATGTCCTTGACGATCTTCGAGATGCATTCCTGTGCCGACGCATAGTCGGACACATCACAAGGATAGGCGCGGAAGGTGTAGCCTTTTTCCTTCATCTCGGCCAGCCATCCCTCGACCTTCGTATTGCCGGGGGAATAGGTGGTGGCCACGTCATAACCCATGTCGGCCATCTTCATGCAAATGGCTTCGCCCAGGCCGCCCATGCCACCGGTCACCAAAGTCACTCTGCTCATAGTTGTCTGCTCCAGATTTATTTGAGTTAGTGCAGCAAAAACCGTGTCGCCGGATCAGCGCTCGATCGCCAGTGCAACGCCCATGCCACCGCCGATGCACAGGCTGGCCAGGCCGCGCTTTGCGTCGCGACGAATCATTTCGTGGATCAGGGTCACCAGAATGCGGCAGCCGGATGCGCCGATCGGGTGTCCGATGGCGATTGCACCGCCGTTCACATTGATCTTGCTGGTATCCCAGCCCATCTCCTTGTTGACGGCGAGTGCCTGGGCGGCAAAAGCTTCGTTGATTTCCATGAGGTCGAGGTCGCGATGGCTCCAGCCGGCTTTCTGCAGGCAGCGCTGGCTGGCCGACACCGGACCCATGCCCATGATGCTGGGATCGAGGCCCGACGACGCGTAGGATTTGATTCTTGCCAGCGGCTTCAGGCCCAGTTGCTGCGCCTTCTTGGCCGACATCATCATCACTGCAGCGGCGCCATCATTGATGCCCGACGCATTGCCGGCAGTGACCGTGCCTTCTTTGTTGAATGCCGGGCGCAGTCCCGACAGCGCTTCAGCCGTCGTGGCCGGCTTAATGTATTCGTCGCTGTCGAACACGATATTGCCTTTCTTCGACGGGATCTCCAGCGCGAGGATCTCGTCCCGGAACTTGCCTGCCTTTTGCGCAGCCTCGGCTTTGTTCTGGGAGGCGGCGGCAAACTCATCCTGCTCGGTGCGCGACACGTTGTACTTCTTCGCGACGTTTTCGGCGGTGATGCCCATGTGGTACTGGTTGTACACGTCCCACAGGCCGTCGACGATCATGGTATCGACCAGTTTTGCGTCGCCCATGCGGAACCCGTCGCGTGAATTATTCAGTACATGCGGCGACGCGCTCATGTTCTCCTGGCCGCCTGCGATCACAATGTCGGCATCGCCGCACAAGATGGCCTGGGCCGCGAGGTGGGTGGCCTTCAGGCCGCTGCCGCAGACCTTGTTGATCGTCATGCCGGGCACCATGTCAGGCAGGCCGGCCTTGATCACCGCCTGGCGGGCAGGGTTTTGGCCGACGCCTGCGGTCAGCACCTGCCCCATGATGACTTCACTGATTTGCTGCGGATCGATGCCGGTCTGCGCGACCAGCCCCTTGATCACATGTGCGCCAAGCTCCGCTGCAGGAATTTTGGCAATCGTTCCCCCGAACTTGCCGACCGCAGTGCGTGCGGCCGCGACAATTACAACCTCTTCCATTGTTGTTCTCCGATCGTTGCTTCGATAGATACCAGACTGCTGAACTGCAGGTACTGCCGATGTCCTGTCGACAGGGCATCGTTGTAAGGCGCTCAATGCTAGCAATCGCCGTTCCGCCACTTTTGATAGCGGTCAAGCGCGAATGACAATTCGATCAGCTTCGCGCTGGTCGGTTCGGAGGGATAAATGTGAGGTCGCAGATTGAACAACATGTCGATGCACGAGCATCGGCCAGCATGTTCGGGACAGCTCCGGCATGTCGAGAGCGGTATCTCGCAGGACGGACAATCGGCACAGCCGACACAGGCGTGCGCGAAAGGGGTCGGCAGCGGCCGGGTGGGCGCTGCCCGACAGTATCGCTATCCGGTTCCAAAGTCTCCGTAGAAGTTATTGTTCAGACCGGCAAAATTGCTCTGAATATTAGCGCGATAAATTGTGTAGAGGTAAACAATTTTCTTACAAAAACTGACGCTGCGGAGTGTCAAGTCGAATTGACTTTGACCGGGTGGCCGAACGCTATTGCGGACCCAGCGGGCGTATTTTCAGATCCTTGCGGCTGAGTGCGCGGCTCAGGATCTTGTAGGTGTCGAGATCGAAGGCAGGCCGGGAGGGGGATTGTTCAAGGAGTGACCACAGCGCATCTTCGGAGCGTGCCGTACCGAGATAGCACCAGTTGTTGACTACGTGGATATCGGTGCGATCGCCTTCGCCCTCGACCAGGCCGACCGCGCCCGGCCAGGGCCAGACCTTGACGTGCAGGTTGGCGAGCGCTGCTTCCAGCCGGGCACGATGGAAGGATTCGTCTTCCTTGCCTATGCATACCCCCTTGCAGCGCTTGAGCTGCCAGTTGAAGCAGGGCTTGTTCGAGCCGACCCGGCCCTCGAGGCCCAGCTGGACCAGGCACAGCTGGTGCGACTCGGCCAGCTCGCGCAAGGCAGTCTCCGCCTTGCGCTTCGTGCTGAACAATCCGTACAGGCGCTCGGCACGGCCAAAGTCGTCTTCGCTCGCATGGGCCAGCACCGGCAGCGTATGCCCTCGCGCATCGTCTTTCAGCCGCCACGCGCACAGGTCACCCTGGCGGCGCAAGAGACGGTTGTGCACCGGTTGCAGGTCCTTCACCAGCTGGGCCTCGAGCAATAGTGCACCGATCTCGCCGGCAGTCTCGCGCACCTCGATGCGGTACAGCTGCTGCGACAGCCGCATGTCCTTGTACAGCTTGTGATCCGAATTGAAATGCGAGAGCACGCGCTGGCGCAGCCGCACGCTTTTGCCGACATACAGCGGCATGTCGTTCTCGCCATAGAACAGGTAGACGCCGGGCGTATCCGGTATGTGGTCCAGCGCGTCGGTCGGCAAGTGCGACGGAAGGCTGGGACGTTGCAGCAGTGACTGCAGCGCGCCGTTGAAGATGTCGGCAGGCAGTCCGGCGTTCAGCTTTTGCCAGAGCTGCCAGAGCAGGTCGGCATCGGCCAGCGCGCGATGGCGCGCATTCGCCTTCAGGCCGTGGCGCTCGATCAGCGAGTCGAGGTTGTGCTTGCGCTCGGTCGGAAACAGCGCTCGTGACAGCTTGACCGTACACAGCACATCGGATTTGTAGGGCAGGCCGGCTTCACTGAACGCATTGCGCAGGAATCCGTAGTCGAAGCGTGCATTGTGTGCAATGAACAGCGCACCCTGCAGCCGCTCATGCAGTGCAGGGGCGAGTTCCGCAAAGGTGGGCGCATCCTTCACCATTGCATTGCTGATGCCGGTCAGGCCCTGGATGAACGCGGGGATCGGCACCTCCGGGTTCACCAGGCTGGACCAGTGGGTGGCCGTGCCATCCGCGTCGACCTCGACCAGGCCGATCTCGGTAATGCGGTCGGACACCGGATTGGTGCCGGTGGTCTCCAGGTCGAGGAAGACCAGTCTGTCAAGTTTCATTCACTTCCCATGCACGCCAGACGGCGCGCGTTGTCACTTGCCCCAGCTGTCCTTCAGGGTGACGATGCGATTGAACACCGGCAGGCCCGGTGTCGAGTCCACTCGGTCCGCCACGAAATAGCCGTGCCGTTCGAACTGGAATTTGTCGTCCGGGCGCGCCTGATCCGCACCGGCTTCGAGATAGGCGGTAATCACCGTCTTCGAGTCCGGATTCAGTTCCTGGCGGAAGTCCTTGCCGCCGGCATCCGGATGGGGATCCTTGAACAGGCGGTCATACATCCGGACTTCGGCTTTCACTGCATGGGGTACGGACACCCAGTGGATGTTGCCCTTCACCTTGTAGTTGTTCGCGCCCTCGGTGCCGCTCTTGCTGTCGGGGAAATAGGTGCAGTGCACCGCAATCACGTTGCCGTTGTCGTCTTTGTCACAGCCAGTGCATTCAACGACATAGCCATAGCGCAGGCGGACTTTGTTGCCGGGGAACAGGCGGAAGTAGCCCTTGCTCGGCACTTCCATGAAATCTTCTTCTTCAATCCACAACTCGCGGCTGAGCGGGAAGCTGCGGTTGCCCCGCTCCGGATGGTGCGGGTGGACCGGTGCGCTGCAGGCTTCGCTCTCGCCTTCCGGGTAGTTGTCGATGACCAGCTTCAACGGTTTCAGCACGCCGACGATGCGCGGTGCCTTGGCATCCAGGTCGTCGCGCAGCGCGCCTTCGAGGGTACTCATGTCGATCCAGCTGTCGGCCTTGGCCACGCCGATGCGCTCGGCAAACAGCTGTATCGACTCTGGCGTAAAGCCGCGGCGACGGATGCCGACAATGGTGGGCATGCGCGGGTCATCCCAGCCGTCAACAATTTTTTCCTCGACCAGTTGCAGCAGCTTGCGCTTGCTGGTGATCGCGTAAGTCAGGTTGAGGCGTGCGAACTCGTACTGCTGCGGCAGCGGCTTTTTGAAAAAGCCACCCTCGGCCAGGCGTTCGAGTATCCAGTCGTAAAACGGCCGGTGATCCTGGAATTCCAGCGTGCACAGCGAGTGCGTGATGTTCTCGATCGCATCCGAAATCGGGTGGGCGTAGTCATACATCGGGTAGATGCACCACTGGTCGCCGGTACGATGGTGATGCGCATGCCGGATGCGGTAGATCGCCGGATCGCGCATGTTCATGTTTGGCGAAGCCATGTCGATTTTGGCGCGCAGGATATGGGTGCCGTCGGGGAACTCGCCGGCCTTCATCCTGCGCAGCAGATCGAGCGATTCGCCCGCGGGCCTGTCGCGGAAGGGCGAGTTTTTGCCCGGCTCGGAAAAGCTGCCACGGTTGGCAGCCATGTCTTCCGCGCTCTGGCTGTCGACATAGGCATGGCCGGCCGTCACCAGCCACTCGGCCATTGCATACAGTTGCTCGAAGTAGTCGCTGGCGAAGTATTTGTGCTCGTCACCCGCATGCTGCCAGGAGAAGCCCAGCCATTCGACGCTGTCGATGATGGTGTCGACGTATTCCTGTTCTTCCTTGGTCGGGTTGGTGTCGTCGAAGCGCAAGTGGCAGCGGCCGTCATAGTCGCGCGCCAGCCCGAAATTCAGGCAGAT
>JAIXTG010000433.1 GCA_027484285.1 Oxalobacteraceae bacterium | reverse complement strand
TTGATCAGGGTTTGCGATATCACTGCCTGCAGCGACTCGGACAGCATCGCGCGCACCATTTCCTTTTCGTCACCGGGGAAGACGTCGATGATGCGGTCGACGGTCTTGGGTGCCGACACTGTGTGCAGGGTACCGAATACCAGGTGTCCGGTCTCGGCGGCGGTCAGTGCCAGCCGTATGGTTTCGAGGTCGCGCAGTTCGCCGACCAGCACCACGTCCGGGTCTTCGCGCAACGCCGAGCGCAGGGCCGCGGAAAACGATTGGGTGTGGGGGCCGACTTCGCGCTGGTTGATCAGGCCCTGCTTCGATTCATGCACGAATTCGATCGGATCCTCGATGGTGAGGATGTGCGCATATTCGTTTTCATTCACGTGATTGACCATCGCCGCCAGCGTGGTCGACTTGCCGGAGCCGGTCGGGCCGGTCACCAGCACGAGGCCGCGCGGCTTGAGTGCCAGTTCGGCAAAGATTTTCGGCGCATTCAGCTCTTCCAGCGACAGGATCCGGGAAGGGATGGTGCGCAGCACCGCCGCCGCGCCGCGGTCCTGGTTGAAGGCATTCACGCGAAAACGCGCGACGCCGGGCAGTTCGAATGAAAAGTCGACTTCGAGATGTTCTTCGTAGCGCTTGCGCAGCCCGTCGTTCATCACCTCGTAGATCATCGCGTGCACTTCCTTGTGCGACATCGGCGGCAGGTTGATGCGCCGGACGTCGCCATGCACGCGAATCATCGGGGGCATGCCGGCCGAGAGGTGCAGGTCGGATGCGTGGCTCTTGACCGCGAAGGCCAGCAGTTCGGAGATATCCATAGTCGCGCTGTCGGGGAGGCTGCCGGTGGCAGCCATGACGCGCGATTATCCCGTCCAGGATTTTTTCGCGACAAGGAAAACAGCGGGGCAATCCGGCGGCTGTTGCAGCGATGCGCCGGATCCGGCCCGGACCGGCGTCAACCCAAGGCAATGCCGGCGAACACCGCCGCGCCCAGCCAGTTGTTGTGCCGGAAGGCGGCGAAGCAGCGCATCCGGTCGCGGCCGCGGATCAGGACAAAGTGATAAGCGGCGATGCAGGCTGCTGCCAGCAGGCCCGCGAAGAAGGCCGTACCCAGTCCATGCGATGCGCCGACCAGCGCCACCAGCAGCAGGTGAACCGCATAGCAGGTCATTACCGCAGCCACGTCGAAACGCCCGAAGGTGATGGCCGAGGTGCGGATGCCGATCCGCAGGTCATCGTCACGATCGACCATGGCATATTCGGTGTCATAGGCCAGCGCCCAGAAGACATTGGCTGCCAGCAGTACCCAGGCCTCCGGCGGCACCGTGTCCAGTACCGCGGCATAGGCCATCGGGATGCCGAAGCCGAAAGCGATGCCGAGATAGGCCTGCGGCAGCGCGAAGAAGCGCTTGAAGTAAGGATAGGTGCCGGCCACCAGCACCGCGCCGACCGACAGCTGCTTTGTCAGCGTGTTCAGCGGCAGGATCAGCAGGAAGGCCAGCAGCGCCAGCAGCGCGGCCACCGCTACGGCTTCCCAGGCGGCGATCTTGCCCGCCGTGAGCGGGCGTTCGGCCGTGCGCTTCACGTGGCGGTCGAAGTCGCGATCGGCAAAGTCATTGATGGCGCAGCCGGCCGAGCGCATCAGCACCGTGCCGAGGCTGAAAATCAGCACCAGCTGCCAGTCCGGCCGGCCGCCCGACGCTAGCCACAGCGCCGACAGCGTGGGCCACAGCAGCAGCAGGCTGCCGATCGGCTTGTCGAGGCGGACGAGTTGCGCGTACAGGCGCAGGCGGCGGAGCAGGGGGGCGGAAGTCATGGGGCGCTAGTGTAGCGCGGCCGGGGCAAGCGATCTTCGGGAATCCGGCGGGCGCCGTGCCGGGGTATTGCCTAGTTTTCTTCAGACTCCGCTTCCGGCAGCATCCGCACCCCGTGCAGCCTGCATGACAGCACGGCCTGCCGCACGGCCTCGATCGCTCCCTGGCGAGTGAAGCTCTTGCGCCATGCGATCACCACACGCCGCGACGGCGCCGGCTGTGCAAACGGGATGTAGCGCAGCATGCTGTCGCGGCCCGGCGGTTCAGGTACCGAGGCCTTGGGCAGCACGGTGATGCCGATGCCGGAGGCCACCATGTGGCGAATGGTTTCGAGCGACGAGCCTTCGAAGGTGCGGGCGATGCCGCCGCTGCTGTTCGAGAAGCGCGACATCTCCGGGCAGACTTCGAGCACCTGGTCGCGGAAGCAGTGACCTGCGCCGAGCAGCAGCATGGTTTCCGACTTCAGCTCCTCGCTGCTGACCGACTCGCGCCCGGCCCATTGGTGGTTGCGCGGCAGCGCAATCATGAAAGGTTCGTCGTACAGCGGCCGCACCATCAGTCCCTGGTCATTGAAGGGCAGGGCCATGATGGCGGCATCGAGTTCGCCGGCGCGCAGCAGCTCGATCAGCCTGACAGTGAAATTCTCCTGCAGCACCAGCGGCATCTGCGGCACGCGCTCGATCAGCGTCGGCACCAGCTGCGGCAGCAGGTAGGGCGCGATGGTATAGATGACGCCGATGCGCAGCGGTCCGACCAGCGGATCCTTGTTCTGCTTGGCGATGTTCTTGATGGTGGCCGTCTGCTCGAGCACATGCTCGGCCTGGGCGACGATCTGCGCTCCGATCGGCGTTACGGAAATCTCTGACCCGCCGCGCTCGAAGATGGAGACACCCAGTTCATCTTCCAGCTTCTTGATGGCGACCGACAGCGTGGGCTGCGCAACGAAACATGCCTCGGCCGCACGGCCGAAATGCTTCTCCCGCGCGACTGCAACGATGTATTTCAATTCTGTCAAGGTCATGCCGGTAAGTGTCGCACAGATCTGTGGCCACTGTCGTGCCGGCCTCAGGCCCGCAGGTAGTCTTCGCGCGCGCCCAGCCAGCGCGCGAGGTGGGCGTCGGCGACTTCGGGCTGCTGTGCCAGCAGCAGCTGTGCGGCATCGCGCGCGAATTCGACCAGCCACTGGTCGGTCTCGAGGTCGGCGAAGCGCAGCATCGCCTGGCCGGACTGGCGCGCCCCCAGGAATTCGCCCGGCCCGCGGATCTCGAGGTCACGGCGCGCGATCTCGAAGCCATCGGCGGTTTCGCGCATGATGCCCAGCCGCTCTTTCGCCACCGGCCCGAGCGGCCCCTGGAACAGCAGCAGGCAGACGCTGGCTGCCGCGCCGCGACCGACCCGGCCGCGCAGCTGGTGCAGCTGCGACAGGCCGAAGCGTTCTGCATGCTCGATCACCATCAGCGAGGCATTCGGCACGTCGACACCCACTTCGATCACCGTGGT
>JAIXTG010000201.1 GCA_027484285.1 Oxalobacteraceae bacterium | reverse complement strand
TTTTTCGCCGCCGCGCTGCCGCTGAAAATCCTGCCGCCCTTTTTCAACCGCTATGCAGGCGATGCGAATGCCTATGGCGCGCACGTCGACGGCGCAATGCGCCAGGCGCCGGATGGCAGCTATGTGCGCACCGACCTGTCGGCCACGCTGTTCCTGTCCGACCCTGCATCCTATGACGGTGGCGAGCTGCAGATCGAGGACACTTTCGGCACCCACGGCATCAAGCTGCCGGCCGGCAGCCTGGTGCTCTACCCGTCGTCCTCGGTACACCGGGTGACGCCGGTCACGCGCGGCGAACGGGTTGCGAGCTTCATGTTCATGCAGAGCATGGTGCGCGATGCCGGCCAGCGCCGGCTGCTGTACGACATGGACATGGCGCTGCTGCAGCTGCGCGAGAGCGTCGGCGAAACCGATGCCGTGGTCAGGCTGACCGGCACGTATCACAACCTGCTGCGCCAGTGGTCCGACAGCTGATGCAGACCGCCTGCGAATCCGTCGCTGCCTATGCGGCCCGCGCGCAGGCAGTCCTGCCGCCCGAGATCTGGCACTACCTCGACTCTGCCAGCGGCGCCGGCCACACCCGACGCGACAACGAAGCGGCGTTCGATGCAATCCCCCTGATGCCACGCCCGCTGGCCGACGTGCGCGGCGGCCATACGCAGCTCGCATTGTTCGGCCGCCCGCTGGCCCATCCCTTCCTGCTGGCGCCGATCGCCTACCAGCGGCTGTTCCATGAGCAGGCCGAAGTCGGCAGCGCAATGGCTGCCGAGGCGCAGCAGGCGACCATGGTCGTCAGCAGCCTTGCCAGCCAGCCGCTGGCCGACATCACGGCCACCGGCGTCGATGCCTGGTTCCAGCTGTACTGGCAGGCGGGACGCGATGCAACGCTCGCCCTGCTGCGCAAGGCCGAGGCGGCCGGTGCGCAGGCCATCGTGTTCACCGTCGATGCGCCAGTCAAGCATGCGACGCTGGCGCTGCCGGCCGGCGTGCGTGCGGTCAATCTCGGGCCGGATCCCGCAGTGCCGGCCATCGGCCCCGGGCAGAGCGCCGTATTCGACCAATGGATGATGCTCGCGCCGCGCCGCGACGATCTTGCCTGGCTGCGCGACCAGACCAGGCTGCCGCTGCTGGTGAAAGGCCTGCTGCATGTCGATGATGCTGCCCATGCGGTCGCCGTCGGCTGCGACGGACTGGTGGTATCCAACCATGGCGGCCGCGTGCTGGATGGCACGCCGACGTCGATCGCGACGCTGCAGCGATTCAGGAAAGTCTTGCCTGCATCGGTACCGCTGCTGCTCGACAGCGGCATCCGCAGCGGCATGGATGCATTCAAAGCCCTTGCATTGGGCGCCAATGCAGTGCTGGTCGGCCGGCCGGCGATCTGGGGACTGGCGGCCGCCGGTCCGCTGGGCGTCGCGCATGTGCTGCGTCTGCTGCGCGACGAGCTTGAAATGACGATGGCGCTTGCCAGCTGTGCGCGCATCGCCGATATCCCGTCGAATTACGAACCATTCGCGAATGAAGAATGAGTCGCACTAACGAAATGAAGGCAGGGGGATTTCACGGGCAGGCGTCTGGGGTACCATCGTGCCTTGTCCAATCCCCACCGAAGAAGAGGCCCAGATGAAAGGCGATCCCACCATCATCAAGCTGCTGAACGACCAGCTGACCAACGAACTGACCGCCATCAACCAGTACTTCCTGCATGCACGCATGTACAAGCACTGGGGCTTCGACAAGCTCGGCAAGAAGGAATACGAGGAGTCGATCGGCGAGATGAAGCATGCGGACAAGCTGATCGATCGCATCCTGATGCTCGAAGGCCTGCCCAACCTGCAGGCGCTGCACAAGCTGATGATCGGCGAGAACGTTCCCGAGATGCTCGATTGCGACCTGCAACTTGAAAAGATTGCACAGCAGACGGTCAAGGACGGCATCGCTGCCTGCGAGCAGTCACGCGACTTCGTATCGCGCGAGCTGTTCCGCGAAATTCTCGATGACACCGAAGAGCACATCGACTGGCTGGAAACGCAGAAAGACCTGATCGACAAGGTCGGCCTGCCGAATTACCTGCAGTCGCAGATGAGCGACGCGGACTGAAGCGATCCATGTAGCAATGAAAAACGGAGCCCTCGGGCTCCGTTCTTTTTTGGGCTGCTTCCGTCAGGCGACGGGCACGGTATCCCTGAAGGACTGCCGCTCGGACAGCTTGTCGAACAGGCGCGCGAGATTCGGATGGTCATCGCGCCAGTCAATCTCGGGAAAACGGAAGGCAATCCATCCCAGCGCGCTGCCGACCGCCACATCGGCCAGCGTGAACTGCTTGCCGGCACAGAATGCATGGTCGCCAAGGCCGGAGGACATGGCCTTCAGGCCCTGCTGCACTTTCTGCAGCTGGCGGGCGATCCAGACATCGCTCTGGCGATCGGCCGGGCGCAGCGTGCGCTCGAGCCGGACCAGGATGCCTGCGTCGAGCACGCCGTCAGCCAGTGCTTCCCAGCACTTGATGCTGGCGCGCTCGCGGCCGGCGGACGGAATCAGCTTGCCGACCGGCGACATTGTGTCGAGGTATTCGACGATGACGCGCGAATCGAACATGGCACCGCCGTCTTCCATCACCAGGCAAGGCACCTTGCCGAGCGGGTTGGACAGCCCGATGACGGTATCCGGCGACCAGACGTCTTCGAGCACGAACTCGTAATCGAGCCGTTTCTCGGCCATCACGATCCGGACTTTGCGTACGTAGGGACTCGCAAGCGATCCAATCAGCTTCATGTTGCAATGGCAATGTTACGCAGGGACGCGGATTATATCATTGGCAAAACTGCCCGCCCCGGCCGATGCTGCGAGCGCCGGGGAAGCGGAAGGCGGGTGGTAAAATCGCGCGCTTGTCTGTTTCCTTCGCGGCCAAGTCGCCGCATTCCACGCCATGTCGCTCTCCCCCCTGTCCGCCCTGTCGCCCCTCGATGGTCGATATGCCGCCAAAACCGATGCCCTGCGTCCGCTGCTGTCGGAAGCCGGTTTCATGCACCATCGCGTGAAAGTCGAAATCGCGTGGCTGATCGCGCTGTCCGAAGCGGGTTTTCCGGAACTGAAACCGTTTTCGGCGGACGCCCGTGCGCAGCTCGACAGGCTGGCGGCCGACTTCGGCGAGGAAGATGCGGCACGCATCAAGGCCATCGAGGCCGTGACCAACCATGACGTGAAGGCCGTCGAGTACTGGCTGAAAGAGAAGGTCGCCCACCTGCCGGAACTGGTTGCCGCCTCGGAATTCATCCATTTCGCCTGCACGTCCGAAGACATCAACAACACCTCGCACGGCATGATGCTGAAGGCCGCCCGCGACAGCGTGCTGCTGCCGTCGCTGCAGAAAGTCATCGACCGGCTGGCCGAGCTCGCGCATGCGAATGCCGACGTGCCGATGATGTCGCGCACCCATGGCCAGCCGGCCAGCCCGACCACGCTGGGCAAGGAAATGGCCAACGTCGTTGCACGCCTGCGGCGCGCAGCGCAGCGCATTGCCGATGTGCAGATCCTCGGCAAGATGAACGGCGCCGTCGGCAACTACAACGCCCACCTGTCCGCCTATCCTGACATCGACTGGCCGGCGTTCTCGCGCCAGGTCGTCGAGCAGCGCCTCGGCCTGGTGTTCAATCCGTACACCATCCAGATCGAGCCGCACGATTACATGGCCGAGCTGTTCGACGCCGTCGCGCGCACCAACACCATCCTGCTCGACCT
>JAIXTG010000309.1 GCA_027484285.1 Oxalobacteraceae bacterium | reverse complement strand
GTCACGCCGAGCAGCCGGTCATTGCGTGCAACCTCGGCCAGCAAGGCATCGACATGGCTGCCGACCGCCGCCCATACGGCCGTGCTCGCCGTGCCGCCGGACGCGACGCCCACCACCTCACGCCCGGCAATCAGCGGACCGCCGGAATCGCCCGGCTGCAGGTCGCCGCTGGCGGACGAAAAAATGGCTGAATGTCCCTGCATCCCGGCGGTCACCGTGCGCGCCATCATCCCGGTCGCGCCCTGCGGATAACCGATCGAGAGCGCGCTGCCGAACTGCGTGCGCAGCGGATTGATCGTCAGCCAGCCGGCACGGTCGCCGATCGCGACATTGACGCCGACCAGCGCAAGGTCATGCTGGGCTTCCGAGTCGAGCAGGCTGCCGGCCACGCCGTCCTGGTCGAATTCGCGGGCGAAGGCCAGCAGCGAGCCGCTGGCCGGCGTATAGGTGATGATGTCGTAGGGTGCAAACTCCAGCGTGCCAGTGAACCGTGTGCCGTTCGAGCCGCTGAAATTTCCCGACAGCCGGTTCAGGTCAGCACCGAGATAGAAATCGATCCGCTGCACCGGTGCCTGCGTGGCCGGGTCGATTACCAGGTGGGTCGCCGTCAGGAAATCGTTGCGGCCGACCAGCGTGAACGTGCCCTGCTGCACGCGACCGTTCGACAGGTAGGCGAGCAGGAAGCCGACCTGGCGGTACGGCGAATCGGCGATGGCTTGGCGAGAGACTTCGGTGGAAGGCATGCGGCGCTCGGGAACCGGCCAACGAGGCCGGCGGGTTGATGCTTTTAGCCCGTGCGTCGCAGCGCGTCTGTGGCTCGGGTCACAAGTGCGGCACGTCGCCGTCCGCCTGGGGATTGGATGCAGGTCGCGGCCCGGCCTCCCAGATGTCGAACATGGCCTGCTCGAAATGGCGGGCGAACCGCCTGCCGTCGAACAGCGGCGACGCGCGCATCTGCTCGCGCAGGCCGGCACGCAGCACGGCCAGCGCCGGCAGGTCAGACGCGATGGCGAGCGCGCGCGCCACATAGTCATCGGGGCCTGACGCAATGAAGTCCTGCAAGCCGGCGTGGAAGGCAATCGTCTCGCCGTTGCGGGCGAGGAAGCGACGGCCTTGCATCGTCACGCAGGGCACGCCCATCCACAGCCCCTCGAGCGTCGTCGTCGCTCCCGGGTACGGGAAGGGATCGAGCGCGATGTCGATCCGCGCATACGCGCCAAGGTAATTCTCGTAGCTGGACGAGCCCTCGAATAGCAGCCGGTTAGCGTCAATCCCGTGCCGGGCAAAGCGCTGCAGCGTCTCTTGCCGCGTGACCGCATCCGCCAGCACGGCGGTCTTCAGCAGCAGCCGCGCGTCGGGCAGTGCGTGCAGCAGCCGTGCCCAGGTGGCGATCACCGTGTCGGACACCTTGGACAGCTTGTTAAAGCAGCCAAAGGTCACAAAGCCGTTTGCCAGCGCAGGCAGCGGCGCCACCGGCAGCTGGGTGTCGAGCGGCGTGAAACAGAAATAGTTGTCCGGCATCTGCCAGATGCGCTCGACGAACGCCGGCGCGTCAACCAGCGGCGTCACGATGCGGTCGCCGAGCACATAGTCGATGTCGTTGATGCCGGTCGACGCGCAATAGCCCAGCCAGGTCACCTGCACCCGCGCCGGCTTCCAGGCGAATACCGGCAGGCGGCTCTTGTCGGTGTGCCCGGACAGGTCGATCAGGATATCGATGCCGTCGTCGCGGATGCAGGTGGCCAGCTGGCGGTCGGACAGCGCCGGCACCACGCGCCAGCCTGCGCAGCAATTTTTCAGCCGCTCGGACAGCTCGTCATGGTCGCCGTCGTTTGCATACGCAAACAGCTGCAGCCGCCCTCCCTGCAGGTGCTCGAGCAGGTTCTGCAGGAAGAAGCCGACTGGGTGGCGCTTGAGGTCGCCCGATACCAGGCCGATGCGCAGCGATGCCGGCGCACGCGCCGGCTCGGGATGCGTGAAACGCTGCGAAACGCGGCGCGCCACCAGCTGGCCGAACAGCTTCGCCTGCGACAGGTAGTCGTCGGACGAGACACCGTCATCGAAATTCATCGAGAACAGGTAATTGCCGAGCGCCGCCAGATTGACCTCTTCCGGATTGGCCTCGAGGATGCGCCGGAAGCACTGCAGCGCTTCCGCATGCGCACCCATCTCGCGCAGCCCGGCCCCCTTGTAGAACCAGACTTCCCACAAATCCGGCTTGAGGGCGAGCGCGTGGTCGAACAGGCGGTCGGCCTGCACCAGCCGAGCCAGGTCGGCATGAATGCGGCCGGCATGCAGGTAGGCCTGCGGTATCCGGGGATCGATATCGATTGCCTGCTGCAGCGAATCGAGCGCATCGCGCAGCCGACCCATGTCGTTGAGCACGTTGCCACGATTGACCAGCACCTGCGCAATGCCGGGCCTGAGTGCAAGCGCACGGTCATAGTCGGCCAGCGCCTCGTCGAAGCGGCCGAGGTTGCGCAGCTGGTTGGCGCGGTTGTTCAGCGCCTCGTGGAAATCCGGCTGCGCGCGCAGTGCAGCGTCGTAATCGGCCAGTGCAGCCCGCGCACGAAAATGTTCCGCATGCAGGTTGCCGCGGCTGTTCAGCGCCCGCGCATCGCCGGGCCGCAGCGCGAAACCTTCATCAAAGCATTGCAGCGCCTCGTCGGTGCGTCCGAGTCCGGCCAGCAGCCGGGCCGACTCGAATGCCGCCTCCGCCAAGGGCGGCGGCCCGCGACGCAAGTCGGCCAGCAGCTCGAGCGCACGCGCTGTCTCGCCCATCTGGTGGATCACGATGGCACGGTTCAGCCGCACCACGGGCAAGTCGCCGCCGGCCGCGATTGCACGCTCGTAGCAGCGCAGTGCCGCCGGCAGTTCGCCGAACTCGCGCAGCGCATTGCCGAGGTTGGTCAGGGCGCGGAAATGTCCGGCGTCGCGCTGCAGCAGTGCCGCATAGTCGCGCACCGCATCGCGATTGCGGCCCAGCGCGCGCAGCAGGTTGCCGCGCTCGAACAGCGTGTCGGTGCGGGAAGGGTCCGCGGCAAGGCAGCGGTCCAGCAGCGACAGCGCACTGGCCGGGTCGGCAGGACGCACGATCAGGGCCAGCGCAAACAGCGCATCGGCATCATCCGGATTGGCGGCGAGACGCTCGCGGCAGCGCCGCTCCGCGTGCCTGGCGGCCTGGCTGTCCATGTCTGCCTTGCCGCGTCAGAGGTCGGCGAGTGCAGCGGTGCGCTGCTCTGCCGGGAAATGGGCGTCCGCCAGTGCGCGTGCCTGCTCGCCCGGCAGGCCCTGTTTGACCGCAAGCAGCCACAGGTCATAGAACGGATGGGGGCGCTGCATCACGATCGCCTGCGCAAACCCGCATTCGCGGAACAGGTTCAGCAGCACGCTGCGCGTGAAGCCGCAGCGATGGGCCATGAACAGGTTGCCGCGCGCCATGTCGGCGCGAAAACCGTAAAGAATGTCGAGCGGGGCGATCGGGCCGGC
>JAIXTG010000196.1 GCA_027484285.1 Oxalobacteraceae bacterium | reverse complement strand
CGCAGCTCGCGCAGCTGCCGCAATCCTTCAGATTCGGGCTGCCAGTGATAAATGAGCAAATCAGCGGGCGCATTCCGCAATTCCGCTGCCAACGCCTCGACTTTGCCGAACGCAATGCATTCATGCTGTGCGGTTGCCAGCGCCTCCGTCATCAGGGCGCGCTGCTGGGGATCGTTATCGAGGACGGCAATGCGCATGAAGGTCTGGAAACAGCCGGGTTGTCGCTTTGTTAATCGATCAATTAGTTACGACAATTGCGTATTCGCAATATTCGGCTTTTGCCGGCATAAGTGTCAACTTTTAAAAAGCAGAAACTTTTGCCGATGGTCGATGCGATGATCGCTGATTCCAATCGAGGAGAACCCCGTGATTCTTGAACTTGCAGATATCCGCATCCAGCCGGGAAAGCAGGAAGCATTCGATGCCGCCATCCTTCATGGCGTGCAAACCGTCATTAGCCGGGCCAAAGGTTTCTGCGGCTACAAGATCAATAAAGGCATCGAGTCGCCCGAGCGCTATCTGCTGATGATTTTCTGGGAGACGCTCGAGAACCATACCGTTGACTTCCGCGAGTCTCCCGCATTCCAGGAATGGCGCAGCATCGTCGGCCCGTTTTTCTCGGCACCGCCCCAAGTCGAGCACTTCGAGTTGCTGTCCAAGTCCTGATCCCCCGGGTCTGGCGGGTCGCGGTTTTGCCGTCTGTATCTGCGGTGTACTAATGCCGCCGGTATGCCCCGAAACGCATGCGCAAATCCTTACATGATTGATATCCTTTGCCGCTCATGAATTGCATGTGCCGGCACGGGGACTGGTTCGTGCCGACCTCACTTTCCCCGTGTGCGGAGTCGCGATGGAATCCCCGTCAGTCCCAGATCCCGGCCTGCTTGCCTGCTTTTACGAAGGCATTTCCAGGCCGCAGCGCTTGGGCGAAGGCTTGCAGCGCATGGGGCAGCTGCTTGGCTGTGACCGCGTATCGCTGCGGATCTGGGACAGGCGTGGCCAGTGGGGTTGCCGCAGCGATGTGATCCGCCGCGAAGCTGACTGGGCGCTGGAGATCAACGACAGCGACTTGCCCGAGCAAACCCTGCGTGCACTGCTGAAGAAATTCGAGCCGGGGCAATGGAAACTGGTCGAGCCGCTGCGCCGGGCGGCGCCACAGCCGGATGGGTCCCGCGAAGCATCTGACCCCGGTGGCGAAACATGGCTGTGCACGCGCCTGCCGTTGCCGCAAGCCGAGGCGATGCTGGCGCTCGGCCGCAATTCCGGTGAGTGGCATGACGCCCCTTCCATGCTCGAACGGGCCAATCCGGCCTGTCGCGCGCTGTTGCCCGCGCTGTATCCGATTGCCCGCCTCAGGCAGCTGGGCCAGCAGACGACCATACTGTCGACCATGCTGGACAGCTTCAGCATGCCGATGATGCTGCTCGACGCCTCGCGGCGCCCGCTGGCGCAAAACGCCGCGGCAGCTTCCCTGTTCAGGATGTCGGCGCGCGCGGTCGGCGGCAGGCTTGCCGTGTCCGTATCGGGCGTGCCGGATTCGCAGTTCTCGGAACTGGTAAGGCGGGCAGTGGCCCGACAGCCCTCAGGCGGAATCATCGGGTTGCAGTCCCGGCCCGGCGCTCACCTGCTGGTGCTTCCGCTGGTCATGCGCGGCAGCCCCCAGCCGCAACAGGTCGCCCTCGTGCTTGTCCAGGGAATGAGCAGCGGCGCCGATTCGGTGGAGCGCTTGCTGCAGCATCTCTATGGCTTCACGCCGGCCGAGGCGCGCCTCGCACAGCTGATCCTCGACGGCCAATCGCCCGGCGATGCCGCCTGCGTGCTGCGGGTCAGCGTCGCGACCATACGCACGCAATTGTCCGCAGTGCTCAAAAAAACGGGCGCGCAGCGCCAGAGCGATCTGGTGCGGCGGCTCTCTCCGCTCCTCGTTTTCAACCACGGCGCGGACAGTTACTGACGCAGGTCAACCCGGCGGCCAAGCCGCTGCATCAGTCCGTCGCGCCGCCGCCACTCCCGCTAGTACATTGGCTTACGCCAAATGAAGGATGCCGGCGCCTTCCCCCCTCTTTACGATCGATGTGTATCGGCGACGCAACGGCGTGTGTGACGCCGGTGATTGCCCGCGCCAATCCCTATAAATAAGAAAGAGGAGACCGTCATGACCATTTCCCGCCTCGAAACCGACAAGTCAGATTACCAGCCGGGCGAGACTGCCACCATCACCGCGGGCGGTTTCGTGCCTGGAAGCGAAGTGACTTTCGAGGTCGAGCACGTGACCGATCCCGGTGCGGATGGAATCTATGGCACGTCGGACGACGTGATCGTCGACCTCGGCGGCAAAGGCCATGACCCGTGGACGGTCAAGGATGGCAGCAAGAAAGACCTTGATGGCAAGGTCAATGGCGAGGTTGTGACGAAATGGTTCGTGCATCCGGATGACTCGCTGGGTGCGCGGTTTCTGCTGACGGCGGCGGCCAGTGACGGGTGGGGGGCGACGGCAACCTTCACCGATGCCGGCCCGAATACGGGCGGTACCCCGATTGCCGCGACCGTGAACGGTTCAACTCCCCTGATATTTGATGCCTATACGACGGCCGGTTCGACCGGTACCGGCATCATCAGCTCCTTCGTGCGGATACAGGCGCCGAAAGACGAAGCATTTGAAAGCGGCTACAACACCAGCGGCCGACCGGTGCAGTTCGACGAGAATACCTCGCCCCAATTTACCTATGCGATCACCTTGTCGATGGTGCCGCGCGTGACCATCGACGGGCAGGACTACTACCAGTTCAACCTCGATCTGAATGAAAGCGACAAGGATTCGGGGCCGCTGATCACCCTGCATAACGTGAAATTGTTCGCGTCGTCCTCGCCGACGCTGACGAACATGAACGCAACCACTGCGCTCTTTCCCACGACAGATGCAAGGCTGCTGTACGACATGGACGGATCAGGCAATGTCACCGTCTCGCTGACCGACTGGAATTCAGGCAGCGGCACCGGGGATTACCGGGTCAGCGTTCCGGTTTCGCTCTTCAACGGCGTTTCGCTCAGCGAATATATCTATCTGTATTCCGAGTTCGGTACGAAAAATAACGCGGGGTCGCCTGCAGAGGGCGGCTTCGAGGAGTGGTTCGTCGTCAAGCAGGCCAATCCGTCGATGGCCATCGACAAGGTCGCCGCTGCGGGCCAAGTGGCGGATGTGGCTGGCGAAACGCTCAACTACACCATCACAGTGACCAACACCGGCAATGTGGCGCTGACCGGCGTCACCTTGGCTGACCCGGGGGCGACCGTACTCCGCCTGACGGATCTCTCCGGAGACAATGACGCCACCCTGGAAGTGGGTGAAATCTGGAGATACTCCGCGACGCGGACGCTGACGCAGGCAGAGCTGGACAGCAACGGCGGCGGCGATGGCGACATCGACAACACGGCAACGGCGGATTCGGATCAGACGGGGCCGGTGAGTGATTCGGCTGTGATTCCGGTGGACCAGAATCCGGCCCTGAACATCGTCAAGGAAGCCGATGCCGGGCAGGTGGCCGATCAGGCGGGCGAGAAGCTGACGTACCGGATCACGGTGGCCAACACGGGCAACCAGG
>JAIXTG010000334.1 GCA_027484285.1 Oxalobacteraceae bacterium | reverse complement strand
GTGATGCTGCGTGCCGACAAGGCGCAATATCCGGTGCTGCTGTCGAACGGCAACCTGATCGAGCAGGGTGACCTCGGCGACGGACGCCACTACGCCCTGTGGGAAGACCCGTTCAAAAAGCCTTCCTACCTGTTCGCGCTGGTAGCCGGACAGCTGGTCTGCGAGGAGCAGACCTTGCGCCTGCAGTCCGGGCGCGACGCGCTGCTGCAGGTCTGGGTCGAGGAGGGCAATCTTGACAAGACCTCGCATGCGATGGAATCGCTAGTCAGGAGCATCCGCTGGGACGAGGAGCGCTTCGGGCTGGAACTGGACCTCGACCGCTTCATGATCGTCGCCGTCGGCGACTTCAATATGGGCGCGATGGAGAACAAGGGCCTGAACATCTTCAACACCAAGTATGTGCTCGCCAATCCGCGCATTGCGACCGATGTCGATTACGCGAATATCGAGTCCGTCGTCGCCCATGAATACTTCCACAACTGGACCGGCAACCGCGTGACCTGCCGCGACTGGTTCCAGCTGTCACTGAAGGAAGGCCTGACGGTGTTCCGAGACCAGGAGTTCTCGGCCGACATGATGGGCAGCGAGAGCGGGCGCGCGGTCAAGCGCATCGAGGATGTGCGCGTGCTGCGTTCGGCGCAGTTCCCGGAGGATGGCGGCCCGATGGCGCATCCGGTGCGGCCGGATTCCTACGTCGAAATCAACAATTTCTATACCCTGACCATCTACGAGAAGGGCTCCGAGGTCGTGCGCATGTACCAGACCCTGCTGGGCCGCGACGGTTTCCGCAAGGGCATGGACCTGTACTTCGCGCGCCACGACGGGCAAGCGGTCACCTGCGACGATTTCCGCGCCGCGATGGCCGATGCCAATGATCGCGACCTGGCCCAGTTCGAGCACTGGTACAGCCAGGCCGGCACGCCGCGGGTCAGCGTGCGCGCCGACTATGACGCGGCAACCGCCAGTTACACGCTGGAACTCGAGCAGTTCTGCCCGCCGACGCCGGGTCAGGCGCACAAGCTGCCGATGCACATTCCGGTGGCCGTCGGCCTGCTGGATGCCGACGGCAGCGACCTGCCGCTGCAGCTGGCCAGCGACAGTGTGCGTGACGAAGTCGAGGTGCATGCCGCGCCGACCACGCTGGTGCTCGAGCTGACCGAACCGAAGCAGCGCTTCACCTTTACCGGCATCCAGCGGCCGCCCGTGCCTTCGCTGCTGCGTAATTTTTCTGCGCCGGTCGTCCTGGACCATGACTACAGCGACGACGAACTCGCGTTCCTGCTCGCGCATGACAGCGATCCGTTCAACCGCTGGGAAGCCGGGCAGCGCCTCGTCACCCGCCGCCTGCTGGCGCTGGTGGATGCCGGCATCGCCGCCGATCTCGGTTTTACGCAGACAGCGCAGGACCAGCTGATCGCAGACGCACTGCGCAAGCTGCTGCGCGATGAGGCGCTCGATCCCGCGTTCCGCGACCTGGTGCTGACGCTGCCTTCCGAAGGCATGCTGGCCGAGCAGGTGAACGTGGTCGATCCGCAGGCGATTTACCGCGCCCGCCGCGCGCTGCGCAGGCAGCTGGCGCGTGCGCTGCAGCCCGACCTGCTTGATGCTTATCGCGCGAACCAGCTGACCGGGGCCTACCGGCCCGATCCTGCGCATGCGGGCCGCCGCGCGCTGCGCAATACCGCGCTGGCCTACCTGGCGGAAACCGGCGACGACCTTGCCCGCCAGCTGATGCAGGATCAGCTGGCACAGGCCACCAACATGACCGACCGCATCGGCGCACTGGCTGCCATGGTCAACAATGAGGTGCCGGGCATGGACGAGGCCCTGCAGCAATTCCATGCGGATTTCGAGGACGAGCCCCTGGTGGTCGACAAATGGTTCAGCCTGCAAGCGAGCGCGCCGGCCACCACAGTCGCGCAGGTGCGCGAGCTGATGGCACACCCGGCGTTCACGCTTAAAAACCCGAACCGGGCGCGCAGCCTGCTGTTCGCGTTCTGCAATAGCAACCCGGCGCAATTCCATGCACCGGACGGCAGCGGCCATGCGTTCTGGGCCGAGCACGTGATCGCGCTCGATGCCATCAATCCGCAGGTGGCGGCCCGGCTGGCGCGCACGCTGGACCGCTGGCGCAAGTACACGCCGCTGCTGCAGGCCAGCATGCGTACGGCGCTCGAGCAGGTCGCCGGCACCCGGCCGCTGTCGAATGACGTGGCCGAGGTCATCGGCAAGGCGCTCGCCGACTGAATTCAATCCCAACACAGGAAAACCAATGAAACGCATTAGCCTCACGCAGCACCTGATTGAAGAGCAGCGGCTGCACAACACCATACCTGCCGAGCTGCGGCTGCTGATCGAGGTCGTCTCCCGCGCCTGCAAGACCATCAGCCATGCAGTCGGCAAGGGCGCGCTGGGCGATGTCCTCGGCGTGGCTGGCAGCGAGAACGTGCAGGGAGAGGTGCAGAAGAAGCTCGACATCATGTCGAACGAAATGCTGCTGCTGGCGAATGAGTGGGGCGGCCACCTCGCTGCCATGGCATCCGAGGAGATGGAATCCTTCCACCCGATCCCGAACCGCTACCCGAAAGGTGAATACCTGCTGCTGTTCGATCCGCTCGACGGCTCGTCCAACATCGACGTCAATGTGACCATCGGTACCATCTTCTCGGTGCTGAAGGCGCCCGAGGGCATGAAAGAGCCGACCGAGCAGGATTTCCTGCAGCCCGGCTCGAAACAGGTCGCTGCCGGTTATGCGGTTTACGGGCCGCAGACCATGCTGGTGCTCACTACCGGCAACGGCGTGAACTGCTTCACGCTGGATCGCGAGATGGGTTCCTGGGTAATGACCCAGCGCGACATCAGCATCCCGGAAGACACGGCCGAATATGCGATCAATGCATCGAATGCGCGCCACTGGTATCCGCCGGTCAGCCGCTACATCAGCGAACTGGAGGCCGGCGTCGAGGGGCCGCGCGGCAAGAACTTCAACATGCGATGGATCGCTTCCATGGTGGCCGACGTGCATCGCATCCTGACCCGCGGCGGCGTGTTCATGTACCCCGCCGATGCGCGCGACCCGTCCAAGCCGGGCAAGCTGCGCCTGATGTACGAGGCAAACCCGATGTCGATGATCATTGAGCAGGCCGGCGGAGCAGCCACCGACGGCAGCACGCGCATCCTCGACATCCAGCCGACCGCGCTGCACCAGCGGGTGCCGGTTTTCCTCGGCTCGAAGAACGAGGTCGAGCGAGTCACCAGCTATCACGCAGGCTGAAACGCCGGCCGGATCAAATTTGCCGGTCGGGCATGATTTTTTTGCTAGAATAGCGCGCTTCGCTGATGTAGCTCAGTTGGTAGAGCAACTGATTCGTAATCAGTAGGTCGACGGTTCGATTCCGCCCATCAGCACCACTTTGAATGGCCTGACGCTTGTCAGGCCATTTTCTTTTCCGGC
>JAIXTG010000167.1 GCA_027484285.1 Oxalobacteraceae bacterium | reverse complement strand
TGACAGCGTGCACTGGTGCGCCGATAATGCCGGGCTTCGTGGTGATATAGCTCAGTTGGTTAGAGCACAGCACTCATAATGCTGGGGTCGGTGGTTCAAATCCACCTATCACCACCAAAACACTGTTTCCTGAGGTTTCAGGAAGCCCCAAAACCCGCAGAATTCCTAGAGAATCTGCGGGTTTTTTGTTGCCTGACGTACCTCACCGTGCCTTGGCAGCCCAGAAGTTTGACGGTATTTTTGACGGTATCTGGCCTGTCCGGCCGAGGAGATACCGTCAAAATGCCCAAAATCGTCCCTCCCCTCACTGATGCCCAGCCGCGCAATGCCAAGGGCAAGGACAAGCCGTACAAGCTCGCCGATGGTGGCGGCCTGTACCTGCTGGTCAATCCGGACGGCGTGCGCTACTGGCGCATGGACTACCGCTTCGGCGACGCAAGACGCACGCTTGCGTTCGGCAAGTACCCGGAAGTCTCGCTCGGCGAGGCCCGCGCCAAGCGCACCGAAGCCAAGCGCCTCATTGACCAAGGCATCGATCCCGGAGAGATGCGCAAGGCACAAAAGGCATCGCGCACCGAGCGAGCGGCCAACAGTTTCGAAGCCGTCGCCCGCGAATGGCTGCTCAAGCACGAGGAGGGATGGGCCGAGTCGCATACCTCGAAGATTGTCGGCCGAATGGAGAGGGACGTCTTTCCCTGGCTGGGTGCGCGGCCGATTGCCGAGATCACCGCCCCCGAGCTGCTGGCCACCGTGCGGCGCATCGAGAGCCGAGGCGCACTCGAGACGGCCCATCGCGCCCTGGCGAACTGCGGACAAGTCTTTCGTTATGCCGTAGCGACGGGACGCGCCGAACGCGATCCGACTGGTGACTTGCGCGGGGCCCTGCCGTCAGCACGCGCGCGCCGAAAACACTTTGCCGCCGTTACCGAGTCCAATCAGGTGGGCGCGCTATTGCGCGCGCTCGACGGCTACAGCGGCAGCCACACCGTACGATGTGCGCTCCGGCTGGCGCCCTTGGTCTTCGTGCGCCCAGGCGAACTGCGCACCGCGCGCTGGGCCGAGATCGACCTCGAGGCTGCCGAGTGGCGGTACCTGGTCTCGAAGACGAAGACCCCGCACATCGTCCCGCTGGCGACGCAGGCCGTGGCCCTGCTGCGCGAGCTGCAGCCGCTGACCGGTGGCGGCGAGTACGTATTCCCCAGCCCGCGCACCAGTTCGCGCCCGATGAGCGACAACGCAGTGCTCTCTGCCCTGCGGCGCATGGGCATCAGCAAGGATGAAATGAGCGGCCATGGCTTTCGTGCGATGGCCCGGACCATCCTCGACGAAGAGCTGAAGATCCCGCCACACATCATCGAGCACCAGCTCGCGCATGCGGTGCGCGATCCGCTGGGCCGCGCCTACAACCGCACGACCCATCTGGAAGACCGGCGCGCGATGATGCAAGCGTGGGCGGATCACCTGGATCGCCTGAAATCCGGGGCTGACGTCATCGCGTTCAAGCCCTCCGCAGCGTAAACGGCATTTTGCCGGACGGATTTTTCGTTGGGGGCATGGGGGCAGGCAGAAAAACGCCTGAAAACCCGCATAAATCCTCGTTTTTCTTGTCCCCAAAAATATATTTATTTGTGGGGGCAAACTGGGGGCAAAGTGGGGGCAGCCGACAGTCGCTGCCTGTCGAACTGACGGTCCGCTGGCAAATCGCTGCTCGGCCACCCTCGGCAATCCGCCCCACCGGTGCACAAGCCCCTGCCCCGCTCTTTTCCAGCGTTATCATTCGGTTGCCCCTGCGCTGGAAACTGCAGGGCACATAAAGAAACGCGCGCGCAAGAAATTGCTGCGCACCGCCCGGTGCCGGCTGCCCGCAGATCGACCCTAAGTGTTTGGCCTTAAGCGCCTCTAGAATTGACGATGAAAGCTGATAACCGTTGGCGAGAGAAGCTCGTCGAAGATGTACGTCGGGTGGGCGAACAGTTCGGCGGTCTGGGGCGCTTGTCAGAGGCTATCCGGGTGAGGAATCAACTGGATGAGATTGCCGGCCCTCTGGCGAACGTCACGGGTCTGTGGGACCGCCTCGCCTCTTTCGTGCCAGTCGCCCACCAATTAGAGACACAGCTCGGCCAGTCGCTTGAGACGCTACGCAGATTGCAAGAGCAGGCCCGGGCGCTCGAGCTCGTCCAGCTCGTGGCCAGTGCCCGCGAGGAGACTCGCCCCGCCGAGATCGCCTTTGCTGGCTATATCCGTCGGCACGTTGCGTGCTGGATGGCCACCGCGCTGCGGAAAGGCGACCGCGACCAGGTTGACGCATTGCTGGAAGAGTTCCCAGTCGATTATGACTTCCTGCATGACTTGATCGGGTTTTCCAGCTTGACCGAGCAGCAGGCAGCGCAACAGCTCGCCGAGGAGAACGACAAGCTCCAACAGCTATTCAAGCAGACCGACGAAAAGCTGGGAAGAAGTACGGTCGGCACCACCAACCGGGCTGATGCTGAAGCCAAGGCGCGCTTCAAACACATATTCCTAGAGCTGGAAGGCGCATTCAAGAATATCCCGGAGCTTCGGCGGCATCCGGAGATGGCATGGCTCCCGAAAGACAAATACAACGACGAGACGCTGAGACAGTGGGCGAAGGAAGCCTTCCCCGGCTTTAAATTCAGCGGCGGCCGCGAGCGCAAACAAAAATAGTTCGCCAAAACCTCCCCCTGACGGGGTCAGCCCCAATTTTTCTTTCACACTGAGTTTTATACGGTTCTGCCTGTGCCGCCCGGTTCCTTCGGTGCGGCCCCCAACACAGGAGAACCTGATGAAACGACCGTCCGCCGAAGTGTCCGACCCGCTGCTGCGTCAGCAGTCAGTCTCGATCAAAACGACCCTTTCCCGCACCGAGATCTACCGCCGAGTGAAGCGGGGCGACTTCCCGCAGCCGATCCGCCTCGGGCGCACCATCGCCTGGAAGACCAGCGAGGTCGATGCGTGGATCGATGCCCAGCCGCGCGGGGTGGCGAAATGAGCGGCCGACTTCCTGCCCCCATCGGCATGCTGGTACTCGATGCCACCGAAATCGACCCCAACCATCCGGAGCACGAACCGCCTCGCCGTAGCGTGTTGGGTTTCGAATTCCAGTCGCCGTACCTTTTCCCGAGCCCGATTACGGTGGGCGGTATCGTCGAAAACGGATTTTGCCTGATCCATCCCGACGGCAAGCTCGAAGGCAGCGATGGGCTCATCCATGCCTCCGTCAGGGAATGGATCGAGTTGGCTATCGCGGACGGTGCGTACGTCAAAAAACAATCGGCAGGCGCATGAGCGCGGCGCCCGACGGCCGCGCCGGCAAGGCGCTTGCCACGCCCCTTCCTGCGCGCTATGCTCCGCCCATCGCTGAAAAAGAAGCGATACGGGATTGGCGTCCCGATCAACTGGCGCTGCAAGCCGCGCCCACCTTTGGTTCCGCGGCTTTTGTTTTTGCGTGCAGCGCGCATGGCTTTGCTTATGGCAGGCCGTGTGGGGAGGGGCGCGAGCCCCTGCCGGTTCCAGTTGCCGGTACGCCAACCCCGCACGGTTCTGCCGCCCTTCATTGGCGTGGAGGGCGGCAGGTTCAAAACCTGTCCAACTGGAGTCATCATGGCTGACACCCCTCCGCGCGCGACCTTGCGCGCGCCTGTGCCGCAGCACGCGGCCGTATCCCCTTCCCTGATCAATGAATTTCTCGATGAGCCCGTGCTGTTCATCGATTGTGCTTTCGGCTCGACCGAGTTCTACGGCACGCGCACGCAGCTCGAGGTCGACGGGCTCATTCCTGGTGAAGCGCCGTGGCCCGAGCCCGGGCAGTTTGCTGGCTGGATGGACGGCCCCTGGCACTGGACCCTGCGCCGAGCACTACGCAAGGACTGTCGCGGCAAGCGGTTGCCCATAACCGGAAAGGCCGACTACTGGCGTCTGCGCCGGCACCGGATGGGAGAAGCCCTTGAGGCCTGCGAGATCCGCCTGAAGACCCGCGAGCTGGCCGAGATGATGTTTCGCAGCACCGCCGAGGGCAAGGCCTATGCCGCGCGCGAGAGCCGGCGCTGGTGGGAGGCACAACAGGATCGGGCCTTTGCCCGCTTCATGTGCCATGTACTGGCCTTCACCGCCCGCAGCACGCGCCATGCGCGCAACTTCAAAGCGCACGGAGGCGGCCATGCGTGAATCTCGCTTGCAGCCTGCGCCATCCGATTTTTTCGATGAGCCGGTTTTCATGCTCGATCCTGAGGCAGGCCGATCAACCTGCTATGGCTCATGCCTCCAGCTCGAGTCCTTGGGGCTGATCCCCGCTGACATACGGTGGCCCAGCGGTCGACAGACCGCGCACTGGATGGCCGGACGATGGCAGTGGACGCTTTCCTCGATCCATCGCACCCGAGGCGAGTGCAAGGAATTCAAGGACCTGCCGATGGCGCGCTCGGCCGACTGCTGGTGCTTGAGCTGGTATCAGGTGCGTCAATCATGGGACTGCCCCGATGAGCGTCGTCTGAAAGAAAGGGATCGGGCCAAAGTGGCCTTCCTGAGTAGCAAGGAAGGCCAAGCCCGTGCCGCGGCTGAGCACCGCCGGTGGTGGGCTGCCCAGCAAGATCAGCAATTCGCCCAGTTCATGCGCGGTGTAGTGGCTTTGTCGTCGGACCGTGAACGGCAGGCAGGAAGTTTCCAGCTGCAGGGAGGCCGCCATGAATAACGCGTCCAAGCCACCCGTACCGCCGCTCTTCGAAGCGACCTCTCATTTTTCCGATCCCCACAGCGATCCCTCCCGCGGCCTGATCGGTCGCACCTGGGACATTGCCGCCGGTGCGCGTCTGGCGCTCGAGGTCATCGAGCGCGACGAGATGAACGTCGACAACGGCCTGCCACCCGTGCTCGATGGCTACCAGCGCGGTGTGCTCATGCGCATGACGATCAGCTCGCTCGATCTACTGGCCCGCGAGGCCGACCGCTTCATCCTCGAAAAGAACCTGCGCAGCGTGAAGGCCGCAGCTGAGCCCGCTGCAAAACCGAAGGAGGCAAAGCATGCCTAAACCTCAGTCCCCGCGCGCGCTGCTGCGCGCAACCGGCGAAGCGCACCTGCCGGTGCTCGAGCTCGAGATCAGCGAGCAATTCCAGTTCTGCGTCGACGCCGGCGTCAGCTCGGCTGCCGAGCTGCTCGCTCATCTGCCACGCGTGGCGCTGCACGACCATGTATCGCTGTCGCTGAGCGCTTTCCGTCAGTCGGTTGAGGTGGGCATGGCCGCCTCCGGCGACCATGATGCCGAGCTGCTGCGCGCCTGCATCGATGCTTTCACCGCCGGCTATCTGGGCCACCTGCAGCGTCACCTGATGCAGGCCCGAGGCATTGCCGGCCCCTCGGCCAGTGCGTTCGAGATCGCCGGTGCGCGGGGGCACGCATGAACCGCGTCGTGTCGATCGATACCGCCCGCGCTGCACTGGCCTACATTCCGTCCGATGAGCGCGAGCTGTGGCTGCGTATCGGGATGGCCCTGAAATCCGAATTCGGGCAGGACGGTTTTGCGCTGTTCGACGAGTGGAGCAAGGGGGCCCCGAACTACAGGGCGCGCGCCGTGAATGACAGCTGGAAGAGCTTCAAGGCGGGCGGCGGCGTGACCATTGCCACGCTGATCGGCGAGGCCAAGCAGCGCGGCTTCGACAGCAAGCACCTCACCCCGCTGCCGGCCCTGTCAGCCGCTGAGCAGGCCACGCGCCGGCAGCAGCGCGCCGAGCAGCAGCAGGCCGACGAGGCCGCGCGCGCTGCCGAGCAGGCCCGTGCCGCTGCCGAAGCGGTGAAGGTGTGGTCTGCAGCCGCGCCGCATGGGTCGTCGCCCTATCTCACGAAAAAGGCCATTGCCGGGCATGGCGTGCGCTACCAGGGCGACACCCTGCTGGTGCCGCTGGCCGATGGGCAGCACTTGTGTAACCTGCAGCGGATCTTCGCCAATGGCGAGAAGCGTTTCCTACGCGGTGCTCGGGTGTCGGGCTGCTGGCACCTATTGGGGACGGTCGACGAGGCCGGCTGGCTGCTGCTGGCCGAGGGCTATGCGACGGCCGCCGCCCTGCATGAGGCGACCGGCCATCCGGTAGCCGTGGCGTTCAATGCGACTAACCTGCCGCATGTGGCGCGCGCACTGCGCCAGCAGCACCCGGGCGTGCGCCTGCTGCTGTGCGCCGACGACGATACCGAAACCGAGAAGACAACCGGACGCAATCCCGGCGTGCAGGCGGCCGAGCGCGCTGCGCGCCTGGTGGAAGGCCACTGGTGCAAGCCGCAGGGCCTGCCTGCGGATGCGACCGACTTCAATGACCTGCTGCTGGCCCAGGGAGCCGATGCGCTGCGCGCGCAGATCGCGCACGCCATAGCGCTGGCCGAACAGGGCAAGTCGCCCGCGCCTGGCAAAGACAAGTCTGCAGCCGATGCCGGCAGCAGCAAAGCGAGCCGGGCGCGTGCCCGCGAAAAGGCCAGTGACGCTGCCAGCGTGAGCCGGCCGTTCTTCCGGGTCGACGAGCTGGGCGTCTGGTATCACGGCTTCAACCAGCAAGGCGATGCACTACCGGCGCAGTGGATCTGCTCGCCGCTGCAGGTGACGGCCAAGACGCGCGACGCGAGCAATGGCGAATGGGGCTACCTGCTCGAATTTTCCGATCCCGATGGCCAGCCCAAGCGCTGGGCGATGCCGGCCAGCCTGCTCTCCGGTGACGGCACCCAGTATCGATCGATCCTGCTGTCGATGGGCCTGCAGATCGGTGCCGGCACGGCTGCGAAGAACCAGCTCACCGTCTACATTCAGACGCGACAGACCGATGTGCGCGTGCGCTGCACCGACCGCATCGGCTGGCATGGCGACGTCTACGTGCTGCCGGATCGCACGCTCGGCGAGGGCGACGAGCTGGTGATGTTCCAATCGCCGTCCGGCGTGGTCTCGCAGTTCAAGCAGGCCGGCACGCTCGAGCAATGGCGCACCGATGTGGCCGCCCTGTGCGCGGGCAACTCGCGGCTGACGTTTTGCGTCAGCGCCGCCTTCGCAGCACCCCTGCTTCACCATGCTGGCGTGCCCTCGGGTGGCTTTCACATCTGGGGCGACAGCTCGAGCGGCAAGTCGACCGCTTTCAAGGTGGCCGGCTCCGTCTACGGCGGGCGCGACTACCCGCGCAACTGGCGCATGACCGACAACGCGCTCGAGCTCGTGGCGGCACAGCATTCGGACGCGCTACTGCTGCTCGACGAAATCGCCCAGGTCGACCCGAAGGTGGTCGGCGATACGGTCTACATGCTGGCCAACGAAAGCGGCAAGGGGCGCGCCACGCAGAATGCAACCTCCCGGCGCACGCACACCTGGCGGCTGCTGTTTCTCTCCGACGGCGAGGTGAGCCTCGCCAATCATATGTCCGAAGCCGGCAAGGGCACGCGCGGCGGCCATGACGTGCGCATGGCCCACATCCCGGCCGATGCCGGCCAAGGGCTGGGCGTGTACGAGACGCTGCACGGGTTTGCCGACGGGGCGTCACTGTCGAACCATCTGGTGAACCAGGCGAACCACTGCCACGGCACGGCCGGCCTCGCGTTCATCGAGTGGGCCGTGACCCATGCGGAAAAGCTTGCCGGCACGCTGCGCGAGAAGGTGGCGCAGCTGGTGCAGCAGCTCTGCCCGGAAGGCGCGCACGGACAGGTGCAGCGGGTCGCCTCGCGCTTTGCGCTGGTTGGCATTGCCGGCGAGCTGGCCACGCAAGCCGGGCTGACTGGCTGGGCCAATGGCGAAGCAATCCAGGCGGCCCGTACCTGCTTTGCGGCCTATCTGGACGCGCGCGGCGGGATTGGCAACAGCGAGCACGATGCGATCCTGCGGCAGGTCAGCGGCTTTTTCCAGCTGCATGGCGATGCGCGCTTCACCTGGTGGCATCGGGCGATGGATGACCACAAGCCCAACACGATGAACCGCGCCGGCTTCAAGCGGCTGCTTGGCCGTGACGGCGATCCGATCAAGTCCGACAGCGACCATCACCGCGAGTACGGGGACAAGATGCACCCGGTCGACGGCGAGGAGGCCCAGCTCGAATACTTCGTGCTGCCGGCCGTGTTTCGGGAAGAGATCTGCAAGGGGTTCAATCCGAAGACGGTCGCGCACCTGCTGGTCGAGCGGGGCATGCTGATGCCCGAGGGGGCCGGCGAGCGGATGCGCGCCGACCGCAAGGAGCGCCTGCCGGGCATGGGAAACACCCGGTGCTACCGGTTCGGGGCGAGGATTCTTTCAGGGGAGTTGGCGGCCTAGGCAGGCCGACCGGTTAACCCGCCGAGGGGTGACAGATGGCCAGCATTATGAAGATCGGCAGTTCCTGGCGCGCGCTGATCTGCGGGAAGGGGGCATAAACCGCACTGCAAGGCCTTCGAGAAAAAGGCGCAGGCCGACGTCTGGGCACGACCGCGTGATGCTGAAATCGACCGCAGCCCAGCGGGCCCGCCAGCGCACGAGGGGGGAACGGCTGGCCAGCCTTTTGGCTATCAAGACAATCGAAGCTTGCGCGGACGGCCAAGCCCGACTCTTTTGAGGGAAACGTCGCCCGTCGTGCGCCGATCCGTGTAGTACCGGCCTGTCATTGTGTGCAGGTCATCTGCGCCCATCTCCAGCATCCCCACGCCTTCATGTGGTGAGCTTCGCTGACGATACTGGGCCTGCGGGTCGTTGCTATACGAGTACCAGATCCGAAAGCAGCGTCTTTCCGGGAAGCGCTCCAGCCAGCTCCGAGTCGAGTAAGACGTACTTTCTCGGCTCTGCATGGTGATGACTGTATTCAGCAGGCCCTGCCGAATTTCCACTTCCACCTCAATGGGCGCCACCGCACGGCCCGTCTGCGGGTTCGGCGCAGGTTGCACCGTACCCTGCCACTTGCCATTGAGGTTCGGGAACGTCATGCGCTGCAGCGCTGGGGACAACGACCAAAGCCACGGCCACAGCATATCCACCAGCAGGGCCCCCACGCCGACAATGGCCGTCGCTACCAACGATACTGCGCCCCAAGTGCTGATCGGCTTACTGAGCAGTCCATAGAGCACCTGTAGGACGTGCACACCGGCGAGCCCAGCACCCATAACCAGCGACACCTGGCACTTGCGCGTTAGCAGGGACCACATCAAGCGTTCCCCAAGTGGGCCAGCGCGGCTTCCAGAAATACGATGGCGTCCTTGCGGGCCCAAGCCTGCCCAGCCCCAAACAGCGGCTTTATGTCGTTGACCTCATTGAGGGACTGGACGGTGCGTACCTTTTCCAACGCATTGGCCAAGACGCGGCGCACACGCTCATACCGGTCGTCGGTCGCCACCGTAAAACACCAGTCATCGGCGAGATAGATCAAGCACTCAACGAGGAAGGACGGGGCCTTACCGGTGTAGACACGGGCCGCTGCCATGTCCGCCCGCAGGCGCTTCGATATACGCACCACCCGCTTGAACTGGTGCCCGGTGCGCGAGCGCTTATCCCGCCCATTCGCAATGTGCTGATCCGGAAAATTGTTGGTCCAGGTTCCATCGCGACCGTGGATCGCGAAGCCGACGGTTGTGGTGTAACCGGTCAGCAAAGACCCATAGCTGATCTGGTGTAGCGTGAAGCCGGGCACCACGTCCACATCTCCCCGGCTTCCATCCACTCCCCGCACGCGAATTGCCTTGTTTCCTGTGACATGGACCGAGTGCCGCCCGAAAGACGCCACGAGCAGGCGCTCGATGGTGTCGCGCATGTCGCGGTCTATGTCTGGAAGCCGGCGCGCGCCGGTCGGAACCTCATAGCCGAGGGCAGAGCTCGCAGACCAGTAGTCCCCAACCGTGGTGTCAGTATCCACTCGCAGCCCCGGATGCTCCACGCGCAAGTCAATGTCAGCATCGTTCCGGGTATTGGTTCGATTCGTGTAGCTGCCCTGCTCAACGAGGCGTACGCCCTCCAGAGTCAGCGTGCTGCTGATCTGCAGTGCATCTCTCACCATGTCCCTGGCGCGCGTCATTCGGTCCGCTTCGGAGCCGCTTTCGGGTCGCTCCCAGTGCTCAAAGCGCGCGTTCCATTCGCTGCGACGGCGGTATTCCTGAGCGAGACCAAGCAGGCCTGGCGGGCGCGGTGCAAATGCGGTCATTGGTCAACCCGAAAGTTTTCGATATGGATAAGATATCGCATGTGACGGCTGAGGCTTATGTCCGATGGCGAGGCGAGTCTCGCGAATCACATGTCCGCGGCCAGCAAGGGCACGCGAGGCGTCCATGATGTGCGCATGTCCCACCCCCCGCAGATGCCAACCACGGGCTGGGCATGTAGGGGATGCTGCATGGGTTCGCCAATGAAGCGTAGCCTGCGAACTGGCCACGCAAGCTGGGCCAATGGCGAGGCGACCAAAGCGGCCCGCACCTGCTTTGCGGCCTATCTGGATGAGCGCGGCGGCATCGGCAACAGCGAGCAGGATGCGATCCTGCGGCAGATCAGCGGCTTCTTCCAGCTCCATGGTGATGCGCGCTTTACTTGGTGGCATCGGGCGATGGACGAGCACGACCCCCACACGATACATCACGCAAGCTATCAAGTGGGCTTCCGAAGCAGGCCGACCGGTTAATCTGCCGAGGAGTGACGGATGGGTAGTCGTGCCCTGTACCGGCCATCTGAACGATAAGGTCACGCCGGCGCTTGGGGGAAAGCGACCAGCGGAGCGTCCTGGTGCTTACCCACCGCACATGGACCACACGCGGTACCCGTGCAACGACCTTTTCGCGCTTCCTGAAAGTTCCGGCTTCAAGAAACGAGGGCGGAATCTGTCGCTTGTTTAGCCCCGCTTACCTTCCGGGCAAGCTCAGAGCGAAAAAGGTTGACGAGCCACAGCTGTCCAACGGTACATGCCAGCATGGAAGAAACTTATTGTGGCGAACTTTTATATTTAGCCATAAAATTCGTCACAATAAGTTAGCCAAAATCTCACAGAAACGAACAGAATGATAGCCGCCATTGACGATTTCAAGGAAATCGAGAAGGATTTCGCCAATTTAGCCCGACTCGCAGCCGACGACGCGCATGACGACGTCCGACTGCTGCTGGCCCGATTGGTACGCAAGTACCGGCAAAAGCGCCCAGAGCTCGCGGCGCAACTGGAGCAGACTCTAAAAAATTCACAGACTCGTGGTGTCGGAGGTGTGCTGCGTCGTAGCGATTTTGCCCCTACACAGACGGCTGGCCCAACTCCTGTGGACAGCGATTCCAAGTTGGCGCTGGTCCGCGAGTTCGATGACCGCCAAGGGTTGCAGCAGCCGCTGCTGTCTGGCGCTGTGCAGAGGCAGCTTGAATCCATCGTTCTGGAGCGGCAGGAGAGCGGACGCCTATCAGCAAGGGGGATCACTCCGACCCGTTCAGCCATCCTTGTTGGCCCGCCTGGAGTCGGCAAAACTCTCTCGGCCCGCTGGATTGCCGCACGCCTCGGTAAGCCGCTGTGGGTTCTCGATCTCACGGCCGTAATGAGTAGCCTGCTTGGAAGGACCGGCAGCAATATGCGCGCAGCACTCGATCATGCGAAAGCGAACTCCGCCGTCTTGCTGCTCGATGAGATCGACGCGATCGCCAAGCGGCGCAGCGACGAATCGGACATTGGCGAGCTTAAGCGGCTGGTGACAGTCCTCCTTCAGGAGGTCGACCAGTGGCCTGCAAGCGGCCTGCTATTGGCGGCCACGAACCACCCAGAGCTGGTGGATCCCGCACTTTGGCGAAGATTCGAAGTCGTCGTACAGTTCGGTAAGTCAGAACCCGCCGCAGTGACTGCTGCGGTTCGGAGATTCCTAGCTGACGATCTCTCCACGTTTGCGCCGTGGGTTGAGGCTCTCTCGTCATCGCTGGAGGGCCAGTCACTCTCGGATGTGCAGCGTGCGATCACCGCCCTCCGCCGGCACTGGGCGCTTCAAGAGGGGGAGCCGCAACGACTTGTCGCTCAACTGCTTGACGACAGCATGGCCGCCCTGAGCAAAGCCCAGCGGTTGACGCTTGCCATCGAGCTGGCCAAGAGTGGGCGCCACACACACCAAGAGATAAGCAGGCTGACCGGCGTTGCTCGAGACACGATCCGTCGACACGCGGGGCCCTCGCCCCGAAAAGGAAGGGGGCACAAATAAATGGCTACAGCACCGCGATACCTGATTGGCAAAGGCGAACTTCTGACCTTCGGCATCGATGCTCCGAAAAAGAAGCCAGCCGATAAAAAACATCCGTACACGTTGGCTGAGGCCAAAGCCTTCTTGATCCCGCAGCTGGAGGCGACAAACGCGGCTTTGTCTCAGCTGCCCGACAATGCCTGCCCGGACGATCAGGCCGTCGCGCGCATCACACTACACCCTGCGTATATCGCAAAGAGCTATTTCCCGCGAGTGCTTCTCCAGCAAGCTGGGTTGGTATCAGTGGGTAGCCGTAACCGGCGCATCCGCCCACGCAAAATAGTTTCAAAGACCGCCTCGGCTGAAGCAGACACGACGGAATTGTTCGTGTCCGGGCCTCGCAGCGCGCTTCGCCAGCTGGTTGAGCAAGCTCGGCTGCTCACAGCCGACATGCCGGCCGCCCAGGAATTTACGCAGATCGAGAGCATCGAGCCGATGACGCCGTCCGATCGCCTACGTACCGGCAGCGAAGGCGACGCCAAGGAGGTCTTTGAGGTAGGTCTGCACATTCCGCCCGGCGATCTTGCTGGCCATGTTCGCGCGCAGTTCAGCGTATATGCGCAGGAGTGCGGCTTCAGGGTAGATGACCGTTTCGAGTTCGAGGCAGGTCGGCTTCTCTTCGTGCCGGTTGCAGGTTCAGAGAGGCAATTAACGAAGCTCGCGCTTTTCAGCCTTATCAGGGTAGTGCGGCCTATGCCACGCCTGCGCAGTGCTCGCCCAATCTTCAGAAGCACCAAATTGCCCGTCTCATTCGAGCTGCCGGGCGCGGAGCCGCTATCGCGTGAACCGAAGGTCGCTGTCTTGGACGGTGGACTGCCGGAGGAGCACGTGCTTAGCTCCTTCGTGCGCCGGTATTTCCGCGCGGACGAAGACGCGCAAGACGTTCAAGAGTACACAGAGCACGGCTTGGCCGTGACATCCGCCCTGCTGTTTGGGCCGATCGAACCCGGGCAGCGAGCGGAGCGTCCCTATGCACCGGTAGACCATCACCGCGTGCTGGACTCACAGTCCAAGAGTGAAGACCCCTACGAGCTATACCGGACTCTTGGGCACGTTGAAGCCATTCTGCTTTCACAGAACTATCAATTCATCAATTTGAGCCTCGGGCCTGACCTGTGCGTCGAAGATTCCGATGTACATGCATGGACAGCCGTCATAGATCACATTCTCAGCGACGGTTCTACCCTGATGAGCGTCGCCGTCGGGAACAACGGCCAAGGCGACGAAGCCCTCGGGCTGAATCGCATCCAAGTGCCCGCCGACAGCGTGAATGCCCTATGTGTGGGGGCAGCCAACCACGCGGGCACAAGCTGGTCCCGCGCTGCGTATAGCGCATGCGGCCCGGGCCGCAGTCCCGGTCGCCGAAAGCCGGACGTGGTGGCCTTCGGAGGATCCCCGAAGGAATACTTCCACGTGGCCGCACCTGGCAAGAGGCTCAGCCTCGCTACACAACTGGGCACCAGCTTCGCCGCCCCGCTTGCGCTTCGTACAGCTGTCGGTATTCGAGCAATTCTCGGAAGTGACGTGCACCCGCTTACGATCAAAGCACTGCTTGTGCATAGCGCCGAAGAAAACTCGGCAGAACGCACGGAGGAAATCGGCTGGGGTCGCGTTCCCTCCGATCTGAACAGCATTATCACTTGTGGTGACGGCATAGCGCGGATCATCTACCAAGGTGAACTCACGCCAGGCAAGTACCTGCGCGCGCCGGTCCCGTTGCCGCCCGGAGGATTGCAGGGCAACGTCGACATCATCACGACCTTCTGCTACGCCACCCCCACCGATCCGCAAGATGCAAGCGCATATACGAAGGCTGGGCTGGACATCACGTTCCGGCCTGACATGTCCAAGTTCAAGCCAAATGCGAAACATCCGAAAAGCTACAGTTTCTTCCCTTCGAACGAATGGCGAACGGAAGCCGAGATGCGGCAAGACCTGGGAAAGTGGGAAACGGTTCTCCACGCCGAGCATACCTTTCGAGGGACGAGCCTGAACGGTTCGGTGTTCGATGTCCACTATAACGCGCGCGACAGCGGAGCGAACGCTGCGAGTGGCGCAGCGAAGATCCGATATGCGCTGGTGGTGACGGTACGAGCGCCGAAACACATTGACCTCTACCAGGAGATCCTGACAGCACACGCAAAACTGGAGGCCATTGAGCCCCAGATCTCGCTGCCGATCCGGACTTAATCAGCTTGGTCACGAACAGGTGTAGCGGGTCGCATCCTGCCTTCTGCGTTTTTTTCATCCGGCGCGCAGAGGGCGGGCAGCAGAGATCTTTTCGCGCTGCGTGGCGCTCGATTTCCAGAAAGAGCGGTATGCCGTTTTATGCCATTTGTGCACACCGTGAACCAAAGTGGTTCATTTCAGACCACTTTGGTCGATTGTTGACTGCTCGCCACCGTTACTTATAGAGCAACATTTAACAATTTAAGGGGCGCTACAGAGCACTCAATCGTTGCATCTGCTTATTTTTAACGAAAGTATTTACTCACATGCTTCTCTGCCCCCACGTGTCCCCGACGAAAATCGCCGTTTGGGGACAGCTTTTGGGGGCAGCGAAACGCAGTGCTGGTGCGGGTTTTCAGGTGATTTAACAATCTGCCCCCACTGCCCCCAAGAAAAAAAATGTCTCCGGACGGCGGCGTCCCCTCCCCCCTGTCTGGGTCCTTCTGGCCCCTTGCCGGTACGGGTAATTCGAACCCCGGTGATAAGCTAGTGGGTGAGTTTCCAAATTGGTGAACGCATTGGTGAACACTTCCAGAGACAGGGATTCCGAATTGATGACGCAAGCGCAATACGCACGTCATCGCCAGTGCGCGCGCAGTGCCATTCACAAAGCGATCAAGGCGGGACGGATTTCTCTCATCGACGGCAAGATCGATGCGGCCGCGGCAGATATCCAGTGGCTGCGAAACACCCGGCCGCGGATGCTGAACTGTCGCTCCCCCGGTGCTGATGTTCCTGTGACCGGCAACCCGAGTTTCCCGGCAAGCACAAGAGCAGGCGAGGCCGAGCCGGTCTCGACTGGCGACGACTATTCGATAGCGCGGGCGCGGCGCGAAGCAGCTGAGGCCCGCATTGCGGAAATGAAGTGTGCCGAGCTCGAGAGCAAGTTGATCCGCGTCGACGTGCTGCAGCGCGCGTGGTCTTGCAAGATCGCCAGCGTTCGCGATGCGCTGCTGCAGATCCCGCCACGCCTGACACCGGTGCTGGCCGCCGAGGACGACATGGAACGGGTGGCAGGACTGCTCGAGGACGAGTTACGGACCGCCTTGGCCGAAATCAGCCGCGTGGGGTCGGCATGATCGCGGGCACGGCCAACATGCGTGAGCGCCGCTAAAAGCGTGGTGGATTGACCAGAATCGGTGAGGAGAAAAATTTTTTGACGGTATTTTTGACGGTATTTTTCTGAATCACCAAGAGGAACCCCAGCATTCATGCGGTATATGACGGCATCTTAAAGGGAACCTATCCCACCAAAAGTTTTGCCAAGCCGCTGATTTCATTGAAATCAGCGGCTTTTTTATTTGTCTTCCACCCTACCCGCCGGACGCATCGCAATCCCCAACTGCCCATGCAGGGCGGCTGCCAGCATTCGCTCGTCAATATCGGGACGAATCCCAAGCGCACCGAGTTCGCGCCGGATACCCATCCCTTTGCCTGCAAGCGCTGCTTCCAAAGGGCAGCTTGATGCCTGCACCCGATGCAAGCCTGCGCGGCAAAAGAAGGGTCGACGGCCAATGTCTGCGCAAGAATAGTTTCGACGGGTCACGACCTCATGCTGCATCAACCAGCGTCATTCTGTTGCGTCAATGATCTCCAGAACTTGTTTGAAATTTTGTGAAGGCAACGGAGACGCTGATGACCGCAACTGCCCCCGCAACCACTTCCCGCCACAGCAGACTGTCGCTTGCAATGACACTGAAAGCCCTCGCCGCAGGAGCCGGGCTGATGCCGGGCCTGGTGCTGGCAGCCAGCGTCCCGCAGGGTTTCACCGATACGATCGTGGCGCGCAATTTCGAACGCCCGTCCGCCATGACGGCCCTGCCCGACGGACGGGTTCTGGTGCTGCAGGCAACCGGCGTCGTGAGGATCCTGAAGCAGGACGCACTGCTGCCGACGCCCTTTCACGTGGTCGCCAATACCGACTCATCCAATGAACGGGGCTGTCTCGGCATTACTGCCGACCCGGCCTTTGCCACCAATGGCTATGTCTACCTCTACTGCACGGTGAGCGACGGCGCGGCCAGCAGCAACCGGGTCATCCGGGTCACGGCCCAGGGCGATGTGGCAGCCGATCAGACCGTGCT
>JAIXTG010000274.1 GCA_027484285.1 Oxalobacteraceae bacterium | reverse complement strand
CGTATAGCCAGAACACTGCCGGCAGGATCCAGCCGCGCTCGCCCCAGCCATCGCTGAACGCGTATTGGGTCTGGACAAGGGCCGGCGTGCCGAGGGAAACCAGCGAAGGCAGCGCTGCCCGCTGCACCCGCTCAGGCAGGCTCACGGGAATCCAGTCGCCGTTCACGCCGGGTTGCTTCTTCATTCGGATCGATTCGTCTTGGTGGTTGGGTCCGGCTGATTACAGGCCAGACTGCGCTGCTGTGCCGGGGATTCTAACATCGTGATTCCAACCGGAAACTCTTGCCGCCTCTTTCGTTTCTCTGCTGCAAAAACCGGAACTCCCGATAGGACATATTTGTCGGGGGACATCAATAAATGTCACTTAGCGACAAATTTTGTCGTAGCGTCCGCACGCCTGAATCGGTCTGCCACGGTTCGGCATTCGCTCACGAAGCAAGACACATCGGGAATTATGATCGCTGATCGAAATTATTGAACATTCTCGAGCTGGCTGAACCAGTGATTGGCACTTTGTCGATACAGCTTGCTGCTTTTCCTCACTTTGCTCGGGCAATAGATGAACAGGCATGGAGATTGCCATGCTGAATCGTTCCGCTGCGAGCTTGAACATTCAGGTCAATGACAACGCACTTTGGGGCACATCCGCAACTGCGGTCAAAAGCCCCTGGCGCTACCTGTCGACTGAAAAAAAGCTCACCGCGGACAAGATTTTTCAAATCAACGACTCAGGGAGTTTCCATGCATGTCATCCATCACTGCCGTTCGGTACGCAAGCAGCAAGGCTTCACTTTGATTGAACTGATGATCGTAGTGGCGATCATCGCAATTCTGGCGGCGGTGGGGATACCGGCGTATCAGGATTACACGCAAAAAGCGAGAATCGCCGAGGGTCCCAGCCTGGCCTCCCCTGCAATGACCGCCCTGGGTATTGCCTGCAGCGAAGGCACGCTGAAAAGCGGAATTACTCATGACGACCTTGGCCTTCAGCCGTCCACCAACATCAAAGGGAGTTACGTCGCGTCAGTTGCGGCGAGCGGAAGCTCATCCACTGAGGGAAAAATAACGATTACCTACAACACCAACGCAGGCACAGACGCAGATGGGAAGACATTGATTTATACCGGCACCTGCGCTCCAGGCTCGGGCATGACATGGTCGGTTGCATCAGGAGCAGATGGCGGAACGCTGCCGAACCGAATCCGTCCGAAGGCGCCAGGCACAGCAGCCAGTACTGCAGGTGCTTCAAAGACTTAAGGTACAACGGGGAGCTGAGTAATCAAGATTGCACGCCGGTGCTTTACGCACGACGGACGGCAACAAAGCAAAATGGGGAGCCAAGGCTCCCCATTTTTTCGCAACTTGCGCTTTACAGCATCGCCTTCAGCAAGCGCCCCATCTCCGACGGGTTACGCGTGACCTTGATGCCGCAGGCTTCCATGATCTCCAGCTTCGCATCGGCCGTATCGGCACCGCCGGAAATCAGCGCGCCCGCATGGCCCATGCGCTTGCCCGGCGGGGCGGTGACGCCGGCGATGAAGCCGACCACCGGCTTCTTCATGTTCTCCTTGATCCAGTAAGAAGCATTTGCCTCATCCGGTCCACCGATCTCGCCGATCATGATCACCGCGTCCGTATCCGGATCGTCGTTAAACATCTTCATCACGTCGATATGCTTAAGCCCGTTGATCGGATCGCCGCCAATGCCCACCGCCGACGACTGGCCCAGGCCCAGTGCAGTCAGCTGGCCGACCGCTTCATAAGTCAGCGTGCCCGAGCGCGACACCACGCCGATGCGGCCCTTCTTGTGGATGTGGCCCGGCATGATGCCGATCTTGAGCTCGTCCGGCGTGATCAGGCCCGGGCAGTTCGGACCGAGCAGCAGGGTCTTGCTGCCCTTCTTTTTCATCTTGTCCTTCAGCGCCAGCATGTCGCGCACCGGGATGCCTTCGGTGATGCAGATGGTCAGGTCAAGCTCGGCCTCGACCGCTTCCCAGATCGCGTCGGCTGCGCCGGCCGGCGGCACATAGATGACGGACACCGTCGCGCCGGTCGCCTGCTTTGCTTCTTTCACGTTGGCGTAGATCGGGATGCCTTCGAAATCCTCGCCTGCCTTCTTCGGGTTCACGCCGGCGACGAAACAGTTCTGGCCGTTGGCGTAGTCGCGGCACATGCGGGTATGGAACTGGCCCGTCTTTCCGGTAATGCCCTGGGTGATGACCTTGGTGTCTTTGTTAATCAGGATAGACATTGTGCGTTCTTCCTCGTGAATTATTTGCCGTTGGCCGCAGCGACAACCTTCTGCGCGGCTTCTTCCATGGTGTCGGCCGAAATGATCGGCAGGCCGGAGTCGGCCAGCATCTTCTTGCCGATGTCTTCGTTGGTGCCTTTCATGCGAACCACCAGCGGCACCGACAGCTGCACTGCGCGCGATGCAGTGATCACGCCTTCGGCGATCACGTCGCAGCGCATGATGCCGCCGAAGATGTTCACGAGGATGGCCTTCAGGCCCGGGTTTTTCAGCATGATCTTGAACGCCTCGGTGACCTTCTCCGCAGTGGCACCGCCGCCCACATCGAGGAAGTTCGCCGGTTCGCCATCGAACAGCTTGATGGTATCCATGGTGGCCATCGCGAGGCCGGCACCATTGACCAGGCAGCCGATATTGCCGTCGAGCGAAATGTAGGCAAGGTCGAACTTCGAGGCTTCGACTTCGGCCGGATCTTCTTCATCGATATCGCGGTAGGCGACGATCTCCGGATGACGGAACAGCGCGTTCGAGTCGAAATTGAATTTGGCGTCGAGCGCGATTACCTTGCCATCGCCCGTCAGGATCAGCGGGTTGATCTCGGCCAGCGACGCGTCCGTCTCCCAGTAAGCCTTGTACAGGCCCTGCAGCTGGGCGCGCGCGTCGGCAATCGATGCGGCCGGCACGCCAATCTTGGCGGCGATGTCATCGGCTTCCGCGTCTTTCAGGCCGGTGGCCGGATCGATCTCGACCTTGTGGATTTTTTCGGGATGCGAAGCCGCGACTTCTTCGATATCCATCCCGCCTTCGCTCGAGGCCATCATCACGACACGCTGCGATACGCGGTCGGTGACCATTGACACATAGAGTTCTTTTTTGATGTCGGCGCCTTCCTCGATCAGCAGGCGGCGTACTTTCTGGCCTTCCGGGCCGGTCTGGTGGGTGACCAACTGCATGCCCATGATCTGGCTGGCGAATTCCTTCACCTGATCGAGCGATTTGGCGACCTTCACGCCGCCGCCCTTGCCGCGGCCGCCCGCATGGATCTGTGCTTTCACGACCCACACCGGACCACCGAGCGACTCGGCAGCCTTCACGGCTTCGTCAATGCTCATGCACGGTATGCCACGCGGGACGGTGACGCCGTACTTCCTCAGGATTTCTTTGCCTTGGTACTCATGGATTTTCATGCAGACTTCCCCCTTTGTTAGGCGCGAATGGTTCAGAGAATGATGATCAGGACCCGACCGCCGGCTTGATGAGCCAGCGTGGGTAATATTTTTCAACGGCCGGCCCGTCACGCTTGAGCGCATGGCATCGGTCAAGCTGGAAAGGCGGATGGCTTGCGCCGTCATCGGCGTGCCCGTCACGCGTCGGCACCACGTCACCGGCAAACGCCTGGATCACGGCCGTCGGCAGTACGCCGGCCAGCTCGGTCAGGTGAGTACAACCGGCGGTTCCGGCCAGTCGTTCCCGCACTGCGTGGCGGAAGCCCTTCATCAGGTTCAAACCGATGAGCTGGCGGTAGGACGGGCCGATGGTGTCGCAATAGCCCGGATAGGGAACGGCATCGGAGACCGCTTCGGCATCCACAATCGTCAGCTGGAGATCGACCGTGAGGCGCAGCCACAGGTCATGAATCGGCTGGTTCGGCCCGCGCTGGCCGGAAGCAAGTGCCACCGTGCGCGGTTTGGTATCGGTGATGCGGGCTTCGATATCCCACAAGCCATCATCCCGCTCGAATGCCTGTGCCACGATACTGCGAACATGCCGCGGCACACGGGAAATAGTGGGGGGGGACAAAGGCATAGGACTTCGGGCGCTGCGACTTGCACAAACGCTCAGTATTCATGGTGCAGCCTGCCGCAGTTTCTACGACTGGTGCCGCTCCTGCGGCGCTGCAAAGCTGCGGCAGTGTAGCACAGGGCCCTGCCCCGACGACCCCGGATTCCCGAGAGAAAGCAGGGGATTGCCCCCCGTTTGGCGGCGTTTCGCCGACGGGCATTTTTCTGCCGGCGAACTGCCTTGGCTGCTCAGGGGCGCGCGCGAGCGGGTCGCATGAAAGCTTTAGCTGACCCCGGATTCGTCGTCGCCTTGTTCGGAAGCCAGCTGCTTCGCGCGTCGAAGGGTCGCCTGAATCGCAGAATGCGAAAACCCGCGCTGTTGCAGAAAACGCATCTGCTTTGCCAGGCCGGCAGCATCCTCCGCTGCCACCCCAAACTTCCTGCGCCAGACTTCCCATGCGCGCTCGAGCTCGCTGGACTGCAACTCTTCCTTCCAGCCCCCGATTGCCCCCTCGTCGAGGCCGTGGCTATGAAGCTCCGACAGGATGCGCGATGTGCCGAAGCGGGCAGCTCGCCGGTTGACCAGCGATTCTGCAAAACGCGTTTCGGACAGAAATTTCTGAGCCTGCAGCCAGTCGAGCACCGCCTCGAGATCGTCTTCCTCTTCCGCGTGGCGGGCGAGCTTGCGCTCCAGCTCCTGGCGGCTGTGCTCACGAGCGGCCAGGTAACTGAGCGCGCGTGCTTTCAAACTGGGCTTGGGACGAGGCATGGCCGGAATGGAAGCGGCGAGCGGGAAACATCCCCGCCCGCCGCATGGCAACAACACGTTGCGGTACGACCGCTTATTCTGCAGTCGGTGTAGGCGCCGGTGCAGCCTTGGCCTTGCGTGCGCCGGCCGCGTCGTCAGCCTTCGCAGCGCCTTCGGCTTTCAGCGGCGGCAACTGGGGCACGCCCAAATGGACGCGGACTTTGTTTTCGATTTCACGCGCCATCTCAGGACGCTCACGCAGGTACTGCCGCGCGTTGTCCTTGCCCTGTCCGATGCGATCGGTGCCGTAGCTGTACCAGGCACCAGATTTCTCGACGATCTTGGCTTCGACGCCGAGGTCGATGATTTCCCCCTCGCGCGATACGCCTTCTCCGTACAGGATGTCGAAATGCGCTTCCTTGAACGGCGGTGCGACCTTGTTCTTCACAACCTTGACCTTGGTCTCGTTGCCGATCACCTCGTCGCCGGACTTGATCGAACCGGTGCGGCGAATATCCATGCGCACTGACGCATAGAATTTCAGCGCATTGCCGCCAGTCGTCGTCTCGGGGTTGCCGAACATGACGCCGATCTTCATCCGGATCTGGTTGATGAAAATCACCATCGTATTGGTGCGGTTGATCGAGCCGGTCAGCTTGCGCAGCGCCTGCGACATCAGGCGGGCCTGCAGTCCGGGCAGAGAATCACCCATGTCGCCCTCGATTTCAGCGCGCGGCGTCAGTGCAGCGACTGAGTCGATCACGATCAGGTCGACCGCACCGGAGCGCACCAGCGCGTCGGTGATTTCAAGCGCCTGCTCGCCGGTATCAGGCTGCGAGATCAGCAGGTCTTCGAGGTTCACACCGAGCTTTTGCGCATAGATGGTGTCCAATGCATGTTCGGCGTCGATGAATGCGCAGGTGCCCCCCATTTTCTGCATCTCGGCGATCACTTGCAGCGTCATCGTGGTCTTGCCGGAGGACTCCGGGCCATAGATCTCGATCACCCGACCGCGCGGCAGGCCGCCGACGCCGAGCGCGACATCCAGCCCGAGCGAACCGGTGGACACAACCTGCACTTCCTCGGCGACCGCGCCATCCATGCGCATCACCGAACCTTTGCCAAACTGCTTTTCGATTTGCGCGAGCGCCGCGCCCAGCGCCTTGGCCTTGTCGGCATTCGTCAGTTTCTTGTCGTCCATTCGTGCTCTCTCAGTGCGGTGGGAGTCAAGCCGATACTGTATAAAAAACCAGTACGGAACGCAAGCAAATTTTCGGTTCATCCTGCTTGCGCTGCTAACAAAGTCAGAAATATCAATCCTTTATGCGTTTTGTTGCCGGCAACAGGCAAACCCAATAGACTTCACCCGTTTTGCGGGATATCCCGGATCGAATATCTGTTCATCGAACCACCCCGGCGATGACGTTTCGCTACTACTCCCCGCGCCAACCCCTAGATTGCACCACCCGCATGCGTATCCTGCTCGCCGAAGATGACAGTGTGCTGGCCGACGGCCTGACGCGCTCGCTCCGCCAGTCCGGCTACGTGACCGATTGTGTCAACAATGGCGTAGCGGCCGACAGCGCGTTATCGACGCAGGATTTCGACCTGCTCATCCTCGACCTCGACTTGCCAAAAATGTCAGGCCTTGAGGTGCTGCGCAAGCTGCGCTCGCGCGAGTCGCGCATGCCGGTGCTGATTCTGACGGCTAACGACTCGGTGGAACAGCG
>JAIXTG010000244.1 GCA_027484285.1 Oxalobacteraceae bacterium | reverse complement strand
TGCTTTCATCCTTGGCAAACTGAACGCAACTAGCAGAAATCCAGCGGTAATTTCCCTTGACGGCATTTCGTGTAGTTACTTAAACTTGCGCGAATTCAATTTGCACGTTCGGCAAGCTCAGCGCCGCGCGTACCCCGCCAAGGCCCATGCAGCATTCCCGATTCGTTTCCCTGTTCGCACTCCTTTTCTCCGTCGGCCTTGCGACGCCTGTTGCCGGTGCCGTGGACCTGAGCCTTGCGACCAAAGACGCCAGCAGCCCAGCGCCGGAAGAGGCCGAGGCCTATGATCCGCTGCACGGGTTCCAGGAATTCGACCCGATGCTCGCCACGGCCGACGCCGTGGAGATCGACTTGTGGGAACGGATCCGGCGCGGCTTCGGCATTCCGGACCTGAACAATCCGCTGGTCGCCAACCATGTGGTCTGGTACAGCTCGCGCCCCGAATACATCCAGCGCACCACGCAGCGCGCATCGCGCTACCTGTTCCATGTGGTGCAGGAGCTCGAGAAACGCAATATGCCGATGGAGCTGGCGCTGCTGCCCTTCATCGAATCGGCCTTCAATCCGCAGGCGCTGTCGAGCGCGAAAGCGGCCGGCATGTGGCAGTTCATCCCCAGCACCGGCCGCGACTACAACTTGAAGCAGAACACCTTCCGCGACGAACGGCGCGACGTGGTGGCATCGACCAACGCGGCGCTGACCTATCTGCAGCGGCTGTATGGCATGTTCGGCGACTGGCAGCTCGCGCTGGCCGCCTACAACTGGGGCGAGGGCTCGGTGTCGCGCGCGATCGCGAAGGCCGAGGCGGCCGGCAAGCCGATCGACTTCAACAGCCTGTCGGCGTTCATGCCGGCCGAAACGCGCAACTACTACCCGAAGCTGCAGGCGGTGAAAAACATCATCGCGACCCCGGCCCAGTACAGCATCAAGCTGCCGGTGGTCGAGAACCAGCCCTACTTCGTCCCGATCCGCAAGACGCGCGACATCGACATCAAGCTTGCGGCGCAGCTGGCCGAGCTGCCGATGGAAGAATTCAAGGCGCTGAACCCCCAGTTCAACCGCCCCGTCATCACCGGCGGCACGAACACGCACATCCTGCTGCCGAAGACGAACGCTGAAAAATTCCGCGAAAACCTGTCGAACTGGACCCGCAACCTGTCGAGCTGGACCGCGCATAAAGTGACCGCCGCGCGCGAACGCATCGAAGTGATCGCCACCAAGTTCAAGACCACGCCGCAAGTGATCCGCGAGGCGAATGCCATACCGCCGAACATGCAGCCCACCGTCGGATCGACCGTGCTGGTGCCCAAGCCCGCGAACCAGGAAGCGGACATCGCGCCCGAGCTGGCCAATTACGGCGTGCTTCAGGTGGAACCGGAGGGACCGCCGCGCCGCAAGATCAGCGTCAAGGTCGGCAAGCGCGACAGCATGGCCACCATCACGCGACGCTACAAGGTCAGCGCCAGCGAGGTCCGCGAGTGGAACGACCTGAAGAATGACAAGCTGAACCCGGGCCAGTCGTTGAAGCTGCTGGTGCAGACCAAGGCCAAGGGCAGGCACCGGCAGGCGGAAGCTGCCGACGACCGGGGCAACGCGAAATCGGCACGGGCCGAACGGCGCTCGAAGGCGGACGCCGCCCGGGCGGCGAAAGCCGGCAAGTCGACCGAGAAAGCTGCAGGCAAGCCGGCCAAGGTCGGCAATCCGGTGCGCAACGCGCGGACCGAACGTCCGGCGAAAAAGGCCGAGGCGCGCTCGGCCCGCTCGGGCACCTGAGGCCGGCAGGCTAGGCGGCCGTCGCGAAGCTGGCTGCTGCCAGCAGGCGCTGCGTGTAGGGCTGCTTGGGTGCCGACAGGACCTCGTCCACGCTACCTGCTTCCACCACCTTCCCGTCTTTCATCACGATCACGCGATGGGCCATCGCGCGGATCACCGCGAGGTCATGGCTGATGAACAGATAGGCGATGCCGTGCTTCTGCTGCAGGCTGGCCAGCAATTCCAGTACCTGGTACTGCACCGACACATCGAGCGACGAAGTCGGCTCGTCGAGCAGGATCAGCGCCGGCTTGAGCACCAGGGCGCGCGCGATTGCGATGCGCTGCCGCTGCCCGCCGGAGAACTCATGCGGATAGCGCGCCATCATCGCCGGCGCCAGTCCGACCTCCGACAGGCCGGCGGCCACCGCATCCCGCAGCTGCTCGCGCGAGAGCTGCGGCTGGTGCAGTTCCAGCCCCTCGCCGACGATCTGTTCGATCGTGCGCCGCGGCGACAGGGAGGCGAACGGATCCTGGAACACCACCTGCATCCGGGCGCGCAGAGGGCGCAGGCTGCCGGTATCCATCTCGCTGATCGGCTGGCCATCAAAGGCAATCGTGCCATCGGTTTTGGCGACCGACAGCCGCAGCAGCGCCATGCCCAGCGTCGATTTGCCGGAACCTGACTCGCCGACGATGCCCAGCGTCTCGCCGCGCGACAGCTTCAAGTCGAGGCTGTCGACCGCGACGAATTCGCGCTGGCTGAACCAGCCCTGCTTGATGAAGAAACTGCAGCGCACCTGCTGCGCGTCGAGCAGCGGCTGCGGGTCGGCGACCTTGTCAGCAACCATGCGCTTTGCATGGCTGGCCAGCAGGCTGCGGGTGTAATCCTCGCGCGGTGACGCGAACAGGCTGGCGGTATCGGCCGTCTCGATCAGCCGGCCGCGCTGCATGACGCCGACCCGGTCGGCAAAGCTTTTCACGAGGTTCAGGTCGTGGGTAATCATCAGCACGGCCATCCCGTGCTCGCGCTGCAGCTGGTTCAGCAGCTCGAGGATCTGCACCTGGATAGTCACGTCGAGCGCGGTGGTCGGCTCGTCCGCAATCAGCAGGCGCGGCCGGCAGGCGAGCGCCATCGCGATCATGGCGCGCTGGCGCTGTCCGCCGGACAACTGGTGCGGATAGGAGAGCGCACGCCGCGCGGGCTCAGGTATCCCGGTCTTTTCCAGCAGCTCGACCGCACGCAATGCGGCGGCACGCGCGCCGAGTCCTTCGTGCAGCATCAGCACTTCGGCGATCTGGTTGCCGATGGTGAACAGCGGGTTCAGTGCTGTCATCGGCTCCTGGAAGATCATCGCGATGTCCTTGCCGCGCAGCCGGCGCAGCTGGCTCTCCGGCATGCCGACGATCTGGCGTCCCTCGAACAGGAGGCTGCCGCGGGTATCGGCTTCCGGCGTCAGGCCCATCAACTGCAGCGCGCTGACCGTCTTGCCGGAACCCGACTCGCCCACCAGTGCGAACTTCTCGCCGGCGCTGATCTCGAAACTCACCTGGTCGACCACGGTCGCGTCGCCGAAACGCACCGACAAATCTTTCACCGACAGCAGCGTCATGCCTTCCTCCGCACGTCCAGCGAATTGCGCAGCGCATCGCCGATATTGGTCAACAGCAGCAGCGTCACTGTCAGCACCATGAAAGTCGACAGCGCGATCCACCAGGCATCAAGATTGTTCTTGCCCTGCGCGAGCAGTTCGCCCAGGCTGGGCGTGGACGGCGGAACGCCGAGGCCGAGGAAATCCAGGCTGGTCAGCGCGAGGATCGCGGCACTCATGCGGAACGGCAGGAAAGTGACTACCGGCGTCAGGCTGTTCGGCAGCACGTGGCGCCAGATGATCTGCCGGTTCGACAAGCCCATCGCGCGCGCCGCCTGCACGTAATCGAGATTGCGGTTGCGCAGGAAATCGGCACGCACATAGTCGGACAGCCCCATCCAGCCGAACAGCGACAGCAGCAATAGCAGCAGCAGCACGCTCGGCTCGAAAATGGACGCGAAAATGATCAGCAGGTAGAGCTCGGGCATCGAACCCCAGATCTCCATGAAGCGCTGGAACAGTAGGTCGGTCTTGCCGGCGAAATAGCCCTGGATTGCACCGGTAACCAAGCCGAGGATGACGCCGGTCACCGTCAGTGCCAGCCCGAACAGGATCGATACGCGGAAGCCGTACAGCAGCCGTGCCACCACATCCCGGCCGCGGTCGTCGGTGCCCAGCCAGTTGTCGGCCGACGGCGGCGCCGGGTTCGGCTCCCTGGCGAAATAATTCAGCGTGTCGTAGCGATAGGGATTGAGCGGATAGATCGCCCAGTTGCCCGGCTTGTCGAACTGGTCGCGGATGAACGGATCCAGGTAATCGGCCGGCGAGTCGAAGTCGCCGCCGAATGCGGTTTCCGCGTAGTCGTTCACCAGCGGGAACATCAGTTGCCCGTTGTAGCGCGCCACCAGCGGCCGGTCATTCGAGATCAGTTCGGCACCGAGGCTGAGCACGAACAGCACCGCGAAAATAATCAGGCTCCAGAAACCGCGGCGGCTCCGGCGGAAGCGCTGCCAGACCCTGCGGCCGGGAGAGACCGAGGGCGCGAGTGCGAAGGCTTGTTCTTGCTTCATCGTGCGAGGCTTTCGAATTGCACGCGCGGATCGGCCCACACGTAGCACAGGTCGCCGAGCAGCTTCACCACCAGGCCGATCAGCGTGAACAGGTACAGGGTGCCCAGCACCACCGGATAATCGCGCCGCACCACGGATTCATATGACAGCAAGCCGAGGCCGTCGAGCGAGAACAGGGTCTCGATCAGCAGGCTGCCGGCAAAAAAGGCGCCGATGAAGGCGGCCGGGAAACCGGTCACCAGCGGGATCAGTGCGTTGCGGAACACATGCTTGTACAGCACGGCGCGCTCGGACAGCCCCTTGGCGCGCGCAGTCATCACATACTGCTTGCGGATCTCCTCGAGGAAGGTGTTCTTGGTCAGCATCGTCATCACTGCGAACGAGCCGGCAACCGACGCCGTGACCGGCAGCGCGATATGCCACAGGTAATCCTTCACCTTGCCGAACCAGGACAGGGTCTCCCAATCATCGGAAGTGAGCCCGCGCAGCGGGAACCACTGCACGAAGCTCGATCCGGCGAACAGCACCAGCAGCGCGACGCCGAGCACGAAGCCGGGAATCGAATAGCCGACCAGCACCAGCATGCTGGTCACGTGATCGAAGCGGGAGCCTTCACGCACGGCTTTCGCGACGCCCAGCGGTATCGATATGAAATAAGTGAGGAAGAAGGTCCAGAGCCCGAGCGATACCGACACCGGCAGCTTGGACTTGACCAGTTCCCACACATCCATGTGGTGGTAGAAGCTCTGGCCGAGGTCGAACTTCGCGAAGCCTTTCAGCATCTGCCAGAAACGTTCCAGCGGCGGCTTATCGAAACCGTACAGCGCCTTGATCTCCGCTACCCGCTCGGCATCGACGCCCTGCCGGCCGCGATATTCCGATGCACCGCCACCGGATGACTCGCCACCGGCACCAACCTGCCCTTTTTTCAATTCGATCAGCGCCTGCTCGACCGGACCACCGGGCACGAACTGGATCACCGCGAAGGTGATCGCAATCACGCCCAGCAGCGTGGGAATCATCAGCAGGATGCGCTTGAGTATGTAAGACCAGAGGTTCATGAGTCTGTCGCCATTCAAAGTCCCGTGGGTTCCGGCGGAAGCCGGGATCCATGGTGTCTGCCCCACCCGCTTCAGTTTTTCTTGCGCGGCTTCGCCTGCCACCAGCTCGATATCACATACGGATCAGCCTGGTAATACTTCGGTGCCACGTCGGGTATGCCAAAGCGGTTGCGGTAGGCCACCCGGTGGGTGGCCGAATACCAGTGCGGCACCACGATGTGCTTGTTCAGCAGCACGCGATCCAGCGCCCGCGCAGCCGTCACCAGCTCGGCGCGGGTATTGGCCTGCACCAGCGCCGTCACCAGCCGGTCGACTGCCGGGTCTTTCAGGCCCCAGTAATTGCTCGATCCCTTTTCGTCGGCGGCGCGCGAGCCCAGCATGTCGAACATTTCGTTGCCCGGGCTGGTCACGTCCGGGAAACGCATGCTGGTCATGTCGAAATCGAATTCCTCGAGCCGCTTCTGCACCAGCGCAAAATCGGCGGTGCGCTGACGCACCTGGATACCCAGCTTCTCGAGATTGCGCACATAGACCGCAATAATGCGCGACAGTGCCGACTGGTCATCCAGTATCTCGAAAGTGAACGCCTCGCCTTTCGCATTGCGCAGCGCGCCGTCGCGATACTCCCAGCCGGCCTCCTTCAGCAGCGCGCGTGCCTGCATCAGGTTGGCGCGCAGCGAGGCAGGCGGATCAGTCACCGGCGG
>JAIXTG010000312.1 GCA_027484285.1 Oxalobacteraceae bacterium | reverse complement strand
GACGAGCTGCGGGTGCAGTATCCGGAACTGCACGTGACGGTATCGCCCGCTGTCGGCGAAAGCCCGGAAGTACTGGCAGCGATTGCCGGGTACTGCCTCGCGAGCCTGCCGGGCGCAGATCAGGCCTGAGCTGTTTCCTGGTGCTGAAATTCAGCGCTCGCGCAGGCTTTCGGTGGCGTGTTCCACCAGCGGACTGAGGAAGTACTCGATCACGCGCCTCTGTCCAGTCTTGACTTCGGCGACCACGGCCATGCCGGGGTGCAGTGCCACCGTGCCGTCGTTCACCCGGATGCTTGAGTGCTCAAGCCTGATTTTTGCGAGATAGGAAAGCCCGCCCTTGTCGTCATTGATTGCGTCGCGCGACACCTGTTCAACCGTGCCGCGGATTGTTCCGTAGCGGGTGTACGGGAAGGTTTCGATTTTTACCTCGACTGGCTGGCCAGCCCTCACGAAGCCGATGTCCTTGTTTTCGAGTACCGCGTCAACTTCGAGCGGCTGCCCGCTCGGCACCAGCAGCAGCAGCGCTTGTGCCGGCGTGACCACCGCCCCTACGGTATTGACCGCCAGTTGCTGTACGGTGCCGTCGATCGGCGCGGCGATATCCATCAGCCGCCGGCGCGCCTCGGCCTTCAGCAGTTCCTGCCACAGTGACTCGGCCTTCTGCTGGCCGTCGGCTGCCGCATCCAGCGCCTGTCGTCGGGCTCCGGCAACCAGCGTCCGCCGCTGCTCCTCGGATTCCCGCAGGGCGGCCCGGATTTCCGCCAGCCGGCTGACCTGTGCGGCGAGCTCGCCTTCCTGCTCCAGCCGCAACTGCTCCTTCTCCAGCCATGCATGGCGCGACACGAAATTGCGCTCATTCAGGTCGCGGTAGTCTTGCGCACGGCTGCGTACGATCGGTAACGTTTGTTCCAGCTTCGCCACCAGTGTCCCGACCGACCGCAGCTCGGCCTTGCGGCGCTCGATGTCGGCATCCAGCCGGTCCAGTGTCGTGCGGTACTCGATGAACTGGGCCTCCGCCTGCAGCGTGGCTTCCCGCAGTCGCAGCGGCGGAATGTTTGCCTCGGGCACCAGCACCGGCGGCTGTCCGCTTTCCAACGCTGCAAGCATTGAGCGAGCGCGCAAGGCTTGCAGCTGCGCCGCCAGCCATTCGTTCCTGAGCCGGTCGACATCTGCCGTCGGGCCGGTTGCATCAAGCTGCAGCAGCAACTGGCCTGCGCGCACGGTGTCGCCATCGCGCACATGGATGGCCGCCACGCTGGCCGTTTCCATTGACTGAATCGGCTTGCTGCGCCCGCTGGGTGCAATCTTGCCCTGCGCAGTGGCCACGATATCGACCTGCCCGACCAGAGCCCATGCCAGCGCCAGAATGGCAAAGCCGATCAGCAGCCAGGCGGCGATCCGGGGAGCGGGGGAGGGTGGCGATCGCTGCAGTGACAGCGCACTGGCGTGGAACTCCGCTTCGTCGCCCCGGTAGGGTTCACCTTCGATCTGCCGCCGCAATGCCCACGCTTGCCGGAATGTGTCGGCGTGACGGCGCAGCATCAGGCCGAGCACTGACAGGTAAAGCCCGCCGCGGGCCAGTGCCGCGCGGATCATGCCTGCTGCATCCGGTACAAGTGCGCATACAGGCCATCTTCGCGCGCGACCAGTTCGTCATGCGGCCCCTGCTCCACCAGCCGCCCGCGCTCGAGCACGAGGATGCGGTCGGCATGCCTGACGGCGGACAGCCGGTGGGCGATGATGATCACGGTACGCCCCCGGCAAATGGCCGCCATGTTCATCTGGATGACCCGCTCGGATTCATAGTCGAGTGCGCTGGTGGCCTCGTCGAAGATTAGTATCCGCGGGTCGCGCATCAGCGCGCGCGCAATCGCAATCCGTTGCCGCTGTCCGCCGGACAGGCCGACGCCGTGCTCGCCGACCTCGGTCTCGTAGCCCTCGTGCAGCTCGCTGATGAAGCCGTGGGCACCCGCCAGCCGCGCTGCATGAATCACCCTTTCGAGCGGTGCGCCGGGATCGGTCAGCGCGATGTTGTCGCGCACCGTGCCACGAAACAGCTGGCTGTCCTGCAGTACCACGCCCAGCTGCCGCCGCAGCGACGCAGGATCGGCCAGCGCGATATCGATGCCATCGATCAGGATGCGGCCGCGCTGCGGCACATGCAGTCGCTGCAGCAGGCGGGTCAGCGTGCTCTTGCCCGATCCGGAGCGGCCGACAACGCCGACCACTTCGCCCGCGCGGATCGCCAGCGAGATGCCGGACAGGATGTCGTTGCCTTCCGGCCGGTAGCGGAAATGCAGCTGGTTGAATTCGATCTGTCCTTGCAGACGCGGCAGCGAAATGCCGGCATTCGTCTTCTCTGTGCCGGTGTTCAAGATGTCGCCCAGCCGCGCGACCGAGATGCCCACCTGCTGGAAATCCGTCCACATCTGTGCCAGCCGCATCACCGGCATCGCCACATGGCCGGCCAGCATATTGAAAGCGATCAGCTGTCCGACACTGAGCTCACCCTCGATCACCAGATGCGCACCCAGCCACATGGTGGCCAGCGTGACCAACTTGCCGATCAGCGAGACGCCCTGGCTGGCCCAGTTGCCGACCATGCCGGCCCGGAATGCTGCTTTTACATAGCCGGCCAGCTGGTCTTCCCATTTGCGGCACCAGCGTGGCTCGACGGCCATTGCCTTCACCGTGTCGATCGCAGAGACGGTCTCGACCAGGAAGGACTGGTTGTCCGCGCCGCGCCGGAATTGCTCGTCCAGCCGCTGCCGCAGCAAGGGAGTGGCCAGCAGCGACAGCACCAGATAGCAGGGCAGGGACAGCACGACCACCAGCGTCAGCTGCGGACTGTAAAGCAGCATTACGCCAATGAACACCAGCGAAAACGACAGGTCGAGTACCAGGGTGATGCCGTTGCCGGTCATGAAGCTGCGGATCTGTTCCAGCTCCCGCATCCGGGCCACCGATTCGCCCGCGCGCCGTGCGTGGAACCACGACAGCGGCAGCGACAGCAGGTGCCGGAACAGGCGTGCGCCAAGTTCGACATCGATGCGGCTGGTGGTATGCGAGAACAGGTGGGTGCGCAGGACACCCAGTGCAATCTCGAACAGCATCACCGCCAGCAGGCCCCCCGCGATCACGTCCAGCGTACTGAACCCGCGATGCACCAGCACCTTATCCATCACCACCTGAAAGAACAGCGGCGTGACCAGTGCAAACAGCTGCAGCACCGCTGAAACCAGCAAGACTTCGAGCAGCAGCTTCCGGTATTTCACGATTGCCGGGATGAACCAGCTGAAGTCGAACCGCGACAGCTCGCCGGCCAGCGAGGCGCGCGAGGCAAACAGCAGCAATTCGCCGCTGCAGCGCTGGCTGAACTCGGCCAGCGACAGCCAGGCCGGCCGCGCGTCGCCCGGTCGATGCACCAGCACCCGGGCTGCGTCGCCGTTGGCCTCCACCCGGCCGAGGATGCCAAAGCCGCCTTCCGCTTCGACAAACATCGCCGGCAGCGCGATCTTATGCAGGCGATCCGTGCGCATCCGCCGGCAATCCGCGACCATGCCAATCTGGCGGGCGGCCAGAAGGATGGCAGGCATCGGGAAATCGCCTGCCGTATCACCGAATTCATGCAGCAACTGCGCAGAATCGGCAGCGATGCCGTGCGCGCGGGCGATGGTCAGCAGGCAGTCGAGGCCCGATGGCAGCGCAGGGGTGTCGCCAGGGTCGTTGCCGATGGCAGCATGTGCTGGCCCTGCGGAGGTTTGCCCCGCGTCCGAAACCGAAGACGTCATCGCTGCAAGCTGCTCCGAGATCCATTGAACGCGGTACCGGTCATGCGGCTACTCCCGCGGCACTGACCGGAGATGCGGCTGGCAGTGGTGAAGCCTCCATCGCGCCCAGCAGCCCGGCCGCGGAAATGTCGTGGCCGGGCCGGAACCGGAGGCGGTCGATGCTGCCCGCGGTATTGAGCTGGCCGTCGGACGTCCAGAAATCCTTCACCGTCACGTTGCCACCGGTGTGCCGGAAGCCAAGCAGCAGGTCGAAGCCCTCGGCGCCCAGCGACACCTCGCGGAGGTCATCGATCTCGAGCAGGGAGAGGATGTCGGTGCCACTACCGTCCGACAGGATGTCGTTGCCGCTGTTGCCTGCAATCTGGTAAAGGTCATCGCCGCTTCCGCCATCCAGCAGGTCATCTCCCGAGCCGCCGACCAGAGTATCGTTGCCGCCGCCACCGCGCAGTACGTCATTGCCCGCATCCGCCCACAGGTACTCCGGCCCGTGCGTGCCGGTCAGCAGATCATCGGCATCCGAGCCGAATTGCGCGGCCGCCAGCTGTACCGTCGTCGTAGCCGACAGTCCGCCGGTGTCGGTGGCAGTCACCAGCAAGGTGAGCGGTTGCGCCAGATCGGCCGAGGCGAGTCGTCCGCTCAAGGTGCGGGTGGCCGGATCAAAGCGCAGGGGCAGGGGCAGGGGTGAGCCGTCCGCCATGCCGGCGTCGATCATCAGCGGGTCGCCGATCGGGTCGCTGAACAGGGTGCCCGGCAGGACATAGCTGTAGTCTTCGTCCGCCAGCCAGGGCAACAGCGCCAGCGGCTCGGCAACTGTTGGCGCGTGGTTTGCCGCCGTCGTCATCAGCGTGAAGCTGGTGTGGCTACGCGCGCCATCGCGGTCGGTTGCGGTGAACGCCAATTGCAGCGGACCGGCATCCGATGCGCCGGGCGTGCCCTCCAGTAGCAGGCGCTCGCTGTCCCAGCGGAGCCAGGCCGGCAACTCGGCGTCGTCGGCGAGCCGGGCGTCGATCCGGAGCCGGTCTTCGGTATCGGCATCGATGAAGAAATTCGGCGCCAGCTCCAGCCGGAAAGGCTGTCCTTCGTCCGCAAACTGGGTAGGCAGGTAGCCATACACCATCGGCGCACGGTTGCCTTCCTGCGGGGCATTCGCCAGCTGCTGCAACAAGCTTCCAAACTGATCCGACCCGAGCAGCGACGCCTGTTGCATCGACGGATCAGGCAGGTCTTCGCCGGCATTCTCCGGGCTCTCGAGGCCGAGCCAGACATCGGCCGCCTGCCGCAGGCTGCCGTCATTCATGCGCACCCGCGTGTAACCGCGCACCCGTACGTCCGCACCTTCGGCGCGGTTGAGAACGTTCGCATTCAGGTACAGCGCGTCGATGCCTGCCGCGTGCAGTGACTGCAGCTCGCCATCGTCGCTGGCGCCATTGCCGTTGCGGTCCTGCCAGAGCAGGCACTGCGACCAGCGCGGGTCACTGCCGTCGAACATGCCGTCCTGGTTGCTGTCGAAATCTGCATGCTGCAGTGCCTGCAGGTCGCTCAGCGCCGGCTGGCCGACATGCGTGCCGAAGGCAATTTCATCGAGCCGGTTGATGTTGCCGTCCTGATCCCCGTCCCATGCAAGGATGCCTTCCTGCGCGCCGATCCATGCGCTGCGCCGCCGCGCACCGTCCACGTCGAAACTCGCCCGGCTGTTGGCGATGTCGATGAATTCGAGTCCGTCGCGGCCGAGGTCGATTACGATCGGGTCGGAGCTGTAGCGGCCTGTGAATGAGATGCTGATGTGGGATTTGGCGCCTGCAGAATCAGTGGCGCTGAACCAGGCGGTTTCGGTCGTCGATCGGTTGCCTGCGCCACTTTTGGTTGAGATTGTTGCGCTGGCGAGCAATCCTCCGCGAGCGTCCGACGATGTCGAATGTCCGCCGAGAGTCACAGCGCCGCGCATCGGGTTGCGCTCTGTTGTAACTTTGATCGCCTTTCTCTCATCGGGATCCCAGGCCGTCAGGGCCCAGCTCGAAACATCCATTTGCGAGCGCCCGAATTGCTGACGGCCTGCGCTTGTTTGCAGCACATTGAGGTGAGGCGAATCATTCACCGCCACCACCGACCCGTAAGCCTTCTGCACCGTCTCCCCGCCCTTGCCATCGGCAACGGTGAACTCGAACTCGATCGCGCCGTGGTAATTCAGCGGCGCACGAATGCCGACGCGCTGGCCTGCCGCATCGTTCAGCAGCTCGACCGACTGCGGATTCGCCGCGCCGGCAGTGCGTGCACTGCTCACGTTCACGACCTGGAGCGCATCGCCGTCCACGTCCGTGGCGCCGGACAGAAGCAGCGAGTGCGACAGATAGCTCCATGCGCTCTGTGTGGGGTCGGTGGCGCCGCCGTCCTCCAGCATCTGGAAGCCGACGGCATTGACCACGGGCGCATCATTTACCGGCCGAAGCTGCAAGGCCACCGTCTGAGGCGCCGATACCGCCTCGCCATCGGTGAGGGCAAAGCGGATCTGGCGCATGCCACTGTCATTCGGTGCACCGCGAAAAATCAGCTCGCGGCGTGTCTCGTCAAAATGCAGCGAGTCGCCGGGCGTCAGTGCCACCAGCGAGCCGGGATCAATACACAGCTTGTCGCCATCGGCATCCCAGAACATGGTTGCCAGCGCCGATTCCGCGACCCGGATTTCACGGTCTTCATCGCCCATGCGCTCCAGCCGGCTGCCTTCCATGAAGACTGGCGCGTCATTGACATTGTTGATGTCGATCGAGGCCGTGGCCGTGGTCTCGGCGCCATGCTCGTCGGCCAGCGTGTAAACGAAGCTGGCCGTTCCGGCGAAGTCGGCTGACGGCCGGAAGCGCAGCTGGTCATCGACGAGCGCGATGCTGCCGCCCAGCGCACTGCCAACGCCCACCAACCGGATCGCCCGCGTATTGCCATCAACATCGGTCGCGCCCTCGAGCAGCCGCCTGGCCGGAAGGAGCAATTCAGTATCTTCGAGTGCGCTGAAGCGCACCGGCGGCGCCGAAGGCGCGTCATTGACTGCGGCCAGTGCGATCTCGACCCTTGCCTCTACAAATCCGCCGGCACCGTCGCCGACCAGATAGCGGAAGCTCGCGCTGCCGCTGTGATTGGCCTCCGGCAGGAAGCGGATCATCCCTTCGCGGAGTTCGACCGTTCCGCCGACAGCCTGGTCGACGCCGATCACCGACAGCCGCTGGCGCTCGCCACGATCGATGTCGGCATCGATGTCATTGGCCAGCAGCAGTGCCGGATCAATCAGTAGCAGTTCGTCTTCGCGGCTATCGATCCGCTCGCCCGCCGCCATCGGCGCATCATTCGCTGCCTCGATGCGCACCAGTGCGCGACCGGTGGTTGCCATGCCGGTGGCATCGATCACGGTATAGCTGAAGCCTGCATCGCCGTGGAAATGCGCATCCGGCGCAAAGACAATGTCGCCGCCCGTATCAAGTCTCATGCTGCCATGCTCGGCCGAGCCGACCGCAGTGATTTTCAGTTTCGCCGCGCCGAGGCGTGCATCAGTATCGACGTCGAAGTCATTGCGCAGCAACAGGTGTGCGGGAATGCGGAGCACCTGGTCTTCACGTGCATTGATCAGGCGTTCCGACACGACCGACGGTGCATCATCGGCCGGTGACAGCGCAATCCGAAGGCGGGCGACCGAGCTCGCGCCGTGGCTGTCCTGAACGATGTAATCGAGCGTGTCGGTCGTGCCGTATTGATCGGAGGGCGGCACGTAATGGATTTGCCCGTTGCCCAGCAGCTCGGCGCGGCCGAGGCCAGCCCGGGCGATCCCGGTCACCCTCAGCGCATCGCCTTCAATGTCTCGGTCATTGGCCAGCAGTGCGAGCGAGTCGATCAGCAGCGGCACATCTTCCGAAGATGCGATGAATTCTCCGGCTACCAGCGGCGCGTCGTTCACTGGCTGCAGCCTGAAGCGAACCTCGCGCTCGAATACCCGGCCATGCTGGTCCGCCAGCACATAGACAAAGCCGGCATCTCCAACATGATGCTCGTGCGGCCGAAAGCGCAGCACGCCGGCGTCATCATCCATGCTTGCGGCGCCCATGCGGGTGCTGCGCAGGCCGATCAGCTCCAGCCGGAGGCTTGGGTCGGTGGCCGCCAGCAGCAGGCGTGCTTCCTGCGCCAGCTGCGTGTAGCCGAAGGTCAGGGTGTCGTCTTCCCGTGCGGTCAGGTGCAGCGGCTGCAGCGTGGCTGTCGGCTGCGCACTGCTCAAAAGCGTCGCTTCCGCAGCCGGTGCGGGCCCTTGGGCTGGCGCACTGCTGACGGACGGCGCCTGCGTGACCAGACCTCCGGACTGTGCACCCTTGGTGGCGGCGAGCAGGCTGTAGACATCCGATGTCTGAGCAGGCCGCTCGCCAGACGGCTGCGGTGCGGGCACCACAGGCATGTCCTCGCTGCGGATGTCGGCCTTGCCGACTCGGCGGCTGGGTACCCACCGGTCGTCGAAGAGATGATTCCCTGCCACTGCCTCGGTACCTAGCGGCCGTCCGGTGCGGGCCAGTTGTTCGCCGGTCGTGATGCCGGATGTGCCATCCAGCTTGCGGAAGCTGATCCGAAGCTGCGCCAGGCGTTCCCGTAGCGCCGGGTCGACCCACACATCATCGTTGCCGAAGTAAATGACCGCATCCTGCTCGCCCAGTGATTCTCCGGTTGCCCTAAGCGAGCGGACGATCGCAGAAAATTCCGCAGACTGCGGATTCAGTCCATAGCGGACCGCCAGTGCCTCCAGTTCTGCACGGCGTGGCGCCGACAGGGAAGAGGACTGCAGTTCCTGCAGCGCGCTCATGTCGTCCACCAGCGTGATGAAATTCTCGCGAAGGCCATCCTCGTGCAGCACATTGAGGTTGCCAGTCTGCTCATCCATCTGCAGCCTGATTCCTTCGACATGGGCGAGCAGGTCGAGCTGGGCAATGGACGCGCTGCTGCCATCGGCAAACTGCATGCTGGCCGACTTCAGGTCGATTGCTTTCACCGCCATTGACGACATTGCCGGATTCGCCGGGAATGACTCGCCCCACGCGACCGGCCGCATCTGCAGATCGAACACTTCGAGCTGGCCCGTGCTGCCGTCACCGTCAAGATCGATCCACAGCCTCAGCTGCCGGTATGCCGGATCCTCCGACGTGATCAGGCCGTCGGCATTGGCGTCGTAGTAACCCAGCGATGCCAGCCCGTGCTGGTCGAACGGCGTGTCGGCGCCATGAAACAGCTCGCTGCCGTCATCAATCTGGTGATTGCCACTGCGGTCGATTCCGAGGACCGCATCGGACGGCGCGATCCATTGCGTCGCCTCTTTGAAACCGTCGCCATCGACATCGATGCGGGCCACTCGCTGCGTACGGAGGCTTTCGAGGTCGGTGCCCACATTGCCCGGCAGGTCGAGGATCTGTATGCTGTCGTTGCCCAAATCAACCGCCAGTACCCGCCGCCATTGCAGCGCAACAGTTTCGGCGGCCGCACGTTTGCTCGCAAACGTCGCTTCCTGCTCGGGCGTCGCCCGCGATGCTGCGCCCGGATCGACCGGATGCGCGACATTGAAAGCATCCAGCGCTGCCTGCGCCGCCTCCATAAACTGGCGAGCGGACTCACGGATGCTGCCGCCACCCTCTGCCATCGCAAGATTGCCGCGCCATTTGCTACCGATCATCTCGTCGACCACACGGAATACTCCGGTGGATGCCTCCTCCCAAAACCCCTTCGTGCGATCCGCATCGACTTGCAGTTGCGCGCGCTTCTGCTCGATCGGGCTGCGACGGCGCAGCCATGCGCCCTCGGTCAGCCACAGTGCTTCGTCATTGCCGAACTTTGCGCGCAAATGATCGACTTCCCATTGCTGGACGATCGCCTCGGGCAGCAACAGCGTCTCTGCATACAGCTTCACGAGGTCGAGCCGGGAAATGCCGAGTAAGCCGGGTTCTTCCTGCAGCGGATTCTGCTGCTCGAGGACGAAGAAATAGTTGTCGACGCCATTGCCCTCGGAGCTGGGCCATGCGGAAATCCGGACTGCCGGCATGCGCGAAGCCACGAGGCTTAGGAGATGGCGCTCGTCTTCCATATAGCCATTGGCCTCGGCGATTTGCTGTTCAAGCTTCGGCAGCAGCAGGTCGAGCTCTTTGCTGAGAATTTTTTCGCCAAGCCGGTTTGATTCGCTGAAGCGGTAGCGCAGCATGCCCTCGTCGTCTCGATAAAACGTTGCGATGCCCTGAGGCGGCGGGGGCGGCGGGTCTTCGCCAAAAAGGCTGTCGAATGCAAAGGCACCAATCACAAGCACTATCGGGTTCAAGGCGACGATTGCACCTGCACCCATCAGCGCCGAACTGGTCCCTGTGAGGTAACCGACGCCATTGATGGCACTAATGACGCTCGCGCCGGCCGAGCCAATCTGCCCGGCCTCCAGCATCTCATCGAGGTTCTTGAGGTTGGCAATCGACAGAATGGCGCCGATTTGGGCGAGGGCGGCGGTCTGGGCTTTGCTGAGATAAGCCGCGTTGAATTGTCCGGCAAAGTAGTTCGTGCTGTTCAGCAGGCCGACGGTGCCGCCGATTTTGGCCAGTGTATCGCCGGATTGCAGGGAGCGCAGGGATTGGATCAGGGCGAGTCCGCTGGACATGTCGTCGACGAATCCCTCATAACCCCTCGTTACCGCGCCTTGTGCGCGCGCATAATCGAGCGCGATGCGGGCGGTGGACAGGATGACGCCTGCCGTGTCTTTCTGCCGCAGGGCCGTCAGGAAATCTGCAACGTCCGAATGAAGCTGTTCCTGCATGATTTCCGCGTAGGCGGCCGGTGTCTCATTTAGCGGCACTGCCTCGGCTCTGGTGATGAACCCCTGAGAGTCTCGAACCGTCAGGATGCGGACATTTTCCTGAAAGTCGGTGTGATCTTCCAAGTCATAGAGTTGGCCGTTCTGACGAAATCTCTGGACGACCGTCGATTCAACCGGCGATCCACCCTCCCCGTGCAAGGTGGTTCGCGTGGCATCGCCATTGATCTGTTCGACTTTTATGATCTTCTGCAGATTGCCCAGCCCATCTTTGTAAGTCGTTTCAGTCTGGTATTCGCTGGAGACAACATCGACGGTCTGAACTGTTCGCCTGTCTTCATCCCGAACGACGAACTGAACATGGTTCGGCCCGAGGGGAATGACGAACTGGGTCAGTCCCGTCGTCTCCGGAAGCGTGATGTCGTCTGAAGGCAAGGTTCGAGTGATTGGCGCTGAAACCTGGTGCTTTTTGCTCAGCGTTCCCTGCGCGGTAACTTCAAACTGAATCTCTCGGGTGGTTGCACTGTGACCGGCATAGACGGTGGACTCGAACCATCCGGCGCCGAGATCCAGAGGACGTATCGTGTGCCAGCCATCCTCTTTCAATTCCAGCGACGTTCCCTGATGAATAAAAACGGTCGAGGAACCGATATCGCCATCGACAGGATTTGTCCCGCGCAGGAAAAGCATGCCGCTGCCATCGGCCTGCAAAATCGCGATGCCGTGCTCGGGATGGCTCTCGACCCGGGTGCCGTCCGGATGCAGTTCAAGTGTCCTGCCGTCCACCTGCTTGACGACCTGAATGCCGCTGAAAGGGTTGAAGTCAATAACGATCGGCGGGAGGGAGCGATCCGCCGGCCATTCGATTTTTCGTTGCCAGCCTTGAGAAACCGGACCAAAGCTGGAATCGAGGTCGAACGGGCGCGCAGATTCTGACGAACCGATTGCCCGCCCGACCAGATACCCCCCGAAAATGAATTGCATTGCCTGCGCCGCATGCGTAACAGGAAGCGCTCTCAGGATCATTTCGCTGACTGCGCCGAGCACATCGGCGACGGGTTTTGGCATGCCGGCAAATTGCTGAAGGCCGAGGCTCAGCGCAGCCGTACCTTCGCCAGGGGCTGCCAGCAGCAGCGCAACGTAGCCTGCCCAGGTGAGAGAGACCGTGTTGTTCTCAATTGGAATGGTTTGTCCGAGTAGATACAGGTTCTTCGAGACGGTCTCGTGGTTGAGGGTCGGTACGGTTCCGGAACGCAGGCGGGTCAAATCACCGCCGACCCTGCCGACACCTTCTGCGACACCATATTCGTTTTTGTGAAGTTGGGCGACTGTGAGCGCTTCTTCAACCTCGAGAATCCAGTTATTGCCGTAGAACTTGCCGCCCAGCTGGGAAACCAGGTCAAATTGTCCAGTGATCTGGTTGTAGACCACCAATCTATTCATCTGGGCTGCAGAGGTAAATTGGTCAACCTGGGCCATGGTGAATCCAGCATGCTTTGCAGCGTATTCGAAACCCATGCCGTTGACAGAAACGACCTTAATTTTTTCGGCAGTTATTCCAAGGTCCTTTAAAGCTTTTATGCTGTCTTCAATTTTAGGATCACCATGAACGAGCATCATGCCAAGCAGGGGCGCGGTAGCTCCGGCCAGGCTTTGCCCGCCCATAATGATGCCGTTGAGTTTTGAAATGCCGCCAAGTGAATTTACGGTTTTCCCCAGAGCGTCTATAAAATTTTGATTTCCGAAAAGTTCCCGCGCATGTTGGAGGCCGAGATTCAATACATCCTCTTTAGTGTCGGGTGCATCGCTACCGACACCATTTGTCCCTGCTATGCCAATGTATATTTCGCCGGTAGCATTATTTGTGGCCAGAAAAGCATTAACTCCGGTACTTGGATTATTAAACGTTCGAACCACATTGGTTCCGTCCGGTATGGAAAGATTTAGGGACCTGCTGCCGGGCAAATTTATTAAGGCCGAATCGTCAATGAATTGCAGCGGTTGACCATCGCGAATCCTATACCCATTGTTCAACTCATATGCAGTAGTAGCAAGGGCGGTGCCAATTTTCATTATTCGATCTTGCTCGGGTGTCGGCGATGCTGGCTCGTTTTTTTTGAGAGCTTTCTCAAGTTGAGTCATTTATTCTTCCTTTCGCAGAGGTCAAGCACTACCTTTTGGTAGTTAGCTATTGAGCTGTACGGATCGCCTGGAGAAACGTTCATGAATATGCGGCAGCCACCGGGCGACACCGAAGGAGACCAGTACACCGAACCAGCGTCGACTCGAAAGAGCATTTTTCCTTTTTCCAGATACAAGCCCTGCTTTCGCCATGACCAGCCATGTTTAAGAGTCCAAACAGACCCTGCCTTGGTACGTGTGCCGGTGACCGATCCGCTGTTATCTGCAGTCCAGTACTTAAGCAGGCGTGGGGTCTGCTGAATTTCAGCGTGGCCTTTGGGATCAATGACGATCGGGCCCGACAACGTGCTGTTCGAAAAATATCGTTCGTCCCAGGGCTGGTAAAAGAAAAATAACGAGGTGACTGAATCGGCTGTCAGGTACGCCGACGATCCATCGGGCTTCACTAAGTAAAGGTGTTCGCTAATCTTGTTATCGACCGCTTTAAGTTGGACTCGCAGATGACCATGTTTTTCCAGCAGGGGCATCGTTCGAAATGTGTTCTCTGTAATTTTCGAGGGCGGCAAGAGATTGATCGTGAAGCCTCCGGGATGGAACCGGCAGAGATGGTAAGCCGTGAATGTGTCGGGCTCCCGCTCGACCGCGTGCAGCGGTTGACCCCACCGTCCGCCCAGCCAGCGGTCGCGTGATTTTGGCCGGACGACTCCCTCCTCATACTCTTCCAGCCTGATCAACATGTCGCCCTGGTGATTCAGGCATGACAGCACGCCGCGATAGCCGGAATCCTTCAGTTCTCCCGTGGTCACGTTCAGGGTCAGGATGCGGGGGAGTTCCTCCGGCCCGGCGGTCCATCCGGCGAATGCGCGGGTAGAAAATGCCAGATGATCGTTGTCCAGCCAGTGCAGCGGTGAACGCGCAGGATGCGCAAGCTTGATTTCATATCTTTGAAACCAGTCGGTTGCCTCGGTAAACAGTGCGCGCTCCGCCGGCGTGAAATCCTTGGATTCACGGCTGCCTTCCAGATCGTCAAACTCGCCGGCGTTTGATTCCGATGGCGCGACACACCACAGTCCGAGAAGAACGATCATCGCCCTTGTGAAATGCAATAGACCGGATTGCCCGTTCCTGCACGCTCGCATAGAGACCTCCTTGTCGAAGGCCGCGATTGTCTGAGGGTGTAAAGCGGATTTTTAAGAATTGGTGATGGGCGCCGGGGTGTTTGGATGAAACTTCGGGGGAAGGAAGGAAACTGTTGTCTCGCGGCGTCAACGGAAAATCCGCTGATCGTGCGGCCCAGTTTTTAAGAAATTTCTTACCGATGCTCGGATTAAACTTCGTTTGCTGAATGCCAATTGCACGGCTTTTTTTAAATCCGAAAAGCTGGCTCTCCTGCGGATATCAAACTCCTCCGTAGTCACAGACGTTTCCATCTTGGATCAACGTCTGACAGGAGCTAGTTATGGCCGCGCGACCAGTCATCGCATTTTTTTTCGTATTTATCCTGGGGGCATGCCAGTTACCCGCGCAGCACACGCAGACATCTGGCCCAGGTTTGAAGACGCCTGAAAAGTCGCCGCTGAGATTCTGCTTGAAGAGCATGTACATCACCGTGGATAAATCGCCCCATTGGGAATTAGCCGCATATGGCTGGAAAGCCTATTTTCCTGCTCAAAAAGACTTTGGATATCACTCACTTTGTGAAAGCAGTGATGCGTATTCGCGGGCCTATATCGGGATGAGGGATGGAAAGGCGACGGATAACATCATCTTCACGACAATGCTGGCGCCCCTGCCAGAAAGGACGACGCCATTTCCGCTAGACCGTTTCGCAGATTTCATGGTGAAACGACTAACACCGGGGTGTACGAAGTCCATTGAACGCAGGATACTTCTGAATCTGCCCGGGAAGAGGCAGGGTGAGGTCTTTCGCTGTTACTTGGAGAAGGACCCGAAGGTTCAGGAGATCACAGTCCAACTGTGGGTCAATGAAGGCTCAATGCTTTTCAACACAGATTGGCGCGAACACTTTCCCGCGTCGGATCGCATCAGCCTGAACGAGCCGCGCTGGAGGGCGCGGTTCGACTCGATGAACCAGGCAGTTCTCTGCCCGACGACAAAGCCCGATGAACTGTCCGACGTCTGTCGACGCTGGATGTCGGCAGACGATCGTCCGGTATTCAAGCCCCTGGAGGACTGAAGCCTCGCCTGCGGCATGCCCGTCATCGCCGGCCAGCGCGCCGGCCGGCAGGCCAGTCGACGTCACGACCCCTCATCCACCGCCTCGCTCTCCGCGGTGATCTCGCCGGCGGTGCCCCGCTTTCTGCGTTCGGTGGTTCGCCATGTCCGCTGGGCCAGCATGCCGTTCCGATGGTCGGTTCGCCATTTGAATATCAGCCGGATGTCAACGTCGTACTGGCGCGCGGCCTGCACGGTGCTCGACTGGTCTGCATAGTCCAGGATTTCGATTTTCTGCTGCAGCGTCCAGACGCGGCGCGGACGGTAGTCACGCTTGCCTGTCGGCGGCTTTTTCTTCAGCGCGATGATCCTGCGCATCGACGACTCCCCGCATGAACACGATGAAGCCGTGAGGATGCAATGCAGGGCAATCGCTAAAGCTCAGCTTGG
>JAIXTG010000378.1 GCA_027484285.1 Oxalobacteraceae bacterium | reverse complement strand
GCCGAGCGTGCGCATACGATTGAAATGGCACTGGCCGAGCACGGGCAAGAGCGCGTCGAGGCGATCCTCGATGCAGCGCTCGCGCTGGAGCCGCATGTCGATATCAACCAGCCCTTGCATCGCCTTCCCTACGCCACACGTGCGGCTGCTGCAGGCCATGAACCCCCCAATGGGTTTTCCGCGCGCTTTCATCAACTACCGGGCGAGAGCGCACCGCCGGTACCGGATGCACGGCATCGGCCGGCCGTGCCGCCCAGCCCCGAGTACGATTTGCTCTGGTTTATCGCAAACCATGCTCCGGACATGGAAGGCTGGGAGCGCGACATCTTTCTCGCTGTCCGGGAAGAGTCGTTCTACTTCTATCCTGTATTTGCCTGCCAGATCATGAACGAGGGCTGGGCATCGTACTGGCATGCGCGGCTGCTCAGGGAGGCGGATTTTCTCCCGTCCGATTTGTACGTTTCGGCGATCAAGGCCCACTCCGACGTCGTGCGACCGTTCGCAGCCGACAACCAGCTGTCGCTGTCAATCAACCCGTATCATCTCGGCTTCTCGATCTGGGAAGACATCATCGAGCGGCACGGGATCGCGCGTGCGCGCGAAATCTGCCGAGATGAAGATGACTTCGGTTTCGTCCGCAATTATCTGACGAAGGAGCTGGCAGAAAAGCTCGACCTCTTCGTGTACGAAGCCGACCACGAAGGCGGCATACGGATCGCCGAGAAAGACATCCATGCAATTCGCGAAGCGATCCTTGCGCCCAAGTTCAATTACGGAGCGCCGCGCGTCGCTGTGGCAGAAATGCATGTCGACGGCAGCCTGGAACTGGTGCATGAATACCGGGACGATGGTCGAGGCCTTGATATCCCGCGCGCCGAACGGGTGCTTGATTACATATCGCGTGTCTGGCGCCGGCCGGTCAGCCTGCAGACGGTAGGCACTAGCGGACATCCGAGGGTGGTCAGCAGCAAGCCGTCGAAGTCATGAGCACGGATCAATAGTCGAGAAGGAGCGTCAGGCTGAGCTGATACTCGCCGACCAATACGTTCTGTCCTGCAGGTATACGCGCATACAGCGGTAGTGACATCGTGGAGGTCGACCGCAAATTGGTTTGAAGCGAGAGCAGGCTCTGCCAGTCGACAGGTTGAACGTGCGCGGGATCCCGGTAGAGACCAAAGGCAAGCGTCTCCCCGGTCGCGGGATTCAGTAGTGTGAGCGGCGCTGACGGGGCACCTGCCAGTCCGACGTTCAGGTCGAGCGGTTCGCCGTCGAATGCGGGCGTGCACTCGATGGAAAGCAGCGTCTGCGCACTCAGGCTCCCGGCATGCGGATCATATTGGCCAAATACCAGCCGAGGCGCGCTGGCTAGCATGCAATGCATTGAATACGCGTGCTGCGTCATCAGGCAAGTCGCCAGCAACATTGACCGCAGCAGGATGCTGACGCCCCGACTCATGGCTGCGCTTTACCCTTGAGGCAGTTGACGCGACCGAGATGAGGCACGCTGTCCGGCAGAGGCTGGACGGTGATTACCGCCATGCAGTTTCCGTCGGGCCATGAGGCGTTCAGCACATCGTCGGAGCCCACGCCTGTCAGATAGAGCAATCCCTCGTGGCCGACGACGAAACTGTCTCCTGCACCCCGCGTTACGCTGGCGCCCAGCGGTACGGGCGAACCGTCTTCCCGGACAAGGTCCAGTGTGGCCGACCGGATTCTCCTGATCGGGAAATCGACGCGTACGCCGGATCGCCAGGCCGGTACAGGCTGCATCTTCACGGCATCGATCTGCGCATCCAGCGGCAAGTCGAGGGGCTCTACCGATACATTGTTCCTGATGTACGGATGAAGCCGCGGCAACAGCGCAAAGCCCTGGGCATTGGTACGGCCGGCCAGCTGGTTGTCGACATAGACGCGGACATTCGGGAATCCCGGGACGCTGACCATGCCGAAGCTGGTTTCGACTCGTCGCGACATGAACCACTGCCCGTCAAGCAAGGCGATGCCGCCGCCGATTCCGGCACGCACGCTGGTTTCCCCATCAAGTTCGGCAACATCGAGGCGTGCGCTGCCCAAACTGTTCTGCCCGAACACGCTTGCCTGCAAGGGTGCCTCGCGGGCAGCCTGCAGCCGGTAGCCCCAGCCTTCACCGGGGGCCATGTTCTGCTGCAGATGTATCGCGTCCTGAGCCGGACCATTCGACCGTTGCAGGTGGGAGGCGCTGATGCTCGTATTCCGCCCGAGGCTTTTCACCCAGAACAGGCTGAGTGAGTGTTCGGTGGTTGCGGTACGCGTCTGTGCCAGCGACAGAATCAGACTGCCCCAGTCAGTCTGCCGGGTGCTGAAGCTGACAGTGGAAATAGATACCGGATCGGCATCCTGCCGTTGCTGGCGGGTGAACGACAGGCCGAGGCGCCCAAGTGCGCCGATGCGGTGGCCGTAGAACACACTGTCCAGCCGGCGCACCATCTGGCCGACTCCGAATCCGAGCGGCTGGTAATCGTCGCTGGCCCGCTGGGAACGCCACGTGAAGTTGTAATCACGGGTGCGGCGCTCGAAGCCCAACACCAGTTGCATGCCATTGCCCCGCTCACTGCGACTGAATCCGCTGGCAGCATTGACAATGCCCAGCCTTGGCACTGCCATGGCAATTCCGTTCAGCATTTCCGTCCGGCCGCCCTGCTGGATGCTGGCCCCTGCTTCCACAGTCAGCCGGTCGCTGAAGCCGTGCCGCCAGCCGCCGGACACAAAGCCGTCACCGTACCCGTCGTTGCTGAGGCCGATGTTCTGGCGAAGTGCGCCGATTTCAACCGAATAATCGGTGAGGCCCGGCGCAAGCAAGGCGGTGCTCGTGACAATACGCTGGCTGATGATCTGTTCCTGCCCGGCCAGGTCGGTGATTTTCAGCAGTACCTCGCCTTCCCCGGTTACCAGCGGCGCGCTGGTAATTGAAAAAGGTCCGGGCGGCACCGGACGCCGCGCCTGCAGCACGTTGTCGACATACAAGTCGACGGTCGAGGGTAGCGCTGCCTGCCCTGACAGAATTGCCACCGGCATCGTGATCATTCCCGGGCGGCTCAGGAAGTTGGTTCCCCACTGCAGCCCGGCAAACCGTACCGGTCGTCCCAGGCCGGTTGCAGGGCGTGAAATTGAATCACCGACGCGAAGCCTCGCCATCTGCCCCGGATCATCCCGGGTGTAGCTGGATTCCAGCCGGATTGCTTCGCTACCGAGACCGGGTCGGTCTATGAAGCCGTGGCTGCTCAACGCTACGCCGCTGCCGACTGCCACCCCGCCCTCGGCGAACAGGCTGACACCGGTACCGATGGGCGTGCGGTCGAGCGTGAACTGGTAATTCACGAAAGCACCTGCGCCGGCGGAGGGTGTTCCGTGATCCGGCAGGGGACGTGCAAGTAAGGAAATCGGAACGAATTGCTCCGGACGAAACTCGATCTCGAGCATCTGGCGTGCAGAGTCGAACTCGACCCGATTGACGCCGAAGGCATTCAGGGCGAGGTATTCCATATCGTTGAATCGCAGGGACGGGGCTTCCGGAACGCGGAGGTTTGCACTGCGTAACGCATTGACTGGCAGCAGCCATACGCCATCCGGCGAGCGTAGTACCGGCATCGCTTCCGTGATGGCCTGCCGATTGATGCGCAGTGCGAGCATCAACGCTTCGTGGTCAGGCGGCAGCGAGTCAGCCGCTGCGGAACACAACGGCAGCAACAGAAAGGCCAAAGCCGATCGCAGGTAGCGCAACAGCTGAAGAATCCCCTTCGCGAAGCGCATGACCCGGCAGGCTTCATGGCAGGGACGGCAGGACATCAAATTCAATCGGACCGGGACGGGTTTCCGCCCTGACCTTCAGTGGATGGCCTGTCTCCGGCATGGATGACCGGAAGCGGAGTTCACGGGCCTGGCCCGGAAGCACATAGACCGCGGCAGCGTGCGTTGCGACCACCTTCTCCGGCGCCTCTTTGCTGATCAAGGCCAGGTTCAGAAAGTGTGCAGTCGCTCCCCCCTGGTTCGACAGGCGCAGCATGAACTCCTGCTCGCCGTCCCTGCGCAGGCGGGCCTCAACGCGCGGCACTACCGGGCGTACCGCAGCCAGAAACACCGGCACGCTGACATTGAGCGCCACCTGCAGTCCATTGAGCACCGGCGGATTTGCCGACGGGATTTCCTGCAGCAGCAGCCGATAGGTCGACTCGGTGGCCGGGTCAGGCTTGCGCAGCGCGCCCACCCGGACGGCCTGAACCGCACCGGGTGCCAGCGTGAATACGGGCGGCGTGGCGAGTAAATCCCGGCTTCGCTCCATGTGATCCTCACCGCCAGCCTGCGACCAGGCGAGGGTCGACAACTGGACGGTGACGGGCGCATCCCCCGTGTTTTTAACCTGCACGAGTGCTGTCGGCCGAGTGCCGGAAAGTTCGATTCGCACCGGGTTGATCGAAAATGAACCGGCATGGGTCAGGCATGGCAGGATGGCCGCCGCTAGCCATGCGATGGTCTGGATGAATGTGCTCATTGAGTTCCTGCCCGGAGGCCGGGCGTGACGTGCTCGTCCTCCGGTTGGGCGAGTATCAGAAATGAACCGTGGCCGTGACCATGTCCTGATAGGTTCCGGCCGGGACGTCCTGCTGCTGGGTTACCTTGCCGCAGACGCTGTAGCTGGTGGCCTGGCTGATCGTGGTTGAAGTGATTGCGAGACGGTCTGTATCGCTGGCGCCCCACGACACAGTTTCACGGCCGTCACAGCTGCTCGAGCCTTCGGCGGGCTTGTACAGGTAGTAGGCCAGCTTGGCCGTGCTGTCTGCACTGGTCGTCATTGCACGTTCGCCGGCGTTGGCGCCCGGGTTCTTGCCGCCGTCGAGTGCCACGGAGAGTGCAGTCCCCCGAACGCATGTGACGGTGACGGTACCGGTTGCCAGCGTATCGTTCTGTGCCGTCGGATCATAGTTACCAAAGTTGACGGGGGCAGTCGTGATCGAGCAGCTGGCAGGCACGGTGGCAGTAACTTGCAGTTCGGCAGACGCGGTTGCGGCCAGCACCGGATGGCTAACCGACAGCAAGCCACCGAACGCCAGTGCGAGCGCTGCATTGATTTTTTTCATGGTTAAGTCCTTTCTTATTAATGAAGGGAACCCGATCGTAGGCAAAACACGTTGCCTGTCGACAGTCGTTGCCTTGCTTTTGGCACGACACTTGTCGCTTCATGCAGTGATTTCGAATTGCGTGGTGAGCGGACAACGGCCGTCTGTGGTCGAATAG
>JAIXTG010000276.1 GCA_027484285.1 Oxalobacteraceae bacterium | reverse complement strand
GCCCGCCGCTCCGGCGGCCGATGCCGCACCGCCGGCCGCGGCTGCGCCGGCAGCACCGGCGCCTGCCGCTCCTGCAGCGGCAGCCAAGCCCGATCCGCAGCCGCTGGCGCGCGAGCAGGAAGTGTTCTTCCGCATGGTGCGCAACGGCATTCCGCTGCTTGAATTGCTGGCTTCGTCGGTGGCGTCCAAGGATGATCCGGAACTGGTGTTCCAGGTCGCCAACGACATCCGCAAGCCGCTGGCCTGGATGGTGCGCTCGACCCAGAAGCTGCAGTACAACGGCCTGTCGAAAGACATCCGCGCCATCATCGATGCGCTGCCGGAGTCGGCAGCGGCGGCATTCGACAGCGGGCGCATCGTCAACAGCATCGTCGATTTCATCGCCGACCTGCGCCAGCTGGGCGAGGTCAGCGGCAGTTCCTTCGGCGAGGCTGAACTCGGCAATATCCTCGAGACGACGCTGCAGAAGAGCCTGGTCTCGATGCTGGACGGGATCGCCTCCCAGCTGCCGGCGGTCGACCCTGCCGATCGCGACGCATGCCACCGGATCGGCGCGGCCTTCTCGCGCGTGCACGAGTACCTGAATACCAAGTTCAACGACGTCTATTTCAACCTGCCGCTGCTGCTGTCGGACGTGTTCCGGCGCGACGAGCAGGCGGGCGCCGACCATCGCCAGCTGGTGGCGATCACCACCGAGGCAATCGCGACCATCCGCGAATTTTCGCTGGCACCGAACGCGGAAAAATTTGCCGAGCTGGTCGCGTCCGAGCGGGTGTCGGCCATCAACCAGAAAATCCAGGGCTACCTGTGGCAGCGCAGCGGCGGCGGTGAATCCAAGGCCAGCCAGGAAGAACTGGCCGGCAAACTGAACCTGCCGCAGCCGCTGGTCGACCTGCTGACGCCGGAGAACATCCGGCAGATCGGCGAACTGCTCGACGCCGGCTCGATGGCCTATGTGATCGATGCCCATCTCGAGTCCTCGGAGCGGCTGGCGTCGGCTTTCATCGAGTGGATACAGACGCGCGGCACCATCATCAGCAATCGCTCGGTGTTCCTCGAGGATGAGAACTGGTATGAAATCCTGTTCTTCTCGGCTGCCGATCGCGCGACGATCCAGCAGGAGCTCGACGCGATCGACCAGGGACAGGGCTATCTGAAGCTGTCGTCGACTGCCGGCCTGCAGGGCGAGGGCACGGGCGCTGCCCCGGCAGCCGCGGCCAGTCCGTCGGCAGCGCCGGCCGCAGCGCCTGCGTCGCCCGCATCCCCTGCGACGACCGGTGCGGCGACGCCGCCGGTTCCGAAGCCGGCAGCGCAGCCGCCGGCCAATCCGCCCACGGGCGTGCCGATCGGCGGTGCCGGATCGAATTTCATCCGGGTACCGGGCGAGACGCTCGACCATTTCATGAACCAGATCGGCGAAATGGTGATTATCCGCGGCCAGCTGTCGCACCTGATCGGCGACCGCCGCCAGCGCGAGCTGCTGCAGTCGCTGCGCAACGAGTTCGACGACCATGCGGGCCTCCAGAAGCTGCTGGACCTGGTGGATGACCAGTCGCGCCGGATGGCCGAGGTCGAGGCCCAGATCCAGGGGGCGCTGTCGCGCCTGCAGGACGGGGTGATGGAGTTGCGCGTGGTGCCGGTCGACCTGGTGTTCAAGCGCTTGCCGCGCATGGTGCGCGACCTTGCGCAGAGCCAGGGCAAGGCGGTGCGGCTGGAGCTGAGCGGACAGGATGTGAAAATCGACAAGGCCATGGTCGAGTCGCTCTCCGATCCGCTGCTGCACATGATCCGCAACAGCGTCGACCACGGCATCGAGACGCCGGCCGAGCGGCGGGCGGTCGGCAAGCCGGAAGAGGCCACCATTCGCGTGCAGGCCGAACAGCAGGGCGCGCGCGTGGTGATCCGCGTGATCGACGATGGCCGCGGCATCGACCCGGAGAAGGTGCGGCGCAAGGCGGTCGAGCGCGGACTGGTGCGCGAGGAAGACAGCCAGACCATGGGCATCGACGAGATCCTGAAGTTCATCTTCCGGCCCGGCTTCTCGACCGCCGAAGTGGTGACCGAGACCTCCGGCCGCGGCGTCGGCATGGATGTCGTGCGCACCAACATCATGCGGCTGGGCGGCAATATTCACCTCGACTCGACGGTCGGCCGCGGCACCTCGTTCGCCATGTTCATGCCGCTGTCGGCCGCCGTGCAGGAAGTGCTGCTGGTGAGCGTGGCAAACCAGACGCTGGCGATTCCGGCGCGCTATGTCGCCGAGGTGATCGAGATCAGCGACGAGGACATCCAGTCAGTGAAGGGACGGCGGGCCATCCTGCTGCGCGGCAGCTTCCTGCCGATCGCGCGGCTGGACGACCTGCTCGGCTATTCGCGCGGCAAGGCGGGCGATGCGCATCGCTATGCGGTGGTGCTGTCGGATTCCCAGCGCATGCTGGGCATTTCGGTGACCGAGGTGCTGGGCCGGCATGAATTGTTCAGCAAGGACATTCATCCGCGCCTGACCGAACTGCCGGGCGTGGGCGGCGCGTCCATCCTCGGCGACGGCCGGGTGGTACTGATCCTGGATTGCGGCGCCATCTACCGGCTGGCCGAGAACATCGGCGACGATGCCCCGGCGACGCTGCCGTCGGCTGCGCCTGCCGCCTTGCCGAACTAGCCATGGCGCTCTACCTGCAACTGCGCGCCGGACCGGTCTACCTGATGCTCGATGCCTCCGGCGTGCACGAAATCGTCACGCAGGAGGCGCGCGCCGCACAGGATGGCGTGGATCGCCTGCACGCCCAGTGGCGCGGCAGCGTGCTCACGGTGGTGTCGCTGGCGCGCTTTCTCGGCTTTGGCGACACGCCCTCGCCGGTGGGCGTGGTCTGGACACCCGCGCCGGATGCGGTGCCGGTGATGCTGGCTGCGGATGAAGTCGTGGGGCTGCAGCAGGCGGTCGCTCATGGCTGGCGCGCACTGCCGACCGTGCCGGAGGCCACTGCCGACCTGTTCGATGCGGTCTACATCGATCCGGGCCAGTCGGCGCGGCTGGCTTACCGGCTGCGCTCCGACCTCGACCCGTCCGCCTTCGGGCTGCCGGGCGAACGGCTGCTGCTCGAGGGCTAGGCCCGCCTTATTTCAAGAAATTTCAGGCAATGGATCCCGAACGCCTCAGGCGGACGCTCGCGGCAGTGAAACGCACGCGCCGCAAATTCAACCGGCTCTCGGAGCATGCCGACAGCCTCGACACCCGCCTGTCCGAATTGCCGGAGCCGGCGCCGGTCGACCGCCCGCTGACGCTGGTGCTGCTGGCATCGGTGCTGGCCTTCGCCGCCCTGATCGGCCTGCTGTCCTGGCTGGGCTGACGCGTCAGGGCTGTTCGCCGGCAGTACGCTCGTCCGCACGCCGTGCGCCGGCCGCACGCTGCTTCAGCCAGTGCGCTGCGCTGACCACGATGATCGCGCCGGCGATGCCGGTCAGGCTCAGCCGCACGCCGACATCGCGCAGGCCCATCAGGCTCTGCGGCAGCAGCTCGGTCGCCGCGGCAGCGACCGCAATGTCTTTCGAGATCATGGCGCCGCCGAGATAACCGAGCAGCGCTGCGCCGAGGGTGATCACCACCGGCAGTTTCGTCATCAGTTTCAGCACCAGCGAGCTGCCCCAGATGATGATCGGGATGCTGACCATGATGCCGAACGCGACCAGCAG
>JAIXTG010000112.1 GCA_027484285.1 Oxalobacteraceae bacterium | reverse complement strand
ATCACCAGGGTCCAGCCGGTTCGGTTCTCCAGCAACTGCAGCATCTTCAGTGCGCACGCGACGCGGAAGCGGCCATCCACCAGAACCAGGTCGGGCGTGAAACGGCCGGCCACGCATTGTGCCGGCGGGGCGGAATACTGCCGGAATGCTTCCAGACGTGCTGCCGACGGCGGTAGGGGGACGACGGGTTTTCCCCAGGGCCCGGTTAGCCCGATGTCCACATAACGAAACTCCTGGCGGTTTTCATCCAGCAGGCCGGCAGCGGCAATCTTTGCCCGCACCGAACCGAGGAAGAAGCGGTCCGAGTCGATTGCCACGAAAGGAATCCGCTCGCGCGCCGCAAGGAAAGTCGAGCCACCGGAACCGAACTCCACATAGGCCTTTGAAGCCAGCAATGCCGAGCGAAACCAGGCAGTGCTTTCTGCCGAGTCGAAACAGGGTTCGTCAGGCACGGTGAAACCCCTGACCCGCTGCGTGAAGAGGAAATTGAGCAGGCGAAGCGGCCGAAGCCGGATCAGTGAGCCAAGTGCAGCCAGGGGACTGTAGGGAAAAACCGGTTTGGAATTGAACATGCGGAAAGATGGGGTCTTTAGATTCCGCATGGTAACGCGTAACAGGGCTTGTCCGAAATCAAACGTTTTTGCCCCTCACTTTGCCGCAGATTTTGCCGTATAGGAATCAGGTGCGATTTTTCGTTGCCTTTCGAGGCCGGGCAACTTCTGCGGATGATCAATGTCTATTTTGCAATATTCGCGGTTAATACCCGAATGTCCTGCTTTCGCCGGCACTGCAATCTGCAAGCCGTTCATGCGCCGAAGATTTTTTTGCCGTTTGAAGAGTCACCCATCCATGGAGTCCGTTGAATTGCCTGTTCCCCGCGCGGCTTGCTGAAGGACACCCTGCCGGGCGAGCCGGTTTTCTGGACGTTCGCCGCACCTTCCCCTCTACCTACGATTGATGAATACGCCGAGCAGAAAAATTGAATTCAACCGGCCGTACATGACCGGCAAAGAGCTGAATTACATCGCCCAGGCAAAATTCGGCAACATGCTGGCGGGTGACGGGCCGTTCACCAAAAAATGCCATCACTGGCTGGAAGCCCGCACCCAAGCGCGAAAGGCACTGCTCACGCATTCCTGCACGGCGGCGCTTGAAATGTGCGCGCTGCTGCTCGATATCGGGCCGGGCGATGAAATCATCATGCCTTCCTTCACTTTCGTGTCGACGGCAAATGCCTTCGTGCTGCGCGGCGGGGTGCCGGTTTTCGTCGATATACGGCGGGACACCCTGAACATCGACGAAACCCGGATCGAGGCGGCCATCACTTCCCGTACGCGGGCGATCGTCGTCGTGCATTACGCTGGCGTGGCCTGTGACATGGACGCCATTCTCGATATCGCTGCACGTCACCGCTTGCCGGTCGTTGAAGATGCCGCGCAGGGCGTAATGTCGGCATACAAAGGCAAAGCCCTCGGATCAATCGGCGACCTGGGCGCCTTCAGCTTCCACGAAACAAAAAACGTGATTGCCGGCGAGGGCGGCGCTTTGCTGGTCAATCATCCGGATTTCATCCAGCGGGCCGAGATCATTCGCGAGAAGGGCACGGATCGCAGCCGCTTCTTCCGCGGGGAAGTCGACAAGTACACCTGGCAGGATATCGGCTCGTCCTATTTGCCGGGCGAACTGACGGCAGCCTTCCTGTGGGCCCAGTTCGAGGAAGCCGAGAGCATCACCGAGAAACGGATGAACCTCTGGCGCAGCTATCACGCGCTGTGCGAACGGCTGGAGGCAGACGGTGTGCTCCGGCGCCCGGTGGTGCCGGAAGATTGCTCGCACAATGCCCACATGTATTACGTCCTGCTGCGGCCGGGCAAGCGCCGGCAAGAGGTGCTCGATGCCTTGCGAGGGCAGGACATATACGCCGTGTTTCATTACGTGCCCTTGCATTCCTCGCCCGGTGGAAAGCGCTTCGGGCGCCTAGGTTCGACGATGGAAGTGACCGACACCCTCTCAGAGTCGCTGATTCGCCTGCCGATGTGGATCGGATTGACTCCGGAACAGCAGCACCGCATTGTCGATGCGCTCGACAAGGCGCTGGCCTGATTCACAGCCTTCCTTCCGGAGAGCGCATGCATCGCATCGTGCACATCATGAGAGTCGAAAAATTCAATCCCGGATTCATCGATCTGGTTGAACGGCATTTCGACGCTTCCGCACATTCCTTTTTTCTGAAGGGATCGCCCGGTCCCTTCGTTCCGGCACCCCGTGCGAACCTGTATGTATTCCACCAGGGGCGACGGCTCGCGAAGTTCCTGCGCCTGCTGCGCGAGATACAGGGTGCAGAGAGAATCATCATCCACGGCCTGTTCGGCAGTGCGTTGCTGTTTTTCCTCATGCTGCAGCCGTGGGTGCTGCCGAAATGCTTCTGGGTGATCTGGGGAGGCGACCTGTACAAAGACAAGCTGAAAAAAAGGAAATCCCTGGCGGTCGCCGTGCGCGAGCGGATGCGGCGGTTCGTCGTCCCGCGCATCGGCTATCTGGTGACCCATGTGGCTGGTGACGTGGAGCGCGCGAGGCAATGGTACGGAGCCCGCGGCCTGCATGAGGAGTGCTTCGTTTACCCGAGCAATCTGTTTCCTGAAGCCTTGCGCGGCCTGCGGGAAAACCCGTTGCGGCAGACGCCGCTGAGGGTAGTGAATATCCTGGTCGGGAATTCCGCGGATCCGTCCAACCACCACCTCGAGGTTCTTCAAAAGCTGGCAGCACTGGATGGTCCCGCGCTGAAGCTGCATGTGCCGCTTTCTTACGGAAATCACCGT
>JAIXTG010000031.1 GCA_027484285.1 Oxalobacteraceae bacterium | reverse complement strand
CTGGCGGCCGGCAAGGCGTCCAATGACACCGCGTGGCGGATGCCGATCGAGGATGCCTATCAGGAGCAGCTGAAATCCAACTTCGCGGACATCGCCAACATCGGCGGCCCGCCGGGCGGCTCGATCACGGCCGCCTGCTTCCTCGAGCGTTTCACCCGCAAGTACGCGTGGGCGCACCTCGACATCGCCGGTACCGCGTGGAAGAGCGGTGCGGCCAAGGGGGCCACTGGCCGGCCGGTGCCGCTGCTGACCAGCTTCCTGATTGGTCGCACCAAGGCCTGATCCGATCGACCCGCTTCCCCGGGCCCTGCAGCGCCGCGTCCGTTACGCGGCCTGCAGCGGCCGTCGCAGGAAGCCTGCGGGTCGCAACGCTGCCTGAGCCTGTCAGTCGTTCGAGGATGGCGGGCTCAGGGCCAGCGCGCGGTGGCGGAATTCCCCGGGCGGACACCCCGCCTCACGCCTGAAGAACTTCACGAAATTCGTCACCTCGTCGAAGCCGAGCTGATCGGCAATTGCGGCGACCGGCAGTGTGGTGTGCGCCAGCAGCCGCTTTGCCTCGAGGTTGATCCTTGCCATGATGACCGCCTTTGCCGATTGCCCGGCAATCTCCGCTACCGAACGCGTCAGGCTGCGCTGCGAACAGCCGAGCTGGCTCGCATAATCGCCGACCGCATGCCAGTGCGGGAATTTCTTCTCCAGCAATTGCTCGAAACGCTTATAGCGCTGCCAGCTGGCAGGCGCGGCGGCCTGTGCCGCATGGAATGGCTTGCTGGACACCATATGCCGCAGCAGGAGGGCGCATAACTGGTGCCGCAACAATCCCTGCAATTCAGCTGCACTGCCCGCGGCCTGCACATCGGCGCGCATCTGCATGATCGTGGCCAGCATTGCAGCAAACGGCTTGCGTTCGAGCTGCCGGCAGGCGGGCAGCGCTGCCAGCACCTCGACCATCTGTACCTCCGAAAGCGCCGCCGTTGCCTGCCGCGGCAGCAGGAATTCGGGCCTGAAAATGACCAGCCATCCTTCCCAGTTCGACTGCAGGTCAAAGCGCTGCGCCTGCCCCGGGCGGATCAGCAGCACGGTGCCGGCCTTCGCCTCGACCGGCGCAAAGTCGATCGTGTGCTTGCATTTGCCGGCGCTGATGCAGACCAGCAGGTAAAACTCGACCCGGTGCGCGGCGTGCAGTTCGGCATGGTCGATGCGGCGGCGCAAGTCCTGCGCCGACAGCACTTCGAGATCCAGCACGTAGGCCGACGGCGGACGGTAGCGAATCCGCAGGATCGACCTGGCATCGGCCGGCCTGCCTTTCCCTGATTGGCGCGTTTTTACCATTATCCCTCTGGGTTGTTACCGTTTTCCTGCGGGGGCAAATGCATAAAATTATCACGACAGCAGATGGTGTACCGATACACCTGCATGACTGGCCGCCCCCCCCACCATGGAGTCCGGATGTTTCAACCTATTTCGCGTTCCGCACTGTCACGCACGGCAACAGCCTGCAGCCTGCTGCTGTGCCTGTCAGTCGCTGCCGCCAACCAGCCGAAGGAGAACACCATGAACGCATCACGCAAGCAACAGGTTGTCGACCTGTTGAAAAGCATCGAGACCGGGGACGCCGCGCCGGTCGCCGCGATCAACCATGACAAGTACATCCAGCACAACCTCGCCGTTGGCGATGGCCTCGCGGGCTTCGGGGCAGTACTGGCGCAGTTGCCAAAGGGGAGCGCACGGGTCAACACCGTCCGGGTGTTCGCGGACGACGATTACGTGTTCACGCATACCGAATACGATTTCTTCGGCCCGAAGGTCGGCTTTGACATTTTCCGCTTCGAGAACGGGAAGATTGTCGAGCACTGGGACAACCTGCAGCCGACACCGGCACAAGCCAATCCGAGCGGCCGATCGATGACGGACGGCCCCGGCGTGGCAACCGACCTCGACAGGACAGAGGCCAACAAGGAGCGGGTGCGCGGATTCGTCGACGACATCCTGGTCAATGGCCGGATGGACAGGCTGGCCGGATACTTCGACGGTGACCGCTACCTTCAGCACAACCCGCAGATCGCCGATGGACTCTCGGGCCTGTCGGCCGCCTTGCAGGCGCTGGCCAGCCAGGGCGTGGCAATCCGGTACGATCGTATCCATCGCGTGCTGGGTGAAGGCGATTTCGTGCTCGTGGCCAGCGAAGGCGAGTTCGGTGGCAAGCCGACCGCGTTCTATGACCTGTTCCGGGTAGAGAACGGCAAGATTGCCGAGCACTGGGACACGATTGAAACCATCCCGCCGCGCCCAGAATGGAGGAATGCAAACGGCAAGTTCTAAACTTCCCGGGGCGACTGTGCCTGCCACTCGGCGGGGCTCTGGCGGCTGGCGGAACGGCCGTGCGGACGGGAGACCGCCGGCCGGCCGGTGCCGCTGCTGGCCAGCTTCCCGCTGGGAAGAGCGAAATCCTGGTTATTTCCCCGCCCTTAGGAAAGGGAGCCTCGGCTCCCTTTTTTGTTGCCTAAAAACGGCGCTTGGCCATTGAAATCAGGAAATTGTCTGTACACACAGAACTATGTTCGGCAATTTGGAACCCAGATTCGTCGGTGAGCGAACACGCTCAATTTTTTGATGAATCCATGAGGATGATTGCGAT
>JAIXTG010000205.1 GCA_027484285.1 Oxalobacteraceae bacterium | reverse complement strand
CGTCGAAGCCAGCCAGGATCTCGATGAAATCCTGACCGTCACCGAAGAAGATGTCGACCGCGAGAAGTTCAGCCATTCCCGCCTGCGCGTAGGCTCGCAGCTGTCGCGCGCGAACATGCTGCACATTGCGCTGATGAGCTCCGAAAACCGCGCCGCTTCAGCACTCGGGCGTCATTACCCGGGTGGCATTCGCGCATTTGTCGCTGCAATGAATGACAAGGCGCGTGAGCTCGGCATGACCAGTTCGCGCTTTGCCGATTCGACCGGGCTCAACAGCGCCAATGTCTCGAGCGCCCGCGATCTCGCCAAGCTGGTGATCGCTGCCTATCAGCACCCGCTGATTCGCCAGTACTCGACTGACAGCCGCTATGCCGTCGATCCAGGCGGCCGCACCCTTGAATATCGCAATTCGAATGGCCTGATCGAACGACCGGACTGGGAAATCGGCCTGCAAAAAACGGGCTACATTTCCGAAGCAGGCCGTTGCCTGGTGATGCAGGTGCATGTTTCCGGCCGACCGGTCGTGATGATCTTCCTCGATTCGAAGAGCAAGCATTCGCGCCTCGCCGATGCGGGCCGCATCCGCAAGTGGCTGGAGAATCGTGGCGCGTCGGTGATGTCCGAGCGGACCGCCAAGCGCAGCTGAGCTGCCCCCGATCAACAAAAAAGCGAACCCGAGGGTTCGCTTTTTTGTTTGCGACGGCCGCCGGGTGAATCAGGCGATTTCTGCGGGTCGGAAACCCAGCACCGAGGAAATGTCATTGGCGGTCGCGATCAGGTCTTCCAGCCACTCGTCTTTCAGGCGGTCGACCGGTGCCGAAATCGACAGGCCGGCAACCAGGCGACCGGCATCATCGCGAATACCTGCCGCCATGCAGCGCACGCCCAGTTCGAGTTCCTCGTTGTCACGCGCATAGCCGCGCGCTCGCACCAGCGAGAGCTCGCGTTCGAGCTTCACGAGATCGGTAATCGAGTTTTTGTTGTGCCCTGCCAGGCCAGTGCGGGTCGCGTAGGAGCGTACCGCCTTGGTATCGTCGACCGACAGGAACAGCTTGCCGGTTGACGTCAGGTGAAGCGGCGCCCGGCCGCCGATAGCCCGCACCACCTGCATGCCCGATCGCTCCGAAAACGCGCGGTCGATGTAGACGATCTCGTCTCCCTGCCGTACCGACAGGTTGACCGTCTGCTGGGTCTTGCGGTGCAGTGCCTGCATGAACGAAAGCGCCGCTTCGCGCACATTCAGCCGGCTCTTGACGATGTTGCCGAGCTCGAGCAGTCGCATGCCCAGCCGGTAGCTGCCCGGTTCGGCGCGGTCGACGAAGCGCTTGGCGACCATGTCATTCAGGATGCGGTGTGCGGTCGATGGATGCAGGCCAGTGGCAGCAGACAAGGCTTTCAGGCTGACCGGATCCGGATGTTCGGCGAGCGCGTCGAGCAGCGTTATCATCCGTTCGATGACCTGAATCGACGTTTTGTCGGAGGCGGCAGGAGAATCAGGTTTCATTATGTGAATTGGTGCAACGCAATGCGGTCGTTATACCACAATGCGAAAAGCCGCTACAAGTCATCCCGCCAGATTTTCGCGGTACCGGCCCCCGACAGGGATGTGCCCACCGTCACCGGTGCATCGGCTTCACGCGACACCGTTATTCCTCAAATTTATTTCATCCCTGTCATTTGTTCGAATAGTGGTTCAGTCATCGGATAATTGGCACTTCAGAAAACTGCATCGGAACAGGAAAATTTCATGCGTGTTGGATTGATGGTGACTTGCCTGGTGGACGTGATGCGTCCGGAAATCGGTTTCTCCACACTTCGGCTGCTCGAGGCGGCTGGTTGCGAAGTGGTGGTGCCCGAGAACCAGACATGCTGCGGGCAGCCTGCATACAGCGGCGGCAACAAGGACGCGGCGCGCGAACTGGCCGCCAAGTTCCTCGACGAGTTCGAGGGCTTCGATTACATCGTGATCCCGTCCGGCTCCTGCGGCGGCACTGTCAAAACTCATTACGACGACCTGTTCGACGGGCACGCCGGCCTCCAGGCCCGGTACGCGAAAATCAAGGAGCGCGTCTTTGAACTGACCGACTTCCTGGCGAACGTGGCCAAGCTGGACAAACTGCCTGCCGCGCAGCCCGGGGCCTTCAAAGGCACCGTCACCTACCATGATTCCTGCTGCGGATTGCGCGAGCTTGGCGTCCAGCGCCAGCCGCGCGAACTGCTGGCCCGCCGCGAGGGCGTCGAGCTGAAGGAAATGGCGCAGGCCCGCCAGTGCTGCGGCTTCGGCGGTACGTTTGCCGTCAAATACGGCGAGATTTCGACAGCCATCGTCGACGAGAAGTGCGACAACATCCATGCCAGCGGTGCCGATGCGGTGGTGCTCGGCGACCTCGGCTGCATGCTCAATATCGAAGGCCGGCTGCGCCGCACCGGCGACAACACTACCCGGGTGCTGCATGTCGCCCAGGTACTCGCGGGAGACGCCTGATGCAAGTCCAGTCCATGCATTTCAAGACGCGCGCCGGCCAGAAACTGGCCGACGTTCGCCTTCAGCAGAACCTGAAAAAACTTTCGACCAAGTTCGTCACCGCACGCGCCAGCGCGATCACTGAGCTCGACGACTTCGAAGGCACCCGCGATGCCGCGATCGAACGCCGCATGCGGGCCATCAAGAACCTCGACGTGTGGCTTGCGACCTTCGAGCAGGAAGCGACCCGTCGCGGCGCGACCGTGCTGTATGCGCAGACCGCCGAGGAAGCGTCGAAGCTGGTGGTGCAGATCGCGCAGAAGCATGATGTGAAGAAGGTCATCAAGTCGAAGTCGATGGTCTCGGAGGAGATGCAGCTGAACCGCGCGCTCGAGGCGGTCGGCGTGACGCCGATCGAGACCGACCTCGGCGAATACATCCTGCAGATCAATGACAACGAGGCGCCGTCGCACATCATTGCGCCGGTGGTCCACAAGGACAAGGACGAGATTGCCGACCTGTTCGCCAAGGTCCACAACAAGCCGCGCCTGACCGACATCCCGGAGATGACACGCGAAGCGCGCGAAGTGCTGCGCCCGCATTTCCTGTCGGCCGACATGGGTGTCACGGGTGGCAATTTCATCATCGCCGAATCGGGCTCGGTTGCGGTGGTCACCAATGAGGGCAATGAAGGCATGTGCACCATCGTGCCGCCGAAGGTCCATGTGGTGGTGACGGGCATCGAGAAAGTCCTGCCGACGCTGTCCGATCTCGCGACCGTGATGCGCCTGCTGCCGCGCTCGGCCACCGGGCAATCGATTTCGAACTACTTCTCCCTGCTCACTGGCCCCCGCGGTACCGATGACCAGGACGGCCCCGAGCACATGTATTTCGTGCTGGTCGACGCCGGCCGCACCGGCCTGGTCGGATCGGAATTCGAAGAGATGCTCCGATGCATACGCTGTGGCGCCTGCATGAACCACTGCCCGGTGTACCAGAAGATCGGCGGCCACAGCTATGGCTGGGTCTATCCGGGTCCGATGGGCAGCGTGCTGACGCCGTCTTATGTCGGTGTCGAAAACGCGATGGACCTGCCGCAGGCCTCGACGCTGTGCGGCGAATGCCACGTGGTGTGCCCGGTCAAGATCCCGCTGCCCGACCTGCTGCGCAAGCTGCGCGAGAAACAGTTCAAGAAGGGCCTGCGCCCGCGCTTTGAATATGTGGCATTCGAGGTCTGGGCCTTCTTCGCGAAGCGACCGAAGCTTTATCGTTTTGCTACCGGCATGGCCGCACGGGTGCTGAAGCTCTGGGGCGGCAGCGGAAAAATCATCCATTCATTGCCGGGCGCCGGCGGTTGGACTGATAATCGCGACATGCCGGCTCCTTCGGGCAAGACCTTCCGGGAGCTGTACCGAGAGCGACGATCCTCCTGATTCCCCGACCCATGTCCGACAGCCCGCAGCAAATCAGCGAATTCAAGAGCAAGAGCGGCTTCAAGCGCATCTTTTCCGCTTTTTTCTATTCGCTGGACGGGCTGCGCACCGCCTGGCGTTACGAGCATGCGTTCCGGCAGGAGGTGATGATTGCGGTGCCCGGCGTCCTGATTGCGCTGCTGCTGCCGGTGTCCCGCTTCGAGAAGCTTGCGCTGATCGGCGTGCTGGTGGTGGTGCTGGTGGTGGAGCTGTTGAACTCTGCCATCGAAGCCGTAGTGGACCGCGTGTCGCTCGACCGGCACTTATTGTCGAAGAACGCCAAGGACCTCGGCAGCGCGGCCGTGATGCTGAGTTTCCTGTTTGCCCTGGTCACCTGGGGCGTGATTCTGTATCCGCTGCTGGCTGCCTGACGGGCGCCGCCAGCGGCGCCCGGGCCAGTGCCGGTGCTTACATCCCCGGGTTGGTGAATTCGAGATGGACGTCGTTCACCGCCTTCACGACCTCGTCCGACAGCCTGATTGAATAGGCGTCGATGTCATATTTAAGCTGCTCGATACTGGTTGCGCCGATGATGGTCGAGGCGATGAACCACCGGCTGTAGCACCAGGCCAGCGCCAGCTGGGTGACCGTCATCCCGTGGTCGGACGCGATTTTCATGTAGCGCCTTGTCGCCTCCACCACACGCGGGCGCAGGTAGCGCGGGCTCCAGTTCGGCGGGAAGATGGTCAGGCGGCCGTTCGCATTCGGGTTCTCGATGTACTTGCCGGTCAGCTGGCCAAACGCCAGCGGGCTGTAGGCGAGCAGGCCGACGTTGCTGCGATAGCAGGCTTCGTCGACGCCGCCCTCGAACTGGCGGTTGGCCATGTGATAGGCGTTCTGTATCGAGACAATCCGCGGCAGCCCCATCTGCTCGGCAATGCGCACGAATTCGGCCACACCCCAGGCGCTCTCATTCGATACGCCGATATGGCGCACCTTTCCCTCATCGACCAGTTCCTTCAGCGCTGACAGCGTTTCCTCGATCGGCACGCAGGGACGCTCACGCTGCGGGTCGAAGAAGAGCTGGCCGAATACGGGCACATTGCGGCTGGGCCAGTGCAGCTGGTACAGGTCGACGTAGTCGGTCTGCAGCCGCTGCAGGCTAGACTCGATCGCGGCCCGGATGTTCTTGCGGTCGAAATTGTTCTCGCCGTTGCGTATCCACTTCATCTGCGACGGGCCGGCGATCTTGGTCGCCAGGATCACTTGCTGGCGGCGTCCGGATTTTTTCAGCCAGCTGCCGATGATGCGCTCGGTCGCACCGGTGGTTTCCGCACGCGGCATGACCGGATACATTTCAGCCGTGTCGATGAAGTTGATGCCGCGCTCGAGCGCATAGTCGAGCTGGCTGTGGCCTTCGGCCTCCGAATTCTGTTCCCCGAAAGTCATGGTGCCGAGGCAGATCTTCGATACCTCGAGTTCACTGGTGCCGAGGCGTGTCTTTTCCATGGGGGTCTCCTTGGTAGTTGTATTCAGAGTCAGCCGGCGAGTGCTGCTGCACATTCGCGTACCAGCGCCGGCCCGCGGTAGATCAGGCCGGTATAGAGCTGGACCAGGCTGGCGCCGGCATCCATTTTGGCTTTCGCGTCCGTGCCTGACAGGATGCCGCCTACGCCGATGATGGGCACTGCGCCGCCAAGCTCCTTGTGCAGGGCACCGATTACCCGGTTCGACGCAGCCAGCACGGGCCGGCCCGACAGGCCGCCAGTCTCTTCCGCATGCGGCAGCCCCTTGACCGCGTCGCGCGCGATGGTGGTGTTGGTGGCAATAACGCCATCCATGTTGTGCCTGAGCAGGGCAGCGGCAATCGTCTTGACCTGTTCGTCATCGAGGTCGGGCGCGATCTTCAGCACGATGGGTACATAGCGCGCATGGCGGTCTGCCAGTGCCGACTGCGACTGCTTCAGCCGGTAGAGCAGGTCATCCAGTTCGCTGGCCTGCTGCAGCTGGCGCAGGTTGCGGGTGTTCGGCGAAGAGATGTTGACCGTCACGTAGGCGGCGAACGGATAGACCTTCTCAAGGCAGGCGAGATAATCGTCGGTCGCTCGCTCGATCGGCGTATCGGCATTCTTGCCGATGTTCAGGCCCAGGATGCCCTGCTTCTCCTGATAGAAGCGTGACGACTGCACATTGCGCACAAAGGCATCCACGCCACCGTTGTTGAAGCCCATCCGGTTGATCAGCGCATCGGCCTTCGGCAGGCGGAACATGCGCGGCCTCGGATTGCCGGGCTGTGCGCGCGGCGTCACCGTGCCGACCTCGATGAAGCCGAACCCGAGGGCAGCCAGTCCGTCGATGTAGGCACCGTCCTTGTCGAGGCCGGCCGCAAGGCCGATCGGGTTCGGGAAGTTCAGTCCCATCACCGTGCGCGGATCGGGGCGGGGACGCGACAGCAGGCCGGTCACGCCCAGGCCGGCGGCGGTGCGCAGTGCAGGAAGCGTCAGGTTGTGCGCAGTCTCGGGATCGAGGGAGAATAGCAGCGGTCGGGCGAGTGAGTACAGTAGGCGGTCGGACACAATAGGGCAGTCAGTGAAAAAAGCCCGCCCATTCTAACGGACACTCACGTATCCAACGCCTCCCAGCGTCCGCGGCGCAGCGCTTCGATCGGACGGAAGTTGATCTTGTAGCGCATCTTGTCGCTGTCGGCGATCCAGTACCCGAGGTACACATAGGGCATGTTCAGCTGGCGCGCCTGTTCGATTTGCCACAGCACGTTGTAGGTGCCGAAGCTGGTTTTCGGCAGGTCGGGATCGAAGAAGGTGTAGACCGACGACAGCCCGTCATCGAGCACGTCGATGATGCTCACCATGCGCAGCACGCCCTGCGCATCGCGGAACTCCACCAGGCGCGTGTTGACCTTGCTCTGCAACAGGAACTGCGCATACTGGTCGCGGCTGTCCTGATCCATGCCGCCGCCTGCATGCCGTACCGACTGGTAGCGCAGGTAGAGCTCGTAATGCTCATGAACGTAGGCGAGGCGCGAGACCGAGGTGACGAGGTCGTCATGCTGCTTCCATGCGCGGCGCTGGCTGCGGTTGGCAATGAAGCCCTCGACCTTCACCCGCACCGGCGTGCATGCCTGGCAGCCGTCGCAGTACGGGCGGTAGGTAAATATGCCGCTGCGCCGGAATCCGTTTTTCACCAGCTCGGAGTAGACGTCCGCATTGATCAGGTGCGACGGCGTGGCGACCTGAGACCTCGCCTGCCGGTGCTCAAGGTAGCTGCACGGGTAGGGCGCAGTTGCATAGAACTGCAGCGTCGAGAAAGGCAGGTCCTTGAGGTGAGTCATTGGGCAAATTTACACCGATCCTGCGCCGGCTTGCAAAGCTTTGTTTCCGGCATTTCCGTCGAAAAATCCATTGGCGAGAAACCGTGGTTCCCATGAAGTAATCGGGGGCTTCTCCAGTGCCGGCTTCATCTGCTCGAGGAAGGCGGTGCGCGGCATCGGGCGCGCGCCCAGCGAACCAAGGTGAGAGGTCTCCTGCTGGCAGTCGATCATCTGGACTCCCTCACTGCGCAGAAAATGTACGAGGTAGGCCAGCGCCACCTTGGACGCATCCGGAACGCGGGCGAACATGGATTCGCCGAAGAACATGCGGCCGATGCACACGCCATACGCACCCCCGACCAGCCGCCCTGAATGCCATAGCTCGGCAGAGTGCGCGTAGCCAAGCCGGTGCAGGCCCTGGTAGCCCTCGATGATTTGCGGCGAGATCCAGGTGCCGTCCTGGTCTTCGCGCGGTGCGGCGCATGCCCGCATCACGCTGCCGAAGGCGCTGTCGAAGCGCACTTCCCAAGGTCCGCCAGCGATCAGGCTGTGATCGATTTTCTTCAGCGTTTTGCGCAGGCTGTGCGAAACATGGAAATCGGCTGTCCGCAGCACCATGCGCGGATCAGTGCTCCACCAGAGTATCGGCTGGTGTTCGGAGAACCAGGGAAAGATGCCTCGCCGGTAGGCGGCGAGCAGCCGTTGCGGCGACAGGTCGGCGCCTGCCGCCAGCAGGCCAGGGGCGCCTTCGCGCTCGGTGAGCGCGGTCGCCGGGTCGGGAAAAGGCGTATCCGCGTCAAGCCAGGGGATGGGCATGTTCACCAATTCGGACGTGCGGGGCGCACCTTTCAAGTGCGAATTCCCGGGTGGTGTTTCGGACAACAAAAAAAAGAGTTTTTAAATCAGAGGCTTGAGCCCGGTCAGCCCGGTGCACAATTGCGGAACAGAATTTGCTTCTGCGCATTTCTTTTCCAATATTCCTGCACATAAAAGGGGAGACCTTCATGGATGCCTTTCGCAACGGCGCGGATAGCCTGTTTATCTTGCTCGGTGCCATCATGATCCTGGCGATGCACGCCGGGTTTGCGTTTCTTGAGCTTGGCACCGTACGCAAGAAGAATCAGGTCAATGCGCTCGTCAAAATCTTAGTCGATTTCGCCATCTCGACAATCGCCTACTTTTTCGTGGGCTACGGAATCGCTTACGGCGTGCATTTCTTTGGCAGCGCCGAGGTGCTGGCCGAGCGCAACGGCTTCGAACTGGTGAAGTTTTTTTTCCTGCTGACCTTCGCTGCCGCGATCCCGGCCATTATCTCGGGCGGCATCGCCGAGCGGGCGCGCTTTCACCCGCAACTGGTAGCGACTGCCTTGCTCGTCGGTCTGGTGTATCCGTTGTTCGAGGGAATCGCCTGGAATCAGCGCTTCGGTATCCAGGCCTGGCTGGAAGCAAGCTTTGGCGCGCCGTTCCATGACTTCGCCGGCTCGGTGGTCGTTCATGCTTTCGGCGGCTGGGCGGCCTTGCCGGCGATCATCCTGCTCGGCTCGCGCCGCGGGCGTTACACCAAGGACGGCGGCATGGCTGCGCATCCGCCATCAAGCATCCCGTTCCTGGCGCTGGGTGCCTGGATACTCGCGGTGGGCTGGTTCGGCTTCAATGTGATGAGTGCGCAGACACTCGACAAAATGAACGGCCTGGTTGCGATGAACTCCCTGATGGCCATGGTCGGCGGCACGCTGGTGGCAGTGCTGCTCGGCAAAAACGACCCCGGTTTTGCTTACAACGGCCCGTTGGCCGGACTGGTGGCCGTATGTGCCGGCTCCGACCTGATGCATCCGATGGGGGCGCTGGCCACCGGCGGCATCGGCGGCATGATTTTCGTCTGGCTGTTCACGCTGACGCAGAACCGCTGGAAGATCGACGACGTGCTCGGCGTATGGCCACTGCATGGCCTGTGTGGCGCCTGGGGCGGGATCGCTGCCGGAATCTTCGGATCGACGGCCCTGGGCGGCCTGGGTGGCGTGTCGCTGCTGTCCCAGTTGGCCGGCACGGCCATGGGTATCGTGATCGCCGCGCTGGGCGGCCTGCTGGTCTACGGCGGCCTGAAGAAACTGGTCGGAATTCGACTCGACCCCGAGGAGGAGTACGAGGGTGCCGACCTGTCGGTGCACAAAATTACGGCAACACCCGAGCGCGAGGTCAGCTGGTAACAGGCATGCAGTCCATGCCAGGGCCGCTTGCGGCTCTGGCTGATCGCTTTCTCAGTCGCTGCGCTCTCCCGGCAGCCGTCGCCGGATGTCCATGCAGTGGAAGCCGAAGGGCCGGCCCTCCCGTTGCGCGTTCAGGTCGCTGAAGAACAGCTGGAGTGTCTGCGAGACCGTCGGGAAGGCAATCTCGTCCCACGGAATCTCCGATTCGCTGAACAGCTTCACTTCGAGGCTTTCCGTCCCGGCTGCGAACGACAGGTCGAGCAGCTCGGCGCGATAGAACAGATGAACCTGGTGCACGTGAGGCACGTTCAGCATCGTGAACAGCCCCTGCAGGGCGATGCGGGCCCCAGCTTCCTCGATGGTCTCGCGTTGCGCAGCTTCCTCGGTGGTCTCCTCGTTTTCCATGAAGCCGGCCGGCAGTGTCCAGTAGCCGCGCCTTGGCTCGATCGCGCGCCGGCACAGCAGCAGCTGCGGTCGACCCTCTCCAACCCATAACGGAATGCTGCCGACGACCAGCTTCGGGTTCTGGTAGTGGACTGTGCCGCAATGGCTGCACACATGCCGCAGTCGGTTATCGTCGGGCGGCACCGCCAGAGATACGGGCTTTCCGCAATCGGAGCAAAAGTTCATTGGAGTCAGCGGGCAATCGTTGCCTGATTCGGGAGGGCGTCAGTGGTGACGAGTGTAGCATTCGAGGCGATTGTTCAACGACACTCACAATAAGCCATTGCGCTACTGATCGAAGCGCGCTATACTTTCATTCTTCAGACGCGGGGTGGAGCAGTCTGGCAGCTCGTCGGGCTCATAACCCGAAGGTCACAGGTTCAAATCCTGTCCCCGCAACCAGATTCAAGGAAAGGCCCGGTTCTGCAAACCGGGCCTTTTTGTTTTGGCCTGAGGTGTCGCCCACGCTGTGTTCTGCTCTGCGGGGCAATGACAAGCTGGTTGAACTGCCCTATAATCGCGCACCAAGCGGTTTGCGCGCAGTGCCCAAGCTCACTGCCACGTCGGCAATCCGCAAGTCTTACCGGCGCACAGCACGCCAGCGGCCACAGAAAAATTCCACAAGCCGGCCTCTGGCTCGCCAGCATCACACCTCGATAGACGATCGCCTGCGGTTCCCTTGATGCAGGCCCTGATTTGAAGCTGCTCACTGCAACCAACCAGCACGACAAGAATCGTAGATGAATACAGCTGAGGCGAAGAAAGTCCTCGAAACGGCACTGCTGTGTGCCCATGAGGCGATGGCAGTCAACGACCTGAAGAAACTGTTCGCAGGTCCGGTTGAAGGGGATGAGCCCGCACTCGATGGCGATGCAATCAAGGCCATCCTCGCCGAGTTGCAGCAGGAATGGACGGGCCGCGGCGTGGAGCTGGTGCAGTTGTCCACGGGCTGGAGGTTCCAGAGCCGCCCCGAAATGAAAGTTTTCCTGGATCGGCTTCACCCCGAGAAGCCGCCGAAATATACCCGCGCTACACTGGAAACGCTGGCGATCATCGCCTACCGTCAGCCCGTGACACGCGGTGATATCGAAGAGATTCGCGGCGTTGCGGTGAATTCGCAGACGATCAAAATGCTGGAGGACCGCGGCTGGGTCGATGTGATTGGTCACCGAGACGTTCCCGGGCGCCCGGCACTGCTGGCAACTACCCGGCAGTTCCTCGATGACCTCGG
>JAIXTG010000114.1 GCA_027484285.1 Oxalobacteraceae bacterium | reverse complement strand
CTGATCGCGCTGATGCAGGATCAGGTCGATGCCCTGGCCGAACTCGGCGTGCGTGCCGCCTTCCTGAACTCCACCCAGAGTTTCGACGAGAGCCTGCGCGTCGAGCGTGCGGCGCGGCGCGGCGAACTCGACCTGCTGTATGTCGCGCCGGAGCGCCTGCTGACGCCGCGCTGCCTCGAGCTGCTGGATTCGATGCCGATCGCACTGTTTGCAATCGACGAGGCCCATTGCGTGTCCCAGTGGGGGCATGATTTCCGTCCCGAATACATTCGCCTGTCGGTGCTGCACGAGCGCTATCCGCAGGTGCCGCGCGTCGCGCTGACCGCGACCGCCGACTTCCAGACGCGCGATGAAATCGTGCACCGGCTGCAGCTCGATGGCGCGCGCCAGTTCATTGCGTCGTTCGACCGGCCGAATATTCGCTACCAGATCGTCGAAAAGGAAAATGTCCGCCGCCAGCTGCTGGACTTCATCCGCGCCGAGCATGCGGGCGATGCCGGCATCGTCTACTGCCTGTCGCGCAAGAAGGTCGAGGAGACAGCGCAATTCCTGAATGAACACGGCATTGCCGCGCTGGCTTATCACGCAGGCATGGACAGCGCGGTCCGCAGTGCGCACCAGGCGCGTTTCCTTCGCGAGGACGGCATCGTGATGGTGGCAACCATCGCGTTCGGCATGGGCATCGACAAGCCTGACGTGCGCTTCGTCGCCCACCTCGACCTGCCGAAAAGCATCGAAGGCTACTACCAGGAAACCGGACGGGCCGGCCGCGATGGCCTGCCGGCCGATGCCTGGATGGCGTACGGGCTGCAGGACGTCGTGCAGCAGCGGCGCATGATCGAGGAATCCGACGCCGATCCGACCTTCAAGCGCATGCAGTCCGCACGGCTGGACGCCATGCTCGGCCTGTGCGAGACGCTTGGCTGCCGCCGGGTGCACCTGCTCGACTATTTCGGGCAGGCGTCGGAGCGCTGCGGCAATTGCGATATCTGCCTGAATCCGCCGCAGTCCTTCGATGCGACCGAAGCGGTGCAGAAACTGCTGTCGACGATCTATCGCGTCGGCCAGCGCTTTGGCGCAGTGCATGTGCTCGACGTGCTGCGCGGCAGCGATGCAGACAAGGTCAGGCAATGGGGGCATGAGCGGCTGTCGGTGTTCGGCATCGGCTCGGACAAGGGCGAAGCCGAATGGCGCGCCATACTGCGCCAGGCCATCGCGCTCGGACTGATCGAGATCGACCATGAAAACTACGGCTCGCTGCGCCTGTCGGAAGCCGCGCGCGCCGTGCTCAAGGGAGAGCGCAGCGTCGCGATGCGCCATTACCAGAAGCCGGTGAAGCAGCGGCGGGTGGCGGCGCGCGCCGGCAGCTTCGAGGAAATCAGCCTGTCGGCGCCTCAGCAGGCATTGTTCGAGCGGCTGCGCTGGTGGCGGATGGAAACGGCGCGCTCGCACAACGTGCCGGCGTATGTGATCTTCCACGACGCCACACTGCGCGAGATCGCGCGCGCGATGCCGGTCACGATCGACGAATTGCGCCAGGTATCCGGCGTCGGAGAAAAGAAGCTCGAGACCTATGGTGCGCAGATCATTGCGCTGGTGGCTGGCCGCGCCGACGAGGCAGTCACAGCGGCCCCCGCGATGTAGGCGGTCAGACTTTTTCGAATACCAGGTCCCAGACGCCGTGCCCGAGCCGCAGCCCGCGGTTCTCGAACTTGGTCACCGGCCGATAGTCCGGCCTCGGCGCGTAGCCCTCGGCGGTATTTTTCAGCGTGGGCTCGGCCGACAGCACGTCCAGCATCTGCACCGCATAGTCTTCCCAGTCGGTGGCGCAATGCAGGTAGCCGCCGCGCGCAATCCGCGATGCGAGCAGGCTGACAAACGGTCCCTGAATCAGGCGGCGCTTGTTGTGCCGTGCCTTGTGCCACGGATCCGGGAAAAACACATGCACGCCGGCCAGCGATTCCGGCGCCAGCATGTGCGTCACTACTTCCACCGCATCATGCTGGATCAGCCGCAGGTTCCGGATCTGGCGCTCGCCGATCAGCTTCAGCAGGCTGCCAATGCCCGGCGTATGCACTTCGACGCCGAGGAAATTCTTTTCCGGGATCAGGCCTGCGATATGCGCTGTCGTTTCCCCCATGCCGGTGCCGATTTCTAGAATCGTCGGTGCCTGCCGTCCGAACGCCGTGGCAATGGCCAGCGGCTGTTTGTCGTAGGGCAGGCAATAGGTGGGACCCCACAGGTCGAGGGCGCGCGCCTGGGCGGTCGACAGGCGGCCGGCGCGGGTGACAAAGCTTCGGATGCGGCGCTCGGTCGGGTCATACAGCATGCTGCGGGTGCTCGGGTCTTTCGCGGAGTCAGTCATCAGGCGGCAGGAAAAAAAGTGGCGCCTCGCGCGCCGCGGGCTGGATTATGTCACAGGAAAGAAGGCGACCCGGCGCAGGAATCTTTCGACTTGTCAGGAGGTCTACGCAGGCCCATCACAAGGAGACAGCCATGGGCACACGCAATCCACCGCAGCCGGCAAACACCCGCACTGAAGCACAGCGCCGTTCGCCTGACCAGCAGGCCAGCCAGGATGCAAAGAGCAGCCACGACCAGAAGAGCCATGTGAAGGCCGGAACGCAACAGGGAGCAGGGGGCGGAAAGAAGCGCGAACGCAACCACTGAAGTGGAGCGGGTGAAGGGAACAGTTCCAATCATCCAACCCGTTGATTGATAACGGATTTATCCCGTTCGCTCCTCGGGATATGGCCGCTTAGTGTACCGCAGCCGCTCGCTCGAACGCGAGGTACTTTCGCTGCCGTCCGGTGACGGCCAGCGGCAGCCATCAAGGTTCGCTCAAGTACGTGCTGGGCTCACCATTCGGTGCCTTGCTCATGCTCTTCACTCGCTTGATGAACCGCGCCAGCGGCTCGGAGGGCTCGCCACCGCGACGCACCAGGTAAGTCGAGAGGATCGGTGGCGTGCCCGCCAGCGGCCGTGTCGCAATGTCCGGCCGATTCAGCGCCTGCACCTGCGAAGCGATAGCGAAACCGATGCCGTAGCCGGCGCCCACGAGGGTCAGCATCACCCCCAGGCTGGTCACGTGGTCCACAACTTTCAGCGGCAGCCCGGCATCATCGAGCACCGCCTTGATCTGGTCGTGGCATCCCGAGGCCGCGTCCGGGTGGCACAGCACCAGCGGGAATTTCAGCGCGTCGGCGAGCTTGACCTGCGTGTGTGCCAACAGCGGGTGCCGCGCCGGCACGATCACCGATAGCGGATCGGTCCACACCAGCTCGGCCACCAAGCCATGGTTGACCGCCGCCGACAGCGCAAAGCCCACGTCCAGCAGGTCGGTGTGTAACCCTTTGAGCTGCTGTGAGAATGGCAGCTCGAAGACGCGAATCTCCAGTTCCGGTTCTTCCTCGCGGCTGCGCGCGAGCAAGGTGGCGATGCGCGGCTGGGCCAAGCTGTCGCAGATGGCGATGCGCACGTAGTTCTGGTAGCCCTGCGCGGCGCCCTTGGTGGCCTTGATCGCCTGATCGACGGTCGCCAGAACGCGGCGGCACTCCACGAGCAGCACCTGGCCGGCCCAGGTCAGACGCGTCTGGCGGCTGCTACGGTCGAACAGCGCTACGCCCAGCAGCTTTTCGAGGTCACGCATCGCACGCGACAGAGGCGACTGGTCGATGCCCAGCCGCTCGGCAGCGCGCGCCAGGTGCAACTCCTCGGCCACCGCCGCGAAGTAGCGCAGTAGTCTCAGTTCCATGGCGGCCTCCTTGTTCGTTGTTCTGGCTCCGCCGTTCCAACCCATTTGATTTCAAACCCATGCGAGCGGCTGGTGTTGCGATCACCTCCTGCTTAGATCGTGTTGTTTGCCGCGCGGCCAGCGACGCCGCGAGGCAACGAGTTGTCCACCTTGATGGCTCTCTCAGGTGTAGCGACGTTCAAGCTCGTCCCATTGCGGTTTGCCAACCAGGCGCTGACGCTCGGCGAAGGATGCAACCAAGCCGCTCGACTCAAGAACCTGCTTGTCGTCACGCAGCGCAGTCAGCGCCTTTTGCATGCCCATCACGGCACCCTGGAGAGCCGCGTTGGCGTACAGCACGATGCCGTAGCCCAAACGTCCTAGTTCCTCGGCCCTGAAGATGGGCGTCTTGCCGCCGATGACCATGTTCATGAGCTGAGGCGTGGACAGCCGCTGGGGCAACGCTCGCACTTCGTCCTCCTTCGTGACGGCTTCGACGAACAGAATGTCCGCACCCGCCTCGGCGAACTTCTGTGCGCGCTCGATGGCAGCCTCGAAGCCCAGCGTGGCGGCAGCATCGGTGCGGGCCATGACCATGAAGTCGGCATCACGACGCGCATCTACGGCAGCTTGGATCTTGCTGACGGCCTCCTCGGTGGAGATAACCTCCTTACCCGAGAAATGGCCGCAGCGCTTAGGGGCAACCTGGTCTTCGAGTTGGATGCAGTCGGCACCGGCACGCTCTAGCGTGCGCACGGAGTGATACACGTTCAGCGCATTGCCGAAGCCGGTATCGGCATCAACGATGAGCGGCAGGCTCACGGCATCGCGGATGCGAGCCGTGTGGTTGGCGATCTCGGCTAAGCCCATGAAGCCCTGGTCAGGCATGCCAAACCACATGTTGGTGACGCCGGCGCCGGTGACATACAGAGCCTCGAAACCGAGGTCTTCTATGACCTTAGCGGACAAGGCGTTGAAAGCGCCCGGCACGAGCACGCCACGGCGCGCGCCGACGAGGGACTTGAGTTGCTTGCGGGTAGACATCTGGAATTCCGTGTTTAGAAACTGTCGCTGGGTACACGCACCCAGCCTTCCATCAGGATGCGAGCGCTGCGGCTCATAACGGCCTTGGTGACGGTCCACTGGCCATCGACCTGCCGGGCCTCGGCACCAACCCGCAGCGTGCCGGATGGATGGCCGAAGCGCACGGCATGACGCTCGCCGCCGCCGGCTGCGAGATTGACCAGTGTGCCGGGGATGGCGGCCGCCGTGCCGATGGCCACGGCTGCCGTGCCCATCATGGCGTGGTGCAGTTTGCCCATGGACATCGCGCGCACGAGCAAGTCCACATCACCGGCCTCAATGGCTTTGCCACTGGAGGCCGTGTAGCTGGCCGGCGGTGCCACGAAAGCGACCTTGGGTGTGTGCTGGCGCTGGGCTGCCTCGGCCACATCGCGGATGAGGCCCATCTTCACAGCGCCCCGGGCCCGGATGGTCTCGAAACGGGACAACGCCAGGGCGTCGCCGTTGATCGCATCCTGCGACTCGGTGCCGGTGTAGCCGATGTCCTGCGCGTTCAGGAAGATGGTGGGAATGCCGGCATTGATGAGCGTGGCCTTGAACGTACCGATGCCCGGCACTTCCAGGTCATCGACAAGTCGGCCCGTGGGGAACATCGCACCGCCACTGTCGTCATCGCCTTCGTCAGCGGGGTCGAGAAATTCGAGTTGCACCTCGGCGGCCGGGAAGGTGACGCCGTCTAACTCGAAGTCGCCAGTCTCCTGCACTTGGCCGTTTGTGATGGGCACATGGGCCACTATGGTCTTGCCGATGTTGGCCTGCCAGATGCGCACCGTGCAGATGCCGTTTTCGGGCACGCGGTCGGCCGGCATCAGGCCGCTCGCGATGGTGAACGGACCGACCGCGGCGGACAGGTTGCCGCAGTTGCCAGACCAGTCCACGAAGGCGCCGTCGATGGAAACCTGGCCGAACAGGTAGTCCACGTCATGGCCGGGTTTTGTCGGCGGCGCCACGATGACGGTCTTGGACGTGGACGACGTGGCGCCGCCCATGCCGTCGATCTGCTTGCCGTAGGGGTCCGGGCTGCCGATCACGCGCAGCAGCAGTTGGTCTCGCGCAGGACCTGGCTGCTGGCAGGGCTCGGGCAAGTCCTGCAGGCGGAAGAACACACCCTTGCTGGTGCCGCCGCGCATATAGGTGGCGGGAATGCGAATCTGTGCGGGATGCGTCATGTCGTCCTCAGGGGGTCTTCCGTGCGGCCAGGAAGTCTTGCGCGAAGCGCTGCAGCACGCCGCCGGCTTCGTAGACCGAGACTTCCTCGGCGGTGTCCAGCCGGCACTTCACCGGCACGGAGGCGGTCTCGCCGTTCTTGTGGCGAATGCGCAGCGTCAGGACGGCCCGCGGCGTGCGCTCGCCGATGACGTCGAAGGTCTCGCTGCCGTCGAGACCCAGCGTCAGCCGATTGGTACCGGACTGGAACTCCAGCGGCAGCACGCCCATGCCGATCAGGTTGGTGCGGTGGATGCGCTCGAAGCCCTCGGCCACCACGACCTCGACGCCGGCCAGGCGCACTCCTTTGGCCGCCCAGTCGCGCGACGAACCCTGGCCATAGTCGGCGCCGGCGATGACGATGAGCGGCTGGCGGCGGGTCAGGTAGCTCTCGATAGCCTCCCACATGCGCATGACGCGACCTTCGGGTTCCACGCGCGCCAGCGAGCCCGCGCGCACGCTGCCATCGTCGTTGCGTACCATCTCGTTCTTCAGCGTCGGGTTGGCGAAAGTGGCGCGCATCGCGGTGAGGTGGTCGCCGCGGTGGGTAGCGTAAGAGTTGAAGTCCTTCTCGGGCAGACCCATCTTTGCCAAGTATTCGCCGGCCGCCGAGTCGAGCAGGATGGCGTTGGACGGTGACAAATGGTCGGTCGTGATGTTGTCGGGCAGGATGGCTAGTGGCCGCATGCCGGTGAGCGTGCGCGGGTTGGCGGCCAGCGCGCCGACGCCTTCAGTGTCCCAGTACGGGGGGCGGCGGATGTAGGTGGACTGCGGGCGCCAGTTGTATTGCGGCGCGGCGCGCTCGGCCTCCACGGGGCGGATGGCAAACATTGGGTCGTAGACCGCGCGGTATTGCTCCGGCTTCACGGCGGTACGCACCACTGCGTCGATCTCCTCGTCAGCGGGCCAGAGATCCTTCAGGCGTACTTCTCGTCCGTCCACGGTGCCCAGTACATCGTTTTCGATGTCGAAACGCACCGTGCCAGCCAACGCGTATGCGACGACCAACGGCGGAGACGCGAGGAAAGCCTGCTTCGCGTAGGGATGGATGCGGCCGTCGAAGTTGCGGTTGCCGGACAGCACGGCAGTGGCGTACAGATCGCGGTCGATGATCTCCTGCTGGATCTTCGGGTCCAGCGCGCCGCTCATGCCATTGCAGGTTGTGCAGGCGAAGGCGACGATGCCGAAGCCGAGCTTTTCCAGTTCGTGCAGCAGCCCGGCCTCCTTCAGGTACAGCTCCACGGCCTTTGAGCCCGGCGCCAGCGAGGTCTTGACCCATGGCTTACGCACGAGGCCCAGGCGGTTGGCTTTCATCGCCAGCAAGCCGGCGGCGATGACGTTGCGCGGGTTGCTGGTGTTCGTGCAGCTCGTGATCGCCGCGATGATGACAGCGCCATCGGGCATCTGGCCCCGCGCCTCCTGGGCGTGAGCCTTGTCCAAATCCACCGCGATGCCTCGCTCGCGGAGCGCCGAGGTCGGCAGCCGGCGGTGTGGATTGGACGGACCGGCCATGTTGCGTACCACACTGCCGAGGTCAAAGCGCAACGTGCGCTCATACTGGGCCGCTTTCAGTTCGCTGGCCCAGAAACCTGCCGTGCGAGCGTAGTGCTCTACGAGGCGCACCTGCGCGTCGTCTCGGCCGGTGAGCTTCAGGTAGTCGATGGTCTGCGAGTCGATATAGAACAGAGCGGCGGTCGCGCCGTACTCAGGGCACATGTTGGCGATGGTCGCGCGGTCTCCGATGGACAGGCTCTCGGCGCCTTCACCGAAGAACTCCAGGTAGGCACCCACGACCTTCTGCTGGCGCAGGAACTCAGTCAGCGCCAGCACGATGTCGGTCGCCGTGATGCCTGGTTGGCGGCAGCCGGTCAGCTCGACGCCAGCGATGTCCGGCAACCGCATCCACGATGCGCGGCCCAGCATGACGTTCTCCGCCTCCAGCCCGCCCACGCCCACGGCGATGACGCCCAAGGCGTCGACGTGCGGTGTGTGGCTGTCGGTACCAACGCAGGTATCCGGGAAGGCCACGCCCTCGCGGACATAAACCACCGGCGACATCTTCTCCAGGTTGATCTGGTGCATGATGCCGTTGCCCGCCGGGATGACGTCCACGTTGTCGAAGGCCGACTTGGTCCACTCGATGAAGTGGAAACGGTCCTCATTGCGGCGGTCCTCGATTTCACGGTTCTTGCGGAAGGCATCGGGGTCGAAGCCGCCGCACTCCACGGCCAGCGAATGGTCCACAATGAGCTGCACAGGCACGACGGGGTTCACCGCGGCCGGGTCGCCGCCTTGGGCCGCGATCGCGTCACGCAAACCGGCCAGGTCCACTAACGCAGTCTGACCTAGGATGTCGTGACAGACCACGCGAACCGGGAACCATGGGAAGTCCAGGTCACGTCGGCGCTCTATGAGTTGCAGCAGGTAGCTGTTCAGATGTTCGGGGTCCGCGCATCGGACCAGGTTCTCGGCATGGACACGCGCTGTGTAGGGCAGCATCGCCCACGCGCCCGGGCGGATCGCGTCAACAGCTTCGCGGGCGTCGAACCAGTCCAGCGCCGTGCCGGGCAGGGGCTTGCGGAACTGGGAACTCATGCGCGTTCGTCAATGGGCACGAAGCGCTGGTCTTCAGGGCCGGTGTAATTCGCGCTGGGGCGAATGATCTTGTTGTCCACGCGCTGCTCGATGACGTGCGCGGCCCAACCGCTGGTGCGGGAGATGACGAACAGAGGCGTGAACATCGCCGTGGGCACGCCCATCATGTGATAGCTGACGGCGCTGAACCAGTCGAGGTTGGGGAACATTTTCTTGACGTCCCACATGACTGACTCCAGCCGTTCTGCGATGTCAAACATCTTGGTGGAGCCCGCCTCGTCCGATAGGCTCCTGGCCACGCCCTTGATGACGACGTTGCGCGGGTCGCTGACGGTGTAGACCGGGTGGCCGAAGCCGATGACCACCTCCTTGGCCTCCACGCGGCGGCGGATGTCCGCCTCAGCCTCGTTCGGGTTGTCATAGCGCTTCTGAATCTCGAAGGCCACCTCGTTGGCGCCACCATGCTTGGGGCCGCGCAGCGCGCCGATGGCGCCGGCAATGGACGAGTACATGTCGCTGCCCGTGCCGGCGATGACGCGCGCGGTGAAGGTGCTAGCGTTGAACTCATGCTCGGCATAGAGGTTGAGCGACGTGTGCATGGCGCGCACCCAGCTCTCAGGCGGCGTCGTGCCGTGCAGCAGACGCAGGAAGTGGCCGCCGATGGAGTCGTCGTCCGTCTCCACCTCGATGCGGCGGCCCTGCGTGCTCCAGTGATACCAGTACAGCAGCATGGAGCCCAGGCTGGCCATGAGCCGGTCGGCGATGTCGCGGGCGCCGGGCAGGCTGTGGTCGTCCTTCTCGGGCAGGATGCAGCCCAGCGCCGACACGCCGGTGCGCATCACGTCCATCGGGTGGGCGCCAGCGGGCAAGCGTTCCAGCGACTCTTTCACACTGGCAGGCAAGCCGCGCATGGCCCTGAGCTTGGCCTTGTAGGCGCGCAACTCGGCGCGCGTGGGCAGCTTGCCGTGCACCAGCAGGTGGGCGATCTCCTCGAACTCGCAGACCTCGGCGATGTCCAGGATGTCGTAGCCGCGGTAATGCAGGTCGTTGCCGCTGCGGCCGACGGTGCACAGCGCGGTATTGCCGGCCGTCACGCCGGACAGCGCCACAGATTTCTTCGGCTTGAAGCCGGTGGTCGGGGTTTCGCTCATGGGCATGTTCTCCAGGAAATTCAGTGGGCTTGATCGTTCAGAGCTGCGGGCATCAGGCCGTCATCGCGGGGCTCCAGCGGCACCGGACGGCCATTGGCGTTGACAGACACCATCTCGAAGCTGGCGCGCAGCACTTCTTGCGGCTTGGTGCCGGGCGCCGCATCCAGCGCGGCGCGCACGTCCACCGTCATTGAGCTGCGGCCCAGCCGCGTGACGCGCGCATGCAGGTGCAACAGCGAGCCGATGGCGATCGGGGCCAGGAACTCGATGCCACGCGATGCGGCCATCACGACTGACTGACGACTGAAGCGTGCAGCGGCTAGATACGCGGTCTTGCCGAGCATCGACAAGGCCTCAGGACCGAAGAGCGTGCCGTAGTGGTTGGATTGCTGAGGCAGCACCAGCTCAGTGCGGTTCAACTCGTTCAGCGGTGTGGAAGCCAAAGTCTTGATCCAGTCCATGGTGGGGAGGGAAAGTCGTATTATTCGCAATCTTCGCATCCACTTCTTTGGTACTCAATGACTAAAATTGCCAATGAATGCGAAGGTTTTTGATGCAGTTTGCGATATTTGCGAATATTCAGAGCCCCATTCTTATGCGCAAGACCTTTCTGGGCGTGAAGCTCAAGACGCTGCGAGAGCAGCGTGGCCTGACCCAGGTAGCCCTGGCACAAGTGCTCAAGCTCTCGCCGAGCTACGTGAATCAGCTTGAAAACAACGAGCGCCCCCTGAGCGTTGCCGTGCTGCTGCGCCTGCAGTCGTCGCTGGGCATCGACCTACAGTTCTTCTCCGAGGACGATGAGGCCCGGCTGTTCGCACAACTTCATGAGATCGTGACCGAGGTCGCCGTGCCGGGCGGCGTGCCGGATGCCGAACTGCGCACGCTCGCGCAGCAGATGCCAGCAATGGCCCAGTTGCTGCTGCGTCTTCAAAGTCGCGCCCGTGGGGCCGAGCAACGTCTTGCGAGCTTGGGGCTAGGCGACCGCGACAGCGGCTTGGCGGCCAGCCAAGGGCCGCACGAGGAGGTGCGCGACTTCTTCTACGCCCACCACAACCACATGGACGAATTGGATCGCGCTGCCGAGGCGCTGTCCTCCCAACTCGGCGTTGCCGACAGCACGCAGGACCTGGCACCCAAGTTGGAAGCCCACTTGCTCGCCGCACACCGCATCCAGGTGCAAAGCCTGCCGGAGGAGCGACTGCGACGCTTCGAGCCCGCCCAGCGCCTGCTACTGCTGTCCGACACGCTTTCCGCCGGTCAGCGCGCGTTCCAACTCGCGACCCAACTCGCTTACCTGGAGGCCGGCGCGGAGATTGACCGGCTTGTTGCCTCCAACGCCTTTAGCACCGAGGCGGTGGCATTGGCCCGCATTGGCTTAGCCAGCTACTTCGCTGGGGCGCTAGTGCTGCCCTACGGCCGGTTCCTCGCCGCCACCCAGGAATTGCGGTACGACATCGCGCTGCTGGCCCGCCGCTTCGGCGTGAGCTTCGAGACGGTGTGCCACCGCCTGTCCACGCTGCAGCGCCGCGAGGCCCGTGGCGTGCCGTTCTTCTTCGTTCGCGTGGACCGCGCCGGCAACATCTCCAAGCGCCAGTCGGCCACGGACTTTCACTTCTCTCGCAGCGGCGGCACCTGCCCGCTGTGGAACGTCTATGAGGCCTTCGCCCGACCAGGCCGCGTACTCACGCAGATCGCTGGCATGCCGGATGGGCGAAGCTACTTATGGATTGCCCATTGCGAATCTCGACCCACGGGCGGCTATGGCTCACCGAGTAGAGAGTTTGCGATTGGCCTGGGTTGCGACCTTCGGCATGCCAGCCAACTCGTCTATGCCAAGGGACTGGATTTGGGCGAACCTGGCAGCGCAACACCCATTGGCCCCGGCTGCAAGCTCTGTGATCGTGAAGGCTGTGCTCAACGCGCATTTCCCGCCTTGGGCAAGCAGTTGCGCATCGACGAGAACGAGCGGGTAGCTGAGCCGTATGCTGCTCGGTAGTGCTCATTCCGACCTGCCGGCCTTGTTCATCCTTGGTTGCTCTGCGCTTTGGTTCTTTGCGCCTGACATCAAGCGGGCGCGACGTGCGAATCTCTGCTGGTGGCCCGCCAATGACGCACAGGGGTGAAGCAGGTAAGCCATCACGATCGTTGGTGCGTTCGCAAGCGGCCGCATTGCAATGCCTCTGCACTGGTAGCCCGCCAGCCGAGCAACGGGCGCGATGGCGATGCCGTATCCAGCGGCGACGAGTGTCATCGCCATGTCGAAGGTGCTGACTCGCGATCCCTGGTCCTGTGGCGTGTCGACGAGCATGCAGTGCACCACGGCATCCCAGGGTTCACGGGCAGTTGACTGGGCGCAGATCACTGGCTGCTTCGGCAACTCATTGCGAGGCACTTCGCGGTAGGCCAAGAGGTGGGAGCGTTTGGCAACGGCGACCGCGAGCCTGTCGGTCCACAGCGGCTCGCACACCCAGCCTGGCCAGTCCAACTCAATCATGGACACTGCGAAGTCGATGCGACTGCCTGGTGACGGCGCTCGGGCCGGCTCCGCAGCGGAACATGCAACCAGAGCGGCGGTTGTTTCGGGCTCCTGGGAGCGCTGAAGCGCCAGCACGTCGGCGAGTTGTGAGGGCACCCAGTCGCCCACTACGGCCACCCGGATGGTGGCGGCGTCGCTTGATGTCACGGAGCTGCATCCTCCCAGGGTAGAAAGCTGGTGGCGACGAAAGCATGAACCGTGCAGCCGTCCATCTGAGTTAAGTTTAACGTGGTTTATATCGGAGCCATGCCCGACGCTTTTGCTAATGCAGAAGCGTCCGATTCAGAGAGGCCGACCGAGCGGCACGACCACCTACGAAGCAGAACCTGCCATCGCGTTTGGGGCCGCCGTTCGCCATGAGAGAACCAGCCAGGGCATCGCCCAGGAAACGCTGGCTCACATGGCCGGCATCGAACGCTCGCACATGGGAAAGATCGAGCGCGGCGAGCATGTCCCCACACTCCCCCTGATCCTCAAGATCGCCCGCGCGCTGAAGTGCAGTTCTGCCCACTTGATGGCCTTGACCGAGGCCAAGCTGGCCGAACCGGCTTCCAAGTCCGAGGATTGAAGTCGGCCCGACGCGCGGCCGTGCCCTATCCCTACTGCTCGCTATCGGTATCGCGCTTACCTGGGGAATTTTTGCGCTTCGGGGCTTCGCTGGCGAGGCTTAGATATGGGTTGTCAGGCGGTATTTCCCCGAACAGTGCGCCGGGGTTGGCCAGCAGGTAGCCGTGTAGCCGCCGAGTCTTGCGCGGCCCCGTGACCTCGCAAGCCCAGATGTTGAGTCCGCTAGCCTGCTTGCGGTGCTGCCCCAGCTTCTCGAAGCGCTTCTGCACCCACTGCCATGCCTCCAGCTTCTCCTGCCGGGCGACGGTCGCAACGTGCGGATGTTCCTGCGCGTAGCGCTGGAAGACGCCGGGGCTGACCAAGTAGGCCGTGCCGACGACGGTATGCACCAGGGCCTTGGCATCGTTGATGATGAGCTTGTGGGTCTGCACGCCCTGAGTCAGCCAGGCCATGAAGTCCTCGCTGGGAGGCTCGGCCCGGCGCTGGGGCTGCGCGACGGGCGCGACCGAAGCTGTGGGGGCTACCGCAGCAACGACAGCTTCGTCCTCGGTGTCGGCCGCCAACTCGGGCACGCTCGGTAGCACCGAGGCGGCGGGTATCGCGTCCAGCAGATCGAGCAGCGCACCGACGCCGTTGTCCGCGGGCGCAAGCGGCGCCGTGCTTGCCAGCGCCGGTCCTTGCGCAACGTAGGGCGTACCGGGCGCGGGACTCTGCTGCGCCGGTTCGCCCTGTTCTTGTTCGACCCGCACCTGTCCTGCGAAGGGCTCGGGACGCTCGGTCGCCTCCCAAATCAGCGCGGGCGAGAGCTTCAGGAACGTGAAGCTGTGCGACCAGCCGGCATCACTCGCGACCGTGGCCTTCCAGATCGCCTTGCCGTCCGGCGTGGGCAAAGCGATGCCGTGGTCCTGCAACACGTTGAACACCGCCGTGTTGCTGACCGGGATGCCGTCGATGCCTTGCTGCAGCAGATGAGCGCGCAGCTTGTCCGAGACGGTCTTGCTCACCAGCCACAATGCATCCTGGGTCAGCCAGCCGTCCGAAGCCTGGGGCTGGTTCAGCTTGAATTCCTCGCGCAGCAGGAAGCGCAGGCCATCGAGCAGCTTGCGCTGCAGGGCGTGCTTGGGTGCCGCCAGTGCCTTGCTGGGATCGCCGCCGAGTTCCTGGGCTACCGAGGCCTGGTCGGCCTGCACGACCAACTCGCCGAGCGTGCCAGCGTGCTCGTACTGGCCGGCCAGCACGTACAGGAGCGCGGCCCACAGGTCGGGGTAGTCGGCGAGCCAGTCGAAGATGCCTGGATCGAGCAGCCGGGCGTAGAGCAGTCCGGTGGCGGCGCTGTGCAGCCGGTACTCGCGCTCCTTGCGATAGCGGAAGCGGTACGGCCGCCGCAGCGGGCCGTGCCAGGGATGCCAGACCGTGCCGTCCGCATACTCCACGTGCAGATCGACGGCGACCTTGCCAACGTCGTGCAACAGCGCCGCATAGGCGGTGCCGGCCGTCCAGGCTTCGGCCTGGGCCGCTTGTGCCTCCGGCGTGGTGCCGGCGGGCAGCAGGTGCGACTGCCGCAGCTTCAGGGCGTAGGCGACGATCTCTAGGCCATGGTCCAGCATGCCACCCGGATAGGCATGGTGATGCGATTCGGACGCCGGGAACTGCTGGACCAGTTCGGCGTAGCGCTCCAGCGGGCCGAGATACAGCGTGGCGAACTGGCGGCGCGATAGCGAGGTGCGCTGCCAGATGTGTTCCAGCAGCCGCTGCCGGCGTGGTGTCGCCAGCAGCGATGCGGCCGGCTCCGGCCGCATCAGCCCTTTGCCGGGATTGGCGGGAGGTGTGGGTGTCGGCGCGGCGCCAGAGGTAGACGGCGGCCGTTTGCGTTGGAACAGCGAGAGCATGGCGAACCCCGGACGGCGGGCGGGTCGGGAGAGCCTTTTGGCCTTTTCGGGTAGGGCCATTCCCCTTGGCCCCATTCCCTTGCCCCTTCCCCAGCCCTTTGGCCTTTTGGAAGCCTTTGGATATAGGGCAACCGAGGCGAGCCAGCCACAACCAATGCGGGCCTGGCCCAAGGCGGATTGATGCGGGAAGGCTGGCTGTGCCGTCCCTACGATGGAGCTGGATTCATACACCCGGAAACAGCACTATGCGCCCTCACATTGACAGCGTAAGGAAACTTCCTTACCATCCAGGCATTGCCATCAGGAGTGCCGCCATGCCCGAAATCCACGAAGTCGCGACGCTGACCTCCAAGGGTCAGATCACGCTGCCCAAGTCCATCCGGCAGGTGCTGGGCGTGGACACCGGCGGCAAGGTGGCGTTCGACCTTCGCGGCGGCGAAGTGGTCGTGACCCGTGCCGATGCCGAGCATGAAGACCCTGCCATCGCCGCGTTCCTGACCCTGCTGGCTCACGACATCGAGGCTGGCCGGAACATCCGCGGCCTGCCCGAAGATTTGGCTCGCACGATGCTGGAGCATGCAGGCCACAAGGTTGTCTTGGGCGATGACTTCGATGAGGACGTGGAAATCTGATGCAGCAGCATGGCTGGACGCTGCTGTTTCACGATAACCTGATCGAGCAGTTGATGAAGCTGCGCGCAGCCGTGCTGCGTGCGCAAGAGAACGACTCGGAAGGCTTTGCGTCCAACGCCAACGTCAAGTTCTTCCGGGCCTTGGTGCAATTGATGCAAGACGTGGTGCCGAGCGATCCGGCACGCGACGAGTATCGTCAGGGCAACACCATGGGACCGGACTATCGCCACTGGCGGCGAGCCAAGCTCGGACGACGGTATCGGCTGTTCTTCCGCTACGACTCGAAGGCGAAGGTCATCGTGTACGCCTGGGTCAACGACGAGCAGACCTTGCGGTCGGCGGGCAGCAAGTCCGACCCCTACGCCGTGTTCGAGAAGATGCTGGGACGCGGCAACCCGCCGGACGATTGGGCGGCGCTGGTGGCAGCGAGCAAAGCCGATTGGCTGGGCCAGCACAAAGGCTGACACGCCGCTTGCCTTGGCCCTGAATCCGTGACCCCGATACCCGCCTGAGCGAGTTCGTCGTACGCCGGCCATGAACAGCGTTGTTTTCCACGCCGACGGTGCTCAATTCGGTCGCCTCGTGGCGTTTAGTTGCGTGCGCGGCGCGTCGGATGCGGGTCTGGCCGCTGTTCCCGCTGCATCGACCACGCCGCAACGTGCGCGGTGCGCGTATTTCGGGATCCGTGAGTGGGCTCGCCTGGCACCAGGCCTCTTCGCTTCAGCCGCAGGCTGCAGCAAACAGCTCGCCGTTGAGCCGCTCGAATGCCTGGGCCGCCCGGTCGTTGGCGCCCAGTCCCAGGATCAGTCTGCGCCCGCTCTCGATGATCCGGCCTGCGCGGTAGATCAACTCCTGTATCACCGTCTTGATGCGCCTGCGTTTGGCCGCGTGGCGCACCGGTGCATCCGGCCCCAGCAGGCCGCGCTGGCCCATCAGGCGCAGGATGTCCATCGCCAGCGCCGCGAGCTGGCACACAAGGTAGTTGGTGTCGAACTTGCCCGAAGGCAGCCGCTCCAGGTCCAGGTCGGTCTTGAACTCGGCGTGGAACTGCTCGTGTGTGCCGTGGTCGGCGTACAGCGCGATGATCTTCTCGGCGTTGAACGGCTCTGCACTCAGGCTGGTGCTCCAGCCTTCGAGGTCGATCTCGGGAACGATCAACTGTTGGCCGTGTCGGTCAATGGTGCGCTCGACCAGCCTGAGCACGCGACGCAGTGGTCGGCTGATGTCTTCGATCTGCAGGGCCTCTTCCCACACCGTCACGCGCTTGCCTTCGCGCGGCTGGTGCCACTGGGTGTTGGCGTCGACGTCCAGCCGCGCCAGCAGCGCGGCGCGGTCCACGCTGCGTGGGTTCCACTTGATCAGCCAGTCCACCTGCGGCTGCCCGGCCTGGTTGCAGGCCTCGATGCTGCGCATCAGCGCGACCGAGTCGAAGCCGGCGTCCAGCCGCGCCAGGATCGGCGCCTTCGGTCCGCCCGCGCTCAGGCGCTGGGCCATCGGGATCACTCGTTCGAGGTTGAAGTCGGTCTCACGCGCCGAGTGCTGCACGCCAGGGCGCAGCGCCAATTCCAGGCAGAAGCCGTGTGCGCCCAGATAGGCCGCCAGCGGGCAGTAGCCGTCCACCCCGGCGTAGGTGCGCCCCACGCCTTCCTTGCGCGTGCCGCCGTTGTCCATCGCGAAGGTGTCCACGTCCAGCGGCAACCAGCCGCAGGGCAGCACGCCGTAGTCGGGCCGCTGGCTGCCCAGCAGCCGCTCAATCATCCCGGGCACATGCTCGAACAAGGCCTGGGCTTGCCCGTCCAGGCGCTGGCGCAGCGTTGGGCTCGACGGCAGCAGCCCTATGCCCAGCGATTCCTTGAAAAACTTGTCACCCCGGTAGTTCTCCACCGCGTCGAAGTCGCTCTTGCCCTGCGCCAGCAGCCCCAGGTAGCTGCGCAACACGTCGCTGTTGCTCACGCCGGCGCGCACCGGCAGCGCCCGCTCCAGCGCCGTCCACTGCGGCCCCAGCGCCTTCAGGTAGTGGCCCACCAAGGCCAGCCCGCCAACGGGCGTCAGGTCGTAATCCAGTTGCTTGACTTCGATTCGGCGCATCGCCCAATTGTCGGGCGACCCCGGCAATCCCAACCTCAATCCCGGACTCAACTCCTGCGCAGCTCACCCGCAGGGTGTGCTGTTCTACGAGGTGGGGCCACGGATTCAGGTTGGCGTTTGGCATGATTAGATATTGCACATAATTTCCACCATGATTTGAAAACCCATGCAGGATTCAATCAAACGAGCAGCGCACAGGACGACCATGAGGTAGCCACCGTGAAGACCGCCGCACAGACCACCTTCGCAGAACGCCTCGGCCACACGCTGGGTCGGGCCTGGCGAGGCTGTGCGCGTCTAGATCGGCGGGCCAATGGTTGGCTGCTCTCTCGCGGATGGGCGCCTGGCGCTGCCAAGACCGTGTTGCTGGTCGTCAAGCTCGCTGTCCTTGCTGTGTTGCTCTACAGCGCGTTCTGGCTGGCCCTGCTAATCCTTGGTCTGGCGGCCGTAGCGTGGATGGCGCGACCAGACCACGACGAAGATGATTCTGACTTTCTCGGTCGTAAAGCGGAGGAAGTCGATCACCGTCAGGGCCTGTTCTATCACCCGGCGTCTTACGACGATGATCCAGACCCTCGATTCAAAGACGACTGATGCAGATCCGTGGCCCGAGCTACTTCTTGGCGGCGCTGATCAGCATGTTTGAACCCCTGCTGCCTGCTTGACCGGCTTCCCTGGTCCCGTTGGCCAAGCCCTGAAGCGCGCCGCCCACGCGAACGCCCACCCAACCGAGTGCAGTGACCCACAAGCTGGGAAGCACAAGAAACATCGTCGCCATCACGAAGTTCAGCAGCATGTCTCCGAAGGCGTTGTTCAGCCCGATCAGCGGATCGAAGTTGCTGTGTGGCCGGTTTGCGCCGAACCCCCAGCCGTAGAGCGCATCGAGGATGGTGGAGTCGAGCCAGCGCGCGAGCTGGAACCAGAAGTCCACGAAGAACAGCGCGAATTGCACACAGCTCACCGCGACCAGCGCCTTCAGCTCGTAGGTGCCGAAGACCAGCACCAGCGGGATGCAGACGACCAGCGCCATCTTGAGCAGTGACAGCACCATCGGCAGCGCCTGGCGCACTACGTCCATCGCCGGGAAGAAGCCGAGCGAGCCCATCGTCATCCCGAGGTCGCCGGCGCCGCGCGTCACGATGTTGGGCAGCGTCTTCTCGATCTGCCCGCCGTAGTCGGTGTAGACCGAACCCTGGTTCATCTTCTGCTGCCGCGGCGACACCACGGCCCGGATCACCGAGTCGTTCATCTCCGCCTGTGACAGGAAGCCCGCCCAGCGGCCGATGCGCGTCAACAGGTCCGGATCGACCTGGGCCAGCAGGCGCGCGCGCAGGCCGCTGTTGCCGTCTGACCACCACTGCCGGCATGTGGGGTAGCCCCCGCCGCTGTCCACCTGGGCCAGCCCCGCATCGCGTGTCGCGTCGTAGGGCCAGGCCGTGCGGGGCGTGTTGGAGTGGTACGTGTCGTAGAAGCCCGTGTTGCCCAAGAAGTAGCTCGACCCGATCCAGGTGACGTCGTTCATCTGCTCGTCGGAAAGCGTGGGCCGGCTCATGAACAGCTTGGCCCGCGACGGCCCGTAGCAGTCGTGCACGAAGTCGCCGACCTCCTGGGCCAGCACCGGGTCATCGATGCGCGTGGCGTCCACGTCCATGCGCATCTGCCGCAGGTCCGTGCCGCAGGGGATCGCCGCTACCGCGCCGCCCGTCACCGCCTTCGAGATCGAGTGCATAAAGAACCACCACACCGGCACCAATGCGCTCTGGTTGTTCAGCGTGGTGTAAGCGTTCGACCAGCCCGTGTCGTTGGGCTGCGGGACGCTGACCTGGCACTGCGCCGAGCGCGTTGTGTCGAACTTGATCGTGCTGAGATCGACCGGGATGAAGGGGATGCCGGCGAACAGGATGACGACGATCGCCACCCACACGCGGTTCTCAATGCGCATCGAGGACAGCACGCCCTTGTTGCCCTCGTCGGCGCCTTCGGCGCGTGCGCGCAGCCACTCCTGCACGACGATCACTACGAAGGGCAGCGCAAACACGCCGCTGGCCACGAGAATGTTCCAGATGCCGTTGTTGACGATCCACCCGACGAGCGTCAGGTAATACTCCAGGTAGTCGGTCGTGTAGAGGGTCATGGCGTGCTCCTCGCCTTCGGCGGTTCAGCCGCTGCGCAGCAGTTGGCTGCCTTCGAGCAGCACGAGGGTGACGACGGCCGCGATCTCGACGCGCAGCAGGCGCTGGTGCACCTCGGGCGAAGGCTCGCGCTCGCGCAGGCGCCGACGCATCCACCACCAGCCGTAGGCCGTGGCCGCGTAGACCAGCAGCCGCCACATCAGGAAGTGGGCCGAGTGCTCGCGCAGCCACCGCTCCCAGCCATCGATGCTGCCGACGACGCGCAGGCCGACGACGTTCACGCCCGCGGCAATGCCGGCAACCGCCAGCACCCACAGCAGCGCGACGGCCACGCGCCGGTTGAACAACCAGGCGGGCCGCAGCCAGGTCCATGCGCGCGTGACCATCAGTTGTTCCTCGGCTTCTGCACTTCCTTGAGCCGGTCGCGCGTGGTATCGCCCTCGAAGATCCCGCGTGAACCGGCGGCGCGCGTTCCGTGCCGCTGCACGATCGCCATCGCCGAATTGCCGGCCAGCGTGCGCCGCAGCTCCAGCTCGGTCTTGAGGTTGTTGATCTCCTGGTCCAGCGCGTTGTTCTCCTGATCGACCGCCTTCACTGCCAGCTCGTTGGCGGCGACGTTCGGCTCCTTCTTGCCGGTCAGCAGCGTGCGCTGCAACAGCAAGGCCTTCTCCAGCACGCTCGACAGCGCGGCCTCGGACGCCAGGCGCTTGCCGAGCAGGTCTTGATCGGGCTCGTCGCGCAGCGCCTCGATCACGCCGCGGGTGATCGGCAGCGAGTTGCTGCCGGCGGCTTCGAGGTTCGCCACCGTCATCGGCGTCGAGCCCGTCACGAGGCCCTGCAGGGCCTGCAGCTTGGTCTCGTACTCTTCCTGGATCACCGGCGTCAGGCCGACGCCGGGTGTGGTCTGCGTCTTGGTGCAGGTCTCGCAAGTGCGTTGCTCGCGCTCGCCGAGCACACGGGTTGCGAAGTCCGCGGCGGCCTGCGGCGAGGACCAGGTTTGGCACGTCAGCCGGTTGCCGCAGGATGCGCGCGGGATGGACGAGGTGTCCGTGACGCCGCGGCTGTTCAGCAGGTTGTAGCCCGCGCGGGTCACGTCGCCAACCACCTTGATCGAGCCCTGTCCCGAACCGCCCGCGTTGCTGCCGCCGACCCAGGGCACGCCGTTGTTGCCCTTGTTGGATTCGGCTTGCTCCACGGCGGAGACCGCATCGGTGCTGCTCACCGCATCGCGCAGCGCGAAACCTTCGGCGAGCTGGTCCCAGCCCGCCTGGCCGCCCGCCATGTCCGCCATCCGGTTGGCCATCGCCTTGCACGTCAGCTTGCTGCGGTCGAAGTCGAGCCGGGCCTGCAGCACGCCGTTGGTCAGCAGGTTGTAGAGGCCCGGATCGGCACGCTGGATGATCAGCGCCGGCAACGAGGCGACGGCGCTGGTCGCGCTCTGGATCACGTTGCTCATGATCTGCTGGAAGCCGTTGGTGATGCCGTTCAACTGGTTCTGCAGCGTCGTCGTGATGCTCATGTCGCCGCAGATGAGGTTGCTGTTCCAGCCGATGCCCACACCGATGCTCTGCATGTTCCCAGCGCCGCCCATGGACACGGCGCGGCCGCCGCCGATGCTGTAGAGCACGTCGTCGCCGATCACGCTGCCGCTCACGCCGACGCCGGTGGGGTTGATGCGGGTCTGCGCCCACGCGACGCCGGCCGCGGCGGTGACGGCGCAGGCGAGCGCGATGCTGAGCGTGTAGGGCTTGGCACGTTGTACGAGACGGGAGAGAGACGTTTTCATGGGCACACCTCAGTTGAAATCGACGCTGCCGAGGAAGACCTGGCCGCGGCGCTGGCAGCAGGCATAGGGCCGCCACAGCGCCCAGGCGTAATCGCCCTGTTGCGCCTGCGTGAGGCTTCCGCTGTGCGGGAAGACGACGCAACTGTTCGAGAGCGTGGGCGTCAGCGGTTGCCACTTGCCCGTCGAGGCATCGGTCTCCATCAGCGCGCCGGCCGGCCAGTAGCCGTCGCGGGCGCTGGCGAGCAGCGGCTGATACACGTGGATCTGGTTGCGGCGCGTTACGACGTCGCCGGCGCGTTGCGCGACGACGGCTCCGCTCTTGTGGTCATCGGTCTGGTGCAGGAAACCCCCGCGCGCATACACATTGCCCCACAGATTCAGGCCGGTGCGCGTGCCGATCTCGCGCCGGCCGGGAATGAGCGCTTCAGGGTAGAAGGCTTCGGGGATGTTGTAGCGCCAGGCGATGGTGTCCAGCGTGCTGAGTAGGTACGGCATGAAGGCCGTGCCTGCGCCCTCGCACGAGTAGCCGAACGAACTCGCGAATTGGCTGAACACGTAGCCGCCGGGGTGGCCGATGACGTCGGCGTTCTTGAACTTGGCGAGGTTGTTCTCGTTGTCGTGGTTCGTCGTGCCGTCGTCGCCAGCCTGCGCAGTCGGGTTCGGCGTGCTCATCGCGCGCACCTCGACCCAGGGGTTCTCGCCGGTGTTGCTGTAGCTCGATACCACCGCGTCCGGCACGTAGTGCCGCACCTTCACCGACGTGCGCACGGTGCAGCCCGTCCAGGTGCAGAACAGCCAGTAGCAGATGCCGACGACGCGGTACTCGATGCAGTCCGGCGACAGGGCCGACGACACGATGGTGGCCGTGTTCAGCGCGAAGCTCGATGCCGCACCGCCCAGCAGCACCGAGGCGATGGCGAGGCGAGCGCGGCGCGACGATGCCGACAGCAGGCGCTTCATGGCTGTGTCCTCCGATGGGCTTCGACGCGGGCCACGGCACGCGCCACGTCGGGCTCGCCGTAGACCACGTAGCGGCGATCGACCACTACGGCGGGCACCTTGGCGATGCCCAGCCCCCAGGCATCGGCCACACCCTGGTAGGCGCTGCCGATGCGTCGTTGCAAAGCCTGGCCGCCATCACGCAGTCGCTGCTGCACGATTGCGGTTGCGCGGTTGGGGTCGTTGGGCAGACTGGCCGCCAGCTCGGCCTCGATGCGCTCGGGCAGGTCCAGCTCGACCACGCGGGCGCCGGCAGCGGGCTGCACGGGATGGTGGCTGTCGGTCACGACGAGCACGTCGGCGGCCGATGCGGTCTGGCAGAGCAGGCACAGCAGAAGTCCTCCCGCGCACGCGATGCGCGTGACCCCCAGCCGCGGAATGGAATAGAACAAGGGAGCCGTCATGGCGGGTGTCCTGGAAATGAGAGCAAGGCCCCTAGTCGAACGCCGAAGGCATGTCTGCTGCGACAAGGAATGCGCACCGCGCACACCCCGCTTTCGCAAGCGGCACAAGGAGGAAAAACGGGAGCCGAAGCTCCCGTGGGAATCAGGCGCCCGCAGCCGAGGCCTGAATGGCGCGGCGGGCATGGACTTGCCAGAACGGATCGACCAACCGGCCGGCCAGTACGCGGGCGCGCAGGCGCAGGCGCTCGGCCGTGCTGTGGTTGTCCCAGCCAGCTTCGTAGGACGCCTCGCCGCGCAGGTCATCGACCTGCTTCGCGACGTCGGCGGCTTCCGCATCTGAGGCGGTGGGTTCGCACCAGCGGATGCGGCCGCCGCACTGCACCTCGCCAGTGACAACCAGCCGATCGAGCGAATCGCGGATCAGGACCAGTTCCGGCCGAAAGTCCAGCGCCTCGATCTCCGACCTCAGATCGAACTCGTCTTTTGACAGCTCGTCCGCTGCGAGGGCCAGGGCATCCTCGATCAGGCCGTGTTGGCCCAGCTCAAGGATGTGAGGTGTCCACCAGGTCCCGAAAACGCGATCGTCCTCGGGGTACTCGATATAGCCTTGGCAGGTGATCGTGAACTGGCGCCAGAACACATCCTCGCGGACGAAGGTTCCGGCGCGGTAAGGCGTGGCCACGAAGGTCACACCATCAACAACATGAGTCTTGGGTTGCATGGCAGTCTCCATAGAAGGTGCGGAACGCCATGCCGCCCCTGCGGGCGTGGGCGACCCGCGTGGGATGAACAACAAGCGATGGAAGAGCGGGCATCCGCCACCGCAGCGCGGCGGCTGTTCGCGTCGAAGGATGCGAGGCGAACGGGGTCGATCAGCGCGGCCAAGGCCGCGGCGTAGCCTTGAAGATCGGGGGCTACCTGGGCATGTCGCCGAGGGACTCGGCAGGCATTTCCTTCGATGCAGTGTCGGTGGTGCCGCCGGCCGCCAGCAGGTCGATGGCCGACAGCAGCGCATCGCCTTCCACCGGGCCATGCAGCAGCAGCGTCTTGCCGGACTGGCGATCCTGCAACCGCAGCGTGGGCGTGACCTTGACGCCCTCCTGCGCGGCGCTCGCCGACTGCGCGCGGATCAGCGTGTCAGGGCGATCACTGTCGAGGCACTGCTGGGCGGCCGGCGTGATGCCTGGATAGCCCAGGCCCTCGGGCAGGCCCTGGCCGTCGCCGCGGGTGTGCGCATAGACCCATTCGACCGCCCGCCAGAACGCGGCCGAGCCGCCGGCCTCACCAACGCACTCGACCAGGCGCGCATTGGCAGTCGCCGCAGGCTCGTGCGGCGCCAGCGGCAGGTGGTGCCACTGCCAGTTCACCTCGGGGTGCGCGTCGATCCACTGCTTCAGCGCCGGGAAGTACGCGCGGCAGAACGGACATTCGAGGTCGGCGTACTCCACTACCGTGAAGCGCGCATCGTCGCGACCATAGCGCCAAGGCGGGCCGCTCGCGGCGGCGAGTGCCAGCTTGGGCGCCTGGCTGAACTCGGCCGACGCTGAAGCGTCTTCGGCGATCGGCGTTTGTGGCTGTAAGCCCAGCCAGGCCGCCGCGATCAGCGCAACGATGAGCAGCACAGAGACCAATGCGACTGAGCGGGATGGAATGAAGCGAGCGACCTGCATGGTGTTTTCCTTACGCCAGCGCATCAAGCGCCAGCGATTCGATGCCGCGAGCGCGGTCGATCTTCTCGGCGATCTTGAAGGCCGCATCCAGCTCGCCGATGCCGTACTGCTGCATCAACTGAAAGCGTTCCGCCTTCTCTTCCGGCTCGGTCTGAGCCAGCGCCAGGTACAGGCTGGGCGGAACCGCACGGAACAGCACTTCCATGCTCTTGGAGAGGATGACGCCCTCGGTGAACTTGCCCGCCTCCTTGCGGGCCGACAGCATCAGGGCCTTCTGCGCCGGGTTCAGCTCGCGGAAGCGCGCGATCTTCTCCACCTCGTCCGGTGGCATCGAGAGGCAGATCCACCACTCGATCATGTTGAGCATGGGCTCGGCCGCTTTGGGCAGGTCGTCGATGTTCTGCGTTGCCAGCCAGTACCAAGCGCCGAGCTTGCGCCACATCTTCGTGATCTTCACGACGTAGGGCGCGAGCAGCGGGTTCTTGGTGATGATGTGGCCTTCGTCCGTCACGTTGATGATCGGCCGACCCAGGAACTGGTCGCGCTCGGCGATGTTGTTCACCGTGTTGATGAGACTGATGTACGCGATCGAGAGCTGCGCGTTGTAGCCCTCGCGCGCGAACGTGGCGAGGTCCACGATGGTGATGTCGGCCTCGGGCCAGGGCGTGCCGGGCCGATCGAACATCTCGCCGTCGACGCCCTGGCAAAACATATCCATCGCGTCCGCCATCTCCAGCAGGCGCGCGCGGCGCATCTCGGGCAGCGATGAGTCCCGGGCGCGCTCGCGCAGCGCGTCGCGCACGTCGCGCGTGAGTACGGTGCGCAGCTCGGTCACGCAGCGCTGGGCCGCATCGAGGATGCACTGCCGGATCAGGCTGCGATCGGCGCGCGTCATGCGCGCTTCTTCCTTGTCTTCGCCGCCGGTGATCATCAACCGCGCGGTGATCTCCAGCTCGCCGAGCACGTCGCGCTGCTCTTCCGCTTCCTCGCTGCGATTCGCTGCCTGCGCCGCGGGCTCCTCGTCCTCGTCCAGCGCATCGGCGTCCAGCGTCTGCACCTGGCTGGGCGTATCGACCAGCCGGTGCGCATCCGCGAACGGCGCGAGGCTGACCCCGGCGCCGGGCGCGAGCTTCACGCGATGCACCTTGAGGCCCAACCGCATGGCGAAGTCGCCGAACAGGCCGAAGCTGTTGCCGGCCTCCACGATGAACAGGCGCGGCCGGTAGATGGCAGTCACCTGGTTCAGGATGTTGTTGAGCGTGGCGCTCTTGCCCGAGCCAGTGGGGCCGAACAGAAACAGGTGGGCGTTCATCTGCCGGTCGAGCCGGTTCAGCGGGTCGAAGGTGATCGGCCCGCCGCCGCGGTTGAAGAACGTAATGCCCGGATGTCCCGTGCCCTGACTGCGGCCCCATACCGGCGCGAGGTTTGCGGCATGCTGCGCGAACATCAGTTGCGTATACCACTGGCGCTTGTCCAGCGCCGGATCGAACACGCACGGGAGCCAGCGCAGGTAGCTGTTCAGCGGCGCCACTTCGTCTTCCTCGCGCACCGGCTGTAGGCCGGCGTTGAGCATGACGTTCACCAGTTGCAGGCCGCGGCTGTCGAGCTGCGCCAGGTCGTGCCCGCGCAGGTAGAAGGCCAGCGCACCGCGGTAGAGCTTGTGCGCACTGCCGATCAGCCCACGCGCTTCCTGCACGTCGCGGCGAGTCTGCTCCGAGGCCAATGTCTCGCCGACCGACTTCTTGCTCAGGTGGTTCAGGTGCGCTTCGAGCACGTCCTGCGGCGTTGCCACGATCGTCAGGCACATCACCGTGTCCTCGGGCATCTGGTCGAACAGCGCATTGACCGCATCGCCGCCCTTGCGCGTCTCGCCAGTGACGTGGCCTGTGGCGGGTGGCATGCGCAGGCGATCCATCACGATGACCCGGTGCGGCATGCCGTCGAACACCCAGGTGCCGTTCGCCACATCCGAGCGGGGCTGGCCGAAGAACAGGCGTTGAGCGAAGTCTCCGCTGGCCAGCTCGATCTCGCCGTCTTCGGCTGCCTCGGGGTAGCGCGTGAGCGCATAGAAGCGCTCGCGGTCGTCGGCGCTGGGGCCGAGCAGCGTCGGGTGTGGGTTGAACCAGCGCAGCAGCCAGTCGTGGATGTCGGCCGCCTCCATGCGGCGGGATTTCACGCCAGCGTTGGCGAGGCCGCCCACGAGCCGATCGCAGATCGTCGTCAACGCCTGCTCGGGGGACTGGCCGCGCCGCGATGCTGTCACCGCATTCGCGCGCCGGTAGACCACCATGCGCACGCGCCGGACCTGGCCGCGCCACGGCAGGCGCGTCACGGTCGTGTCCTCGAACAGGCCCCCGGGCTTGGCGATGGCGCGAAGGTGGTGCGCGAAGAACCTCACGTAAAACTCTGTGAAGGTGCTGCCCTGCGCTCGCGGCCGCACGTAGTCGGACAGGCCGCGCAGGTAGTTGTCCCAGGTCGATTCATCCTGGGCGTAGAGCTGCACGACCCAGGGGTTCTCGTCGAGTTCATCGAAGGAGTCCTGCAGCGCGTTTTCCAATGCATCGCGCGCCTGCCACAGCCAGGCCATCTCGCGGCCTTCGGTGCCCACCGGCGCCAGCTCGAAGAAGCCCGCGACCGACTGACTGTCTTCCAGAAGCATGCTCTTGGAGCCGGGCAGGTACTCCACCCAGGGGAGCAGATCGGCGAAGGACGGCGACACGCCGTAGAGGGCCTGCAGGTCCGCCTCGGCGGCCGGACGGCGCGGCCGGTCATCGGTTGCGGTTCCCGGCTCGGGAATGCCGTGCGTCGCCAGCGACGTCAGATGCTGCGACCAGGCGTCCTCGCCATGCGGCTCAGGGCCAACCGATGCGAGGCCCTCGCGCGGCCAAGGCAAGGTCCAGGCCATCAGTAGTCCTCCAGGCGTTCGCCGGGCATGGCGTACTGCACCCTCTGATACAGGGGAAAGACGGTGGTGTAGCCGGGCACCGGCACCGGATCGGTGCCGGCCAGGTGTGGGAACACGTACATGACCAGATCGGGGTTGGGGAGCCGGTGGAACTGGCGGTAGATCTCGTTGGCCGCGGTGCGCGTGTAGGCAGCAGCGGTGGCAGGCGCCGCCTGCACGTCGGCCTCGGTCAGCGGCCGGCGCAGGCCCTGACGCGCATCGAGCAGTTGCCGCGCCGCTTGCCCGCCACCGGCGCTGCCGCCCGTCTCCTGGTTCCACACATCGAGCATGGTGTGATCGCCGTGCGGCAGCAGCTTGTCTTTGCTGGTGGCGCAGCCGCCCAGCAACACGACCGCGCACAGGATCGCGGCCGATTCAATCCAAATCCGACGCATGCTTGCCTCCGATGCGGTGATTGACCCGGCGCCCCTTGGCGTCGTAGTCGATGTTGAGCGGCTGCTCCAGGTGCACGGCGACTTTGGCGCCGGGGCGCACGTACACCGCGGCGAAGGCCTGCCCGTAGAGCTTGTTGACCCAATCGGCCATGTCGCGCACGCCGCCGGCGAGGATGCGGCCCATGGCCTCGTTGCCGCTGATGCCCACCGTGCCGAGCGAGCCGTTGCTGTTGGCGACGACGGCCACGCTGCCGTTGTCCGACTTGATCAGGGACGCCGCGCCGGCGCCCGCCGCGGTGATGAGGGCCTGCGAGCCCAGGTACTGCTGCGCGTTGCTGCGCCGCTCGCCGCTGACGCAGGGGATGCCATAGGGATCGCTGATCCAGCCCAGGCCGCCGTGCGTGGTGCTGTTTGCGTTGCCGCCCGAGCCCCCGCCGCCGTTCTGGTTGCGGTTGCCGTCCTCCGGCATCGTGCGCACCGTGCCGTCGTTAAAAACGAACGTCACCGAGCGAATCTGGCCGCGCACGCAGGAGAGCGTCCAGTCGCCCGAGGCCGTGCCGCTGACCACCGCGCCGGCCACGTCGGGAATGTCGATGCCGTTGGCGGTCAGGTTGTCCGGGCCGATCAGCACCTTGAAGGGGTACGGGTCGTTGACCGTGCCGTCGATGGGCACGCGCCCGATCAACGCGGTCATCGCGATGGAGCCCATCAGCGTCGAGTTCGACGGCACCGTGTAGACCGGCTTGGCCGACGCGCCCACCGCGCGGCTGCCCGCATCCGCCACCGTGCTGGCCACGTTGTCGGCCGTGTCGGAAAGCGTCTTCTGCGCCGGCCCGAAGCTGGTCGGGAAGTTCAGCCCGCCGCCGCTGCCGCTCTTCGCCGAAGGCTTCGCATCGTCAGGCTCAACCCAGCGCGTGCCGCTGGTGCTGCGCGCGGCGCCGCCCTGGGTGCCGCCGAAACCCTTGCCATCGCCTTCCTCCAGGCCGAGGCCCACCGGCAGGTCGGCCTGGCCGCCCTTGCCGGAGAGACCGTCCAGGCGCCGCTGCAGGTCTTGCAGCAGGCCCTGGGTCTGCTGGCGGTCGCTGGAGAGTTGCTCGCGGTCCTGCTGCAGGCGGCCGCGCTCGCCGTCGAGCGCAGACTGGATGCGTTGGTCGATCGCGCTTTCCCGCGCGCGCATGCGTTCGTTCTCGCTCTTCTGGTTCTTGTTGTCGTTGAGCGCCGTCTGCAGCTCGTTGCGCAACTGCTTGACCTGGGCCACCAGCGTCGCGACGGTATCGCGCGGCGTGTCGCCCTCGATGCCTAACGCCTTCATCTCCTCGGGCGTGAGCGGGTTGGCGCTGCCGGCCGGCGCCGGCCTGGCGCCGCGATCCCCGGAGAGCATCTTGATGCCGACGAACAGCAGCACCAGCGCCATCGGGATCAGCAGCCACTTCAGGAGGGGGTTACTTTTCATGGCGGGCACCTCCTTCGGCCTGGCCGGCCGCCGCGGCCGGCGGCAGGTTCACCGTCGCGTCGATCGGTGAGAGCTTGGGCAGCAGCGACTCGGCCAGGCCGTGGCCACGGGTAACGAGGTAGACGACCGTGGTGTCGGCGGCGCGGCCGGCCGGCGCTAGGCTCGGGTGCTGGAAGGTCGCGGCGAGGAAGTCGCCCTGCAACGCGCGCGGGTCCAGGTCGAGCCCGCGGGCGGAGATGTTGGTGAGCTTCACCGCCGTCACCCACTGGTCTTCGAGCCGCCACGCGGCCAGTGCCTGCGCATGCACCGGCAGCGTCGGCAGCAAGGTGGAAAGCTCCAGGCCGCGCCGCAGGTTGACGCGGCCGATGCCGGGAACGGGCTCTACGGTGCGCAGCGGCGCGTAGAGGTTCTGCGCTGCATAGCGCGTGAGCACGACCGCCACCGGCGTGGCCTGCTTTGCAGCAGGTGCCGTGCGTTCCGCATCGTCGTCCGCAGTCGCTGCAGGTTTTGCGGGCTCGCCGTAGCGGGTCGCCGGCACGTCACCTTCCACGATGCGCACGGGTTCGAGCGCCGGCTGACCTGCCTTGGCCGGCTCGGCCGCAATGTCGAGCAGGATCAGCGCGCCCGATTCCACGTCCTGCAATTGCAGCCGCGTGGGCAGGATTGGCGCATTGGCGCGCAGGTAGATCGCGCCTCCGGCGCTCTGCACGCGCAACTGCTCGCCGACCGTGGGCGGCACACCGATGCGCACGTTGCGTTCGATGAACACCACACGCTCCTGGCCGACCACCAGCGGCACCGCCAGCGGCAGGCGCTCCCAGCGTAGGATTTCGACGGCATGGACCGCAGGCACGAAAGCCAGGCACAGCAGCAGGCCGGCCAGGGCCGCCGCAGATGAACGCTTCACGAGGGACTTCATGGGGTGTCTCCCTGCAGGTTGGAGCCGGCGCTCGTGGCCCGGCCGGGTGGCGCCGCAGGCGGAGGGGTTTCGATGCGCTCCGGCGCGCGTGCATGGCAGTCCAGCGCCAGGCCGAAGGGGTTGCGCTCGGGGTCCACGTCCATACGCACGACCTTGAGCGCGTAGCGCACGAGCGCGCGCTTGACCTGCTCGGCGCCCAGGTACTCGTCGGCGCTCACGTCCAGCGTGACGATCCAGTTGTTGGCCGACACGGTGCGCACGCGCGCGGCCGGGTCGTCGCCGTAGCCGCGGCCGGGAATCTCGTAGATGCCGCGCACGCGCTGCCGCAGCTCGCCGTTGCTGCGCCGAAACTCGAAGTCCTGTTGCAGAAAGGCGCGGCAGCTCGGCGTGAAGTACGCAGACAGCGCATGCAGGTTGCGCGGATAGTCCTGCTCGCCGTTGGTCGGCCAGCGCTGGGCTTGCTGCCAAATGTAGAAGGTGAAGGCGTAGACGCTCTCGGGCGGAACGTCCCACCACTTGCGCGTGCTGCCCGAGCGCAGGTCGGGCGGCACGTGGATGGTCAGGCTCTTGGGCGCGCTCCACCAGCCGAAGCCAAGCAGCAGCGCCACGATGAACAGCGCGGCGCCGGCCAGGCGCAAGGTCTTCACGTGCGCCTGCAGGTGCGCGACCTCGTTCTTGAATCGGCTCATGGTCTACCTCGACGCAGGGACGGATCGGGCCGCAGGCGCCGCGTGGACCACCAGCCCGACCGGGTGATGAGCTGGCCCCCACCCGCATGCGCAGCCAGCGCGGGGTAGCGCAGCGCGAGGCGCCACTGGAGCTGGCGGTACAGCCAGGTGTCGGGCCGGCCACGCTTCCACCGCCGCAGCAGGCCGCCGCCCACGAAGACACCGATGCCGATGCCGGCGACGATCAGCGTGGGCACCATCGCGATGCTGCGCGTCAGCCAGGCCAGCGGCACGCCGGCCACGAGACCGGCCGCGCCGGACAGGCCGGCGCAGACCCACAGCTCGTCGGCCGTGAGCCCGCGCACGACCACCGGGTGGCGGTTGAGGCGGTGCGGCAGGAAGGTCACGAGCCCGTCGCGTGACGGACTCTCCAGGGCGCCGGCCATCGTTGCCGGGCCTTACAGGACGCCGGTGGCCTTGGTCAGCAGCCAGATGCCGACGACCAGCAGGATCGCGCCCACCGCCACCGTCAGGCCGAACTGGCCCCAGGTCGCGCGGCCGGTGTGGATCTCGGCGTAGCGGGTGTAGGCGTGGTAGCAGACACCGACGAACATCGAGGCGACGACGAGCAGCGCGATCAGCAGCACGATGTCGTAGCCGTAGTTTTGCAGCGTCTGCATGATGCCGCTGCCGGTGCCGCGCGACGGGTCTTCCAGCGTGGGAAGGTCGGCGAACGACGGCAGCGGCGTGGCGGCGATGCCCAGCGGAATCAGCAGCGCGGCGATGCGCGAAGGCCGCAAAGGCAGCGAAGTGAGACGGGGAGAAGTAGCGGGAGCGTTCATGGCGAAGTACCTTTCATGGGGTCAGGACAGGAGGAAAAAGCCCAGCACCAGGTACATCGCGATGAAGCGCACGATGACGCCGAGGAACTGGCGTTGGGTCAGGTGGTGCTCGGCCCAGCCGACATAGGCGGTGCGCATCGCCCACACGCCCCACAGCAGCAGGACGGCGAAGACGAAACCGAGCACGACGGTGGAGACGGCCCCGGGCGCGAAGCCGCTGTTGGCCGTGAAGGCGGCGACCTGATCGGCGGAAGGCGTCATGGCGACGGCGCCTCCTTGGCCGGCGTCGCAGGCGCCGCGTTGCTGCGCGTGTAGCCGCCGGCCAGCGGCACGGGATCACGCGGCTGGGCGCGTTGCGGAACGAGGTAGTCGCGCACGCCGGTGCGCACACGCTCCAGGTCGGCGCGCAGCCGCACGTAGTCGAAGTGGTAGCGGGCGCGCTCCTGCGGCGCGGTGGCTGCGGCACGCTCGGCGAGACGGTCCAGCAGGTCGAGCTGGTGCGTCACCGCGGCGAGCATCTCGCGCTCCGCGGCGTTGTCGGAGGCATCGGCCGCGATGGCGGGCTGCAATCCGGCAGCGGCAAGCAGCAGCGCGGCAAGACGCACGGCCCAGGGTGCCGCGACGGCGAAACGCCGAACCTGCGCGGGATTGCGAGTGGTTTCCATCGAGCCGTTCTCCGAGGGATGCGGATGGCTCGATGCTCAAACGGCCGGTCTTCCAGCGCCGCAATCAATCGGAACCGGCCCGCCACCGCTTTCCGCGGCGGCGGCCGATGCGGCTACAGGTACTTCTTGAACGTCGCCGACGCGATGCACACCGCTACGCCCAGCAGCGCCGCGCTGGGCAGCAGAATCAGCAGCGGATGCACGCTGACCGGCAACGCCAGGTAAGTGACCCAGGGCAGCACCGCCAGCGGCATCAGGCTGGCTCTCGCCCGGTGGTAGACGAAGCCCGATTCGCGCCCGGCGCCGAAGCCGCGCACGTCGCGGCGCACAAGGCCATCCACCAGGCCGGTGAAGGCCGCCATCAGGAACAGCGGCAGGGTCAGGACCAGCACCAGCAGCCGCACGAGGAACACCAGCACCGTGTAGGCCGAGGCGATCAGGTAGCTCTCCACGTGCACGTAGAGCTGACTGATGTAGTGGCGGAAGTCCTGTACCTGGCTGTGCGCACCGGCGCGTGATTGCGCCGCCGCGTCGCGTATCCAGTCCAGCAGGCCCGTCTTCACGAACAGCCCTTGGTAGGCCCACTCGACGAGCTGGCGTGCACTGCGCCCCGGTTCCTGCACCAGCACGCTTTGCGTGAAATGCTCCGAGACCTGCGACAACTCGTAGTCCAGCATGCCCTGCGCGTGGCGCCAGCCCTGCTCGGGCCAGAAGAAGTGCATGCCGATGCACTCGATCGCGATGCACAGCACCAGCGAACCGGCCAACACCCCGAACAGCCGGAACGGCAGCGTGATGAGGCCCGCGATCAGGCCCTGCTGGCGAACCTGCTGGCGCTGGACGGCGACGGCGGGGTCGCTCATGCCGTGGCCCCTTCATCCGCGCTCGCCATCTGCTTGAAGTCGGCGAGCAGATCGTCGGGCAGCGCCTGGTCCTGCAGGCCGGGAAGCCCCTTGTTGTCCCACCAGTCGCCGGCCTCGACGTAGTGCTGGCGCATGTAGCCGGCCAGCTCCTGCAGATCCTTGGGCATGGCCTCGTCGGGGTCCGGTGCCGGCAAAGGCATACGCACCTTCCACAGGTGACCGCCTTCGATCAGCGCGAAGGCTTGGCCCTTGGGCAGGCTGACGACGTGCGCGGGCTCGATCAGCGGCACGCTGTTGCTGCTGATGCGGTCCTGCGTGTTGGACGTGAAAGCGGTGTTGCCGGTCGGATCGGAGCTGTCGGTGGCACCGCTCATCACCGTCGTCGTGTAGACCTCGACCTTGGGCAGTTGCCGCGTCAGCAGCTCGGCCGTGGCGGTCTCGCGCACGCGCAGCATGAACAGGTTGTTGAAGTTGCCCACCACCTGACCCGCCTTCGCACGGTTGCCGATGCGCGCCTCGATGTCCGAGAGGGTCTGCGTGTATGCCGTGACCTGCACGCCTGCGCCGCCGCCCTTGTTGACCATCGGGATGAACTCGTCGCCCATGAGTTCGTTGAACTCGTCGGCGTGCACGTTGATCGGCACTTTCACGCCGGTCGCAGCGCCCGGCAGGCCGTCGTCGATGCCGAACTTGTAGATGTGCCCGGCGACCGAGACGAGATCGCTGAACATCGAGTTGCCGACCGCCGCCGCGACTTCCGCGTCCGACAGCGCATCCAGCCCGACGTAGACCACGGCCCGCTTTCGGATGATCTGCATCCAGTCGAAGATCGGTCGCGGGTCGGAGAGGTCCGAATAGTTCGGCGCGAGCAACTGCGCGATCTTGCCGGTGGTGAGCTTTTCCAGCAGCGGCAGCAGCGACGCGACGATCTTGTCGAAGTAGGTTCGGTCGTAGCGCACAGCGCTGCGCAGGCCGTCGAGCACCGGGTCGTAGATGCGTACCTGCGAGAGGTACTGCTCCAGCGCGACGACGCGCTTCTCGCGGCCGATCATGTTGCGCGGGATGTTCTTGTCGTTCAGCTTGGCTTCGAGCTGGACGATGACCTCCCAGGCTTTCGGCTCTTCCCGTGCGAAGTAGTGCTGGGCATACTCGATGAACAGCGCATCGATGTTGATGACGTGGCGCTGGATCAGCAGGTAGTCGGGCCGCTGTCCCAACTCCACCAAAGCCCGCGCGATGATGTTGACGAAGCGCCAGGCGAACTCGCGGAAAGCCGCGCTGTTGCCTTCACCGGAGAGCTGGCCCGCGATGCGCGTGGCGACTTCGCTGATGCGGCCGAAGCGTCCCACCGCGTTGTAGCGTGCGGAGATGTCCGGCCAGCCTAGGTGGAAGACATAGAACTCGCCTTCGCGTCCGGCGCGCTTGGCCTCCACGTACATGCGCTTCAACAGGTCCGCGTCGCCCTTGGGGTCGAAGACGATCACGACCTCGTGCTGCCCATTGACCTTGCGCCGGATGTCCTGCGTGATGAACAGCTCGGCCAGGCGGGTCTTGCCGACGCGCGTGGTGCCTAACACCAGGCTGTGGCCGACGCGCTCGGCCAACGGCAGGGTGACGTCGACCTCGTGCGGCTCAATGCCGTGCAGCCGCGGCAGGCCCCCCACCGGCGGCAGCGGCCGCGCCGGGTTCAGCGGACTGTCCCAGGCCAGGGCCTTTGCCATCTTGGACAGCGGATACGGCGCGAACTCCAGGCGCTCTTCCATGCGCCGCGCCATTCGGTAGATCGCCGCCGGTTCGACGTAGCGCCTGAACTCCGGCCGGTAGGTCTGCATCAGCCGGTGCGTGTGCCGCTGGTCCCAGCGGAAGCCCCGGCCGACGAACAGCCGCTGCTGGCTGACCGGCACGTCGCGGCTGGTCATCACGTAGCGCGGCAGGCGCCGGATGTTGCGCCGGTAGCGCAGGATGGCCCAGGCGTCGTGAAAGCGCAGCGCGCCGAAGGCGATGAAGGCGAGCGCGCTGCCCAGGCCGAGTAGAGGGCTCAGCGCGAGCGACCACGGGGCCACCAGGCATAGAAACGCGGCGCCCGCACAGACCGCGACGGTGTATAGCTCCACCGCTGGCCGCAGCAAGACTTCGACGGCTTGGGACTGGTCCATGGCGGGCGCTTCACGTCACATCAGGGCTCGATGCCCGTGGCGGTGATCAGCACCGGGTAGTGCTTGAGCCCCAAGCGCTGCGCCAGCTCGTCTCCCGAGACCGGCGAGAGCATCAAACCAGGTGCCAGGCGGCGCAGCGCGGCCAGTGCTTCGGGCGTCGCCACGTTGACCACCAGGCCCACGGCGCGCAGCGCCTGCAAATCCTTGCCCCGCTGTTTGAGCCATGCGCGCGAGGCGTCATCGTCGCCGACCAGGAACAATGGCGTGAGGCCTGGCGCGCGGATCACGCGACGCGGCTCGTCGCCCGGGGTGAGCCGCGCCGAGCGCACCGGCAGCATGGCCGCCTCGGCATCGGCAGGATTGCCGATGCGGGGTACTGGTTGCGGCATGGCCGGTTGGCCTGGCTGCGCATCTTGCGGGTTCAAGGCGCGGTAGTACGGCAGCGCCGAGGTGCCGCCCTTGTCCTCGACCACGATCAGCGGCGGTGACGCCGGCTTGGTATAGGGGCTGCGGTCCTGCGCGTCGGCGGTGGTGGCCAGCAGCGCCGCAGTCGCGGCAACGAGGATGCGGTTCATGGCATGGGACTCCGGGCAGAGGGAAGTGAGGCGCCTGGCCCGAGCACGCGGGTCAGGTGCTGGTGGACGCTGCGGCGGTAGCGGGCGGCCGGCTCGCCGCCCGCGGGGCGGTGGTAGCGGCCGATGGCGACCAGCCAGTCCTCGCCCGGCGTGTGCTGCTCCTGCAGGATTTCCGCGACGATGGCGAGGTTGCGGTACGGGTCCAGCAGCTCGCAGGGATGCGCGTAGCGGTGCGCGTGGTAGCCGAGGTTGACCTGGCCGAGGCCGGCGTCGATGCGGTTGGCCGGCGTGCTGGCGAGCGCCCGGCGGATGCCTGCGCAGGCCTCGGCCCGCGTGGCGTAGCGTTCGGCGCGGCCGGCGACGTTGAGCGTCCACGGCCACGGGATCAGCCGGCCGCGCAGCCGGGCGCCGCTCTCCTGCAGCGCCACCGCATACAGCACCGGCGACGGCACGCCCGCCTGCTGAGCGGCGAGCTGGTAGGCAGGTGGCGGCACCTCCTGGCCGAAGACGATGGCGGCATGGGCGCAAAGGCCGAGGACCAAGGCCGCGCAGCCTGCACGGCGGGTTACTGCCGCTGCCATTGGCCGTTGACCTCGCGCACCACAGCGGGCAGATCGCCGGGCAGGCCGAGCGACAGCCAGCGCCCGGCGTCATGGTTGAGCGTGATGGTGCGCGAGCGCACGCGGCCGGCGTCGATGCCGGCCTGCGTCGCCCACTGGCGGATGCGGGCGTCCTCCTGGCGGCTGCCGACCATGTAGAGGTCGAAGGCGGTGCCGGCCGCCTGCAACTGGCGCACGCGCTGCTCGCACGGCGGGCACTCGGCCTTCACGAAAACCGCCAGCCGGCCCGAGCCCCGGTTGCCGGCGCCCGGCACCTTCGCACCGGGCATGTTCACGCGCTGCTGTCCCGGATAGAGCCGCTTCCACGCCGCGTCGTAGGCCCGCTGGTACGCCAGCGTCTTGCCCACGCGCTTCGATTCCGCCTGCACCTGCAGCTCTGCATAGCGGTTGCGTTCCTCGTCGCTGCGCGCCTCGATGCCCAGCGCCGTCAGCGGATCGAGGTTCGGGGAATAGATGCCCAGCGGCCCCTGCATCAGTTGGCGGTAGCGCGCCCACTCCTCGGGGCGCAGCCCCCAATCGCGTGCCAGGCGCTCGTCCAGCGCAGCGTCGCTGCTGTTCTGCACCTGGGCGGGAACGGTGCGCGAGGACGCGACCGGCGCCGACTGCGCCGAGGCCGTGCCTGCGACAGCGGCGAGGATGGCGGCGAAGCAGATCGCGGCGTGCTTCATGGCCGGCTCCTATGGCAGCGCAAGGCGCTGGGTCTGGCCGTCCACGCGGAACACGGCGGCGCGCGCCTCGATCGCCAGCAGATGCCACGCGCCTACGGCATCGCCTTCGCGCAGCAGCCACACGTCCAGCACCGACGAGGCCTTGGGCGCCGCCACCGACAGGAAGCGCTCGCCGCCGCGCAGTTCCACGCCCACGACGTTGAACGGCGGTTCGGGCACCTTGGGATTGGCCGGCTCGGCGGTGCGCCGGGGTGCCGCGGCAGGCGCGGCGGTTCGCTTCATGCGCGCTTCGAGGTCGCCCATGCGCGCCTGCAGCGCCTGCAAGTCGCCGGTATGGGCGTCTGCGGCCTGGGCCTGCTCGACCTGCGTCAGGCGCTCGTCCAGCGCCTTGCGCGCGGCCTCGAAGTCGGGCTGGGTGACAGGCTTGGGCTGGTTCTTCGAGGCCGCCGCCTGCTGTTCGAGTTCGGCGACGCGCGTGTTGAGCGCCTGCACGTGCGCATCCTGGGCGCTGGCCTGGCTCTGCTCGCTCAGGCGCGACAGGCCCACGCTGTTGACCACCGCGAGGATGCTCACGAGCAGCAGCCACGCGGCCGCTGCGATGTTCAACCAGCGCGCGCGGCCGGCGTTCTCGTCGGGAAGCTGCGGGATGGTCATGGCTGGGCCTCCTGGGGCACGTGGGGTTCGGCGGCGGGCGCGCTCGATGCGGCAGCCGCAGGAATGGGGCTGGCGCTCGGCGCACGCGCAGTCGTCAGGCGCGCGAAGCACACCGCGCGCGCCGCGTCATCGACTGACAGATCCCAGGCCGGACCGGCCAGCGCCAGCAAGGCATCGCGCAGCGGCAGTGGCCCGAGCCGCAGGTGCGCCGCCGGCAGCGGCAGCGTGAACAGCGAAGCGGCGTCCGGCGCATCGCAAAGGCGGTAGCCGGTGCGCAGCAGCACGTGCCGCAGGGCATCGCCGACGCTCGCGTCCAAGGTCGGCGGAATCGAAATCTCGATCACCTGCCGCAGCAGGTCGCGCTGCGCCGGTTCCGGCACCATCTCAACCAGCGTGTAGCGCCCATAACGGGCCACCGGGATCAGGCTCGGCTCGGGCTCCGGGGCGATGGTCCTGACCAACACCGCAGGCTCGGGAATCGAGTCAGGGGCAGTCGGGGTGCTCGCCGTGCCCGTGGCGGCGCAGCCGGTGATGAGCACGCAGCCAACCAGCAAGGCAGGCGCAGTCAGGCGATGAACGACGCAGGTGAGTGGTTGCATGGGGCAGTTCCCTGGAACACGGAGCCCTCACCATCGCCGCCGCAGGGCGTTGGGGCAGCAAACAAAGGGAACTGGCATGCGCCCGACTTCATGGCCTGCCGTCGATGCGCAGAACAAAAAAGAAGCCGGCGCCCCGAAGGGCAGCCGGCGTGGGTGGGTGGGATCAGGCCGCGACGAGTTGCCGGGCCAGTGCCACCTCGACGGAATCACCGTCCTGGTTCAGCACATCCAGTCCCGACTCGGGCACGTCTCCCGACGTGCTCTGCGAGACCATGATCTTTCGCGCCATCAGCCCCAGGCAGGTCATCTGCGAGGAAGCCGCATAGCCGAGGTAGATCACGCGAACCGGCAGCTTCTGGCCGATGCGCCATGAGCGCCGGGCCGCCTGCTGCAGGCTGTAGACGTTGTAGCCCGACTGCATGAACACGATCGTCGGAAACTCCAACAGGTCGAGACCCGTCTTGACCAGCTCCGGGTTCGTGACGAGCACGTCGATGCCACGGTCCAACTGCTCGGCGATCCAGTCTTCGCGACGGCTGGCGTCTACGCTCGCGCGCAACACCGCCACCTTGAAGCCCTCCTGCTCCAGCAGCACCTTCAAACGCGACGTGGTGTCGCGCGTTCCGGTGTAGACCGAGTAGACCAGCGTCTTGCGACCCGCAGCCTTCTCCTGCTTGCAGATCTCGATCAGCTCGCGCTCCTTGGGCATCACCTCCAGCTCGTTGAACTGAGCCGGAACGAAGGCCAAGGTCTGGCGCGTGCGAGGGTGCACCACCGTCTCCGACCGGAAGCAGCAATCCGGCCAGGCCAGCAGCACGTTGAGGACCACGCCGAGCAGCGTCGTGTCGCGCTTGGCCAGCGCCTGTTTCAGCGCCGAGGTCAGACGAAACGACAGATCGCGATAGGCCGCGGCTTGCGCCGTGTCCATCGCCACCTCGCGGAACTCCTCGTCGTAGGACGGCAGCACATTGCCGCCGATGTCCTTGAGCTTGAGAAATACCGTGAACGGCAGGACGCAACGTAGCACGCCCTTCGGGCCGAAGCCCGGCGCCTTGACCGTGCGCACCGATACCTTGGTGCCCTTGGCCGTCTTGTGCGCCGTGCCCGTGCTCTCGGAATAGATGTCCTTGAGAATCCCGTGATCGCGCATGAACGCCATCGCGGCCGAGGTCATGCTGCCGCTCTTGGTCGGGCGGTAGCCGTCTTCGATCATTCGCCCCGGCAGGGCTCGGAACAGCAGGTGGAACAGGTCGTCGCCGTAGCCACCCATCAGCGTGCCGGTAAGCAGCAAGGTCTTGCGCGCCTTCGCAGCGAGCACGCCCATGGCCTGGCCCTGGGCGCTACCGCCGTTCTTGTACTCGTGCGCCTCGTCGGCGATGAGCAGGTCGAACGTGCCTTGCGGCAAATACCTCTTGATGAACTCGGACGGCTGGTAGCCACCCTCACCGAAGCCGAACTCCATGTTCGCCATCGCCCGCTCCATGCGGTGCGCTTGGGCGTCCGAGAAGACCAGCTCGCCGTTGGCATCCATGAGGTTGATGAACTCGTGGATGTTGTCGCCCAGCATCGAGGCCAGGAAGCCGTCGCCGAACTTCTTCATCAGCTTCTGCGCGGTGACTTCCCCGATGGTCGGGATGCGCTGCAAGGCTTTGAAGACGGCCGTGGACTGGTCGCTGGCGGACAGGCTGCGCGGTCGCATCAGCGTCCACAGCGGTGCGGCGCAATGGCTGCACCGGCGGCGGTAGTCCTCAGCTTCGAGTTCGACCGGGTTGATTGGCTCGCCGTCGAGGTTGGTGATGACCTGGCCGCAATCCGGGCATGCGCCGACTTCGCCGTGCTTCGTGTGCCGCACGTTGAAGACGGGCTTCCAGTGGAAACCCATGCGCATCCGCACGCGCCCGAGCACGTAGAACTCCTGGCCGCGCACCGGCACGCCCAACTGCTCGCGCAGCTTGATGAGCTTGACCAGCGTGTCTGGGCCGTTGAGCACCCAGACCTTCGCGCCGGCCACGGTTTCCTGGATTTCCCGGCGCCACTTGTAGACCAGGTGAGGCGGTGAGAGGACCAGCGTGCGGCGGTAGCCTTCGGCGTGCAGCACGGCCGCCGTGGCAATGCCAACGGTGGTCTTGCCGCAGCCCATTTCGCCATTGACGATCGCGGCGCGTTCGCCGCGGTCGGCCAGCAGCTCGGTGACGGCATGCACCACCTCGGCCTGCGCGCCGAACAGCTTGCGCTTGAGACTGGCCAGCACGAGCTGGCGATGCGGCCGGGCCTGGCTGGTGTAGACGGGAGGGTTGGCGCGGTTGAGCGAGTCCAGCAGTTCGTCGCCGAATTCGGCAACGAAATCCTGAAGGCTCATCGCCAGGGGAGAAGCAGCCGCTTCGAGCAGGTCGCCCTGGACGGGAGTGCCATCGGCGGCGGGAACAATGTTGGTATCGAGGGACATGGTGATGCTCCATAGGAATGAGGCATGCACCTCCCCTGCGGGGCGATGGCATGCCCCGGGTTGGGAAGAGAAGAGCGGCGCGCGGCCGCGGTGGATGAAGATCAGTATTCGCTGGGCAACAGCAGCGTGGTCACGCTGCGATCCCACTCGGTGATGATCCAGAGCTTCAGGTCAGGCGCGACCTGGTAGGACGAGAAAAGCCGATCCTCGCCGGAGCGCAACGCGGCGTCGTTCTGACGCCGGTCGCTGTCGTCGAGGTCGCCCCAATCGCCGCTGAGATGGCGGGACAGATACGGTGCCGGGTTGAGCCGGCCTTGCTGGACCAGCGCATCGATGCCGCGGGTCATGACCAGGTGTCCGGGGGCAAAGCGTGCTTGCGACGCCAGGTTGAGAACTGCGAGTGCCATGGTGTTTCTCCTTCGGATGAAAGAGGGGCCACGGCACCCGGCGGGGTGACATGGCCCCGTTGGGTGGATGAGTTGGTGGATGAAGCGACGGCGAATCGTCAGGGAACAGCGATCAGCGGATGGTCAGCACCTCGCCACACGTCGACGAGCCCGGCGTCATGTCCCAGGCGCGGATGACCGGCACGAACTTGTCGGTCAGGATGCGCGTCTCGGCCACGGTGCCGTCGTCGCGCTCGGTGTACTCCGTCTGCAAGGTCTTCTCCTTGTGGGTGTCGCCCTTGACGACGAGCACGCGGCCCGTCTTGGACTTCACCACGCCGGAAATCGCACCCGCGGCGAGCGCTAAGGCGAGATGCCAATGCGATAACCCTCGCGCCGGGGGCCGCAGCGACTGCTGCGCGGCGCCAAGGTGCGTGTCGAGCGTCGGCCAGAGTCCTTGCAGCCGGCCGACTTCATCGGCGAACTGCTCGGGCTCCATCGTCACGCGGTAGAAGTGCTCCGGCTCGGCCGTGGCAGGCACCGTGTACGGCAGGAACGGCCATTCGACCGGCAGCTCTTCCGCTTCGGCGTCGCCGAGACCTATCTGCAGCAGCAGTGCGCGCGTGGCCTTGACCGAATCCGACACCTGGTCGCGCTGGCGAACCTTGCGACCGAAGATCACGACCTGCCTGAACTGCGTGTCCACCGCGCGGTAGATGCGCAGCTCGGCGAAGTGCCGGGTCAGCCATCCGACCAGTTCGGCGTCGAGCACGTAGTGCGGCACGATGTAGATCAGCACGCCGCCGTACTGCAGCAGCGGCAGCGCCTTCTGGTAGAACAGCTTTTCCAGCCGCGCGCGGCCCTGGCCCTGGTAGCCGACGTTGCCGTTGGTGTCCTTGGACAGGTCGCCATACGGCGGGTTGAGCCACAGCAGGCCAAAGCTCTGCCGGCTGATCAGCGTGTCCATCAGGTCGCCGTGGATGCAGCGATCGACCAGTTGCCGGGCGTGGCGTGCGCGCTCCGCCTCGTACTCGACGGCGAAGGCCTGGACCCGTTCGCGCCCGAGGGCGTGCGCGGCTTCGGCGATCGCCACGCCTTCGCCGGCGCAGGGATCGAGGATGCACAGCGGACCGGCCGAGGGAGCAGCGGGCGCCAGCGCGGCGAGTGCTCTTTCGAGCGTGGGTTCATCCGTGGGGAAGTACCCGTTCTTGACGAAGTTGCGGGCGAGCCGCGGGAACATGAGGGCCATGGGAATCTCCTGGCATTGAAGATGAAAGGATGCGGACATGCGCGCGTGCATGTCCGGTGAAGGAACCTCAAGCCACCGCTTCGAGCGGTCGTGCCGAGGGGATGCGGCTGGCCGGCGTGCCGGCGACGAGCGCGCCGCTGCGGATCAGGCCGCCCAGCACCTGGGTCAGCGCCGGCACGTCGATGGCGAGCCGATGGCCTTCCAGAGGCCCGAGGGCGAACGGCAGGCGCGTCAGCATCGACTTCGCCTGCAGCAGTTCCAGCACGCTGTCGCGCCAGGGATCGAGAAGCGGCAGCGGGCAGGTGTCCCGCACCAGCGTCCACAGCCGGTCGAGCCGGTACTTGGAATCGCGAGGCAAGAGCGCCAGTGCGCTGGCGTTGGCCTTGTCGGGTTTGACGCAGCGCCGATCGAACAGCCAGATGTTGGTCAGCGAGCCGAACAGCGTGCGCCGGTAGGCGCGTGCGCTGCGCTTCTCCAGGTTCTCGACGTTGCCGACGAAGACCGGGATGCTCGCGCCTTGCTCGGTGATGATGTGGAACTGATCCAGTCCCTGCTCGTCCCGGCCCAGGGTGAGACGGGCCAGGAATTCCTGGACGGCGGTGTCGCGCGCCCAGAGGGAGATGAAGACCAGGTTGCCGTTCTCGTCACCGACGACGCCATCGGCCATCAGGTCGGGGCATTCGTCGATGCGATAGAGCGTCTTGGGGGAAGAATGTGCAGGCATGGTGATGTCCTCGAAGTGAGCGGAGACAGCACCACCCGCGAGGGCAGTCACTGCCCCAGGGGGATGGAAGAAGACGCGGTGAACGTCGTTGTGAAGAATCAGACCGTGCGTCGCAACGCACCGTAGCCTTGAAGGTCTGGGCTACCTGGGCATGTTGTCGGCTACGCCGACGGACACGAGTCATAGCCTGCGCCAAGCTGCGTACACCGCGTGAGCGAAAAACCGACCCGGCGCCCAACCCTGTTTGCGCTGGCGCATCGCCCGCGGCGCCGGAAGGACGGCCGCAAAAGAAAAGGCTCAGTTCGCGTTGAATGGTGACAGGCTCGCCCAGTGAGCCTGTTGAGTTCGAGACTGCGTCGGTGGTGACAGAAGAGTCACCGGGAGACGCAAATGAAGGCGGACGAATTGAAGCGGCTGCGCGATGCGCTGGGGCGGCTGACAGCCAACCAGCGCAAGCTGGTGCTCCATGAGCTTGCACACGCCCAGGCCATCGACGAAGTTGCCGACTGCATCGAGAAGCGGTTGGCCGCGCGACCGATGTGCCCGGCTTGCAACGGCGAGCACGTGGTGCGCAATGGCTTTGCCAATGGGTTGCAGCGATACAAGTGCCGCGACTGCCGTATCACCTTCAATGCGCTGACCGGCACACCGCTGGCGCGGTTGCGCTACCGCGACAAGTGGCTCGACCAAGCCAAGGTGCTCGACGAAGGACTGAGCGTTCGCAAAGCGGCCACCCGACTCGGCGTGCACAGCACGACCGCCTTTCGTTGGCGCCATCGCTGGCTGGCCTGCCCTCGCGAGGCCAAGGCAGTGCACATGGCCGGTGTTGTCGAGGCTGACGAGACGTACCAACTGCTCTCGTACAAGGGCCAGCCAGCACGGCTGGCCCGACAAACGCAACGGGCACCTCGCCGGCGCGGCGGCAAAGCTGCCAAGCGCGGGGTGTCGTCCGAACAAGTGCCCATACTGGTGATGCGCAACCGCTCCGGCGAAACCAGCGACTTCGTGCTGCCCAACACCGGCAAGGCTGCGCTCAAGGCGGTGCTGCCACAGGCACTGGCCGACGACTCTGTGCTGTGCTCGGACGGCAGCAATCACCTTCACCAGGCCGCCGTGGAACTGGCGATTGAGCACCAAGCCATCAACATGTCTGCCGGCGAGCGCATCCGCGGGCCGTGGCATGTCCAGAACGTCAACGCGTATCACAGTCGCCTGAAGACCTGGCTGCGGCGCTTCAACGGCATTTCCACGCACTACCTGCCGAACTACCTCGGCTGGTTCCGGGCGCTCGACCGCAACGCGCGACTCAGGGTCGATGCGGTTTCCCTGCTCGCACTGGCCATCGGCCCCGGGCCATCCGCACTCAACGCGAACTGAGCCAAAGAAAACCGCCCCGGGGACACCGAGGCGGCAAAGATGACTGCTTGGCTCAGGGAGGAAAAGCCAAGGAGGTATGCAGTCGAATCTCGATTTTCGAGGCAGCGGCGAATTGGCGCATTAGGGTTACACCGAACCAAATGGAACGCGGTGCGCTGGCAGCACAGCACCAGCCAAAAAAAAAGCGGACCATGCCGTGAGGCACGATCCGCTTGTGGGTCAGGCTTTGAGCTGGCGTAGGCCGTCCGCCAGCAGCCACAGCGCCCGGTTGAGCCGGACGTTCTGGTCGATGCCCTGGACGGCTCGCGTGCGCTGCCGGCGCCCGTTGGCAGCACGGCCGCTCAGGCCGCCCTTGACCAGGTTCTCCTGGACTCTGTTGAAGACAGTCCACAGGTCGGCGCGGTTGTCGTCGTAACGACGGGGCCGCAGGATCTGGGTCTCCGTGATGGGCAAGGCCTTGCCCGAATCGTCGTACTTCAAGGTCAGCGCCGACTTGGCGAAGACCTCGGCCTCGCCGTTGTCCAGCGTGATGCCCTGCATGGCGTCGCGCGAGTCCTGCACGCGCTCGAAGCCGTGCAGCACCTCGTAGGCGCCTTCGATCACGTGATCGGTGACGTTGCCCTTGTGGGGCACCCGCACGTCGGCGAAGGTGTCGCCGCACACCAGGCCGTTGTGGCAGACGAATCTGAACAGGCCCGCGAGCATCTGGTAGCTGCTGCTGCCGTCGTGCGAGTTGAGCAGGATGATCTCGTTCGCCTCGGCGCCGTTGATCTGGCTGGCGTGGCGAAGGCGCAGCATGTGCTTGGTGTAGTCGCGGCGGTCCTCGTGCCGCACGCGGGTCTGGCACACCATGAACGGCTGGAAGCCTTCCTTGCGCAGTTCAGTCAGCACAGCCGCCGTGGGGATGTAGCTGTACCGTTCGGAGCGGCTTTCGTGCGGGGTGTCCGCGAAGATGGACGGGGCCACGGTGCGAATCTGATCATCCGACAGCGGATAGTCGGCGCGCAGCACCGGGGAGCGAGAAGCGAAGCGGGAAGCGAGTTGCATGATGATCTCCTTGCGGAATGAAGCAATCGGCATCCAGCGGCCGAGGCCGGATGCGCGGATTGCGTGGGACGAAGAAAAGCCCTGCTGAACAGGGCCTGATGGAAGGGATGAAGAAGCGCGTCGCTGGGAAGCGGCCTATGGGTTCTGAACCGGCTCCCAGCCTCGGCTATGCGGGTTGAAGCAAAGCGCTTCCTGGCCTTTAAGGATCGGCGTGAAGCCTTCGAGGAAGATGTAGCGCAAGTACAGGGCGCGGTAGGTCAGTGCCTGCCACGCCTGTTCTTCGCTCAGGCCGTTGGCGATGAAGTGCTCGCGCAGCTCGTCGTCGTCGGAAACCTCGTTGTTGGCCAACTGTTCTTCGACGAAGCGAAGCAGCTCGGGCCGCATGGACGACAGGATGGTGTCCATGTGCGCCTCACTCAGTGGCTGCATCGCCGGCCACACTGCTCGCCGGATGCTGCTGATGGAAGGCATGCACCCTTGCGCGCCAAGTGGCGCAGCGCTGCGGCGCCATGTCGAGATAGCGCAGCGGGCACGAGTAGTAGTACGGGTGCTCGGCCTCGACCAGGGACTTGTAGCCCCATTCGCGGCCCTCGCTTTCCAGCAGATGGCAGCCAATCAAGGTGGCCGACTCTCCGGGTGCGAGACCCAGGACACCGGCCTGCTTGGCGGTGACGCGCACCACCGTCCACAGCACGTTGCCGACCAGCGTGTGATCGATGACCTCATTGCGCGACCGCTCGGTTTCCTCAGTTGCGGTCAGCTCGCGGATCAATTGATCGCGCGTCAATCGAACGAATGTCCAGCCCATGGAATGACTCCTGTGAGAAAGGGCCGGAGTCCTCCCGCCGGGGAAGGAACCCCGGCGGGTTGGTGGAAAGCCGCAGGCACGCGGCGTGAAGTGGCGATGGGATCAGACCCTGGCGAGGTGCCAGTCCTGGGACAGCGGAGCGAACTCGTAGCCCAGGTCGCCGAGACGGTCGCGCTGTTGACGCAGCACGCGCCGATCCACGGTGGCATCGAGCTTGACGACATCGCCCAGCGGCCAGAGCACACCGAACAGTGCCGCGTCGCCGTCTTCGTCCGCCTGGACCGGAGCCTCGGCAGACGCAGCAGCCGGTTCGCTGCCGAACGGCGTGGTATCGACCAGCGGGTCGCGCGAGCTGCGCGCCTTCTTCCGGCCGGCCGCCTTGGGGGCGGTCGTCGGCGTCGGCGTGGCGGTCTGCGCTTCCTCGTCGATCGGATCGACTTCCTGCGGACTCAGCCGGCGGGCGTCGTCACGGCTCAGGGCGTCGATGTTGGACAAGGTCATCCCGCCCAGGAGGGCGCGGATCTCGATGACCATGCGACCGTTGGCGGTGTACGTGGACGGGCGAATCTCCGCGATGGCGAAATCGCCCTCGTACTTGCCTTCGGCGTACTGGTCGAGTTCGGCGTTCTTCACGACGAACTCGCCGATGGAGGTCGCAAGGCGCCCGACGTTGAAGTCGCCGTTGCGGCCGTGGATGGTCTTGATGGCCAATTGGCCGGGAATGGTGATCATGAAGAACTCCTGCGGACGAAGCTGCGATCACGCACACGGCTGTCATGGTGACGGTCGCATGCGCACGCGAGTGGGAGAAGACAAGGCCCTGGGCTCAATTCAGAGTCAGGGCCTTGCGGATCAGAACGACTCGGCAACTTCCAATGCGGGCGCATCGGCAGTGGCTTCATCGGCAGCTTCAGCGGCGGGCCTGGCGGGCTCGGACGCAGCGGCTTGCGGCTCGGCGGACGTCGCGGGGACATCCGTGGCGCGCACGTCGCGTTCGTCGCGGTCGTCGGCGTCGGTCGGCTTGGGCTCGGCCTTGTAGACGAGCTTGCCGTCGACCTTGATCCAACTGACGAACAGCAGGCGGGCCTTGAGGCTCACCCCCTGCTCGCCGGCACGCTTGCCCTTGGAGTAGGTAAAGGTGTCGGTCCACAGGTCGCCCAGGCGGAAGCCGATCATCACCTTCTTCTCGGCATCAACCGCTTGGATGCAGCGGCGCACCAGGTGCTGCGCTTCGGAGCCCGAGACGCGCGTGTCGAAACGCACGTAGGCCACATCATCGCTGGGGCCGTTGAGCGCCGCGATGTCGCAGGCCAGGAACGCATCGCCTTTCTTGGGCTTCACTTCGCGGATGCGATTGAGATACCCGAGTCCGGTGATGTGCAGGTCGAAGAAGGACCTTTCGGTGGAAGTGGTCATGGTGAATCTCCTGAGAACAAAGAGGCGGAGACACACCCGACCCAAGGCGGGGAAGGTGTGGAACCCCCGCGTGGGTTGAAGGAACAGCTTGGGTGGCATCACCATCGGGAGAACCGATGGCCGTTCGCGCTGGGATGCCGGAGCGAACTGGGTGATCAACGCGGTCGGAACCGCATCGCAGTCTTGAAGATCGAGACTGCCTGGGCATGCTGCTGACGGGTGTCAGCGGAACATGGTGATAAGCGTGGCGCCTGGCACGCGCCCGCGCGAGCGGCAATCGGTATCCGAGACGCCCCGCATTGACGGCGTCCTCGGGAAAAAGTGAAGCCCCTTCATGAGGGGCTGGGAAGCAGGACGGTCAGTGGCCGGCCGGCGCAGCGGGCATGGGCTGCATCGACAGGTGCGTGGCCGTGGCCGACACTTCGAGGTCGTCCTCGCTGTGCAGGATGCGGCTGAACACCCGTTCCCGCAGGTCGAAGAACTCGCCGAAGTCGTCGCCGCCGAATTCGGCGCGCGCCAGTTCCCACCAGTCGTCGAACACATCGACATCAGGGTTGCAGCCCACGGCATAGGCGATGGTCTTGCGCCGCCCATCGGGCCGGCTCTCGCCGCGCTCGGCCATGAAATACACGCCCTGGTCCTTGACCAGGACGACGCGGCACTGGTTGGCCGCCGCCTCGGCAAGCACGGGCCGAAGCTCGGTGCCTTTGAATCGAACAGTCATGGAAGTGGTCTCCAATCGAGGTATGGGAGGAAAGGCTTCCCGCCGCGGGGACGGGAAGCCGCTTAGGAACGCAGGGGCTCAGTGCTGGACCAGCTTGCGGCCGGACAGGCGCTGCACGCGGATGAGGCGCCAGCTCCCGTCGTCGATCAGCCGCTCCAGGGCCTGGCCCAGCTCGTCGAACGACACTTCATCGACCCGCTCGACCAGATTGCTGTTGCGGTGCAGCTCCACCGCGTAGAGGTCGAGGCCGCGCTCGTAGAGCACGGTGACGCGCCCCTGGAACTTCGCTGAGGCGACGGTGAAGCCGATGGCCGGCGGCGTGGCGATGATGTTGCGGGGGCTCGGATCGACCACCGTGAAGTCCCGCGCGCCGGCATCCACCAGCAGGTGCGTGATGCGGCGAAAGCCATCGGGCGCGGGCAACTGCTCCAGTTGGTGGATCAGCTCCTGCAGCTCGGGGCACTGCGGCTCGGGGATCGGCAACTTGGCCGGCGCGGAACCCAGGATGAGCCGCTTCACCGTGTACGGCTGGCCGTCGGCGGTGAACTCGGTGCTCTCCTCGGGCGTGTCCGCGCGCATGCCGTCGAAGCGGCGCCGCGCATACGGTTCGACCTGCACCTTGGCGCCTTCGTCGGGCACATCGGTGACGAGCGCCTTGTCGAGCACCGCGAACTCGGCCCGGCCCGTCTTGACGACGATGGCCTCGTCGGTGGTGGCGATAACCTTGCCCTCGAAAGGCTTGGGATCAACGTGGAAGCCCAGCGTCGAAACCTTGGGCTGGCCGTCGAAGATGTTGAACTTGAAGCTGCGGACGTTGGAAGGCACGTGGCCGCGAACCAGCGTCGGCATCTGTGCGCGGATGGCTTGGGTATCCATTAGGAGGCTCCTTGTGGCAATCCAAGGAACTTCCGCCCGCAAGGGAGGCATGTCCCTTGGGGGTGAGGTGGATGGACGCGCATGCGCCCGTGGAAGGAAAAGCAACCAGCGCGGCGAACCGTGCCGCAGCCTCGAAGGTCTCGACTGCCTGGGCATGCTTGCCGGCAACGCCAGCGAACATGCGAGCAGCGTGCGTCGGGTGTGGGCCAGCGTCGTGGGGGAATCGGCACTGCGCCGCCACCGGCTTCGTCCAGAAATGAAACGAGCCCCGCGTGGGGGCTCGAAAGGTGGTGTCAGTCGTCGTAGATCGGCAGGCCGTCCAGCACCTGCGCATCGGCATCGAAGACCAGCATGCGCACGTCGGCGAGCGCGGCCAGGTGCAGCACCTGCACCAGGGATTCCGGCATGCCCTTCTTGCGGTGCTCCTGCATCAGCCGCTTGGCCGTGGTGCCTTCGACCGCGCGCAGGTTCTCGTCGGTCCAGGGCGTGGCGATCAGCTTCAACCCGATGGCCGGGCTGTACGGGATGCGGAAGGCGACGAACAGGAACAGCGTCGGCGTGGCGATGTCCGCCAGCTCGGAGAGGAAGCGATGCGCGTCGGCGTCGAGGTGCGCGCTGCTGATCTCCCAGCACCGGCTGTAGTAGCCCGTTTCATAGCGCAGGCGCCGCACGACTTCCCGCGCCGCTTCTTCGGAGTAGGTGTCGCCCACGTGCAGCGGCTTGCCGTCTTCCTCGGCCATCACGGCATAGACAACGTTGCGGGCGAGCCCGTGGCTGCGGCATTGCGCTTGCAGTTCATCGGGGACCGCTTGGTCCTCGGTGATCAGCACGAAGTCGTCCGAGAAGATGCAGGCCCGCCGTTCGACCTGGCTGTCCGGCAGATTCGACTGCGAGGGATGCAGGGGCAGGTAGGTCAGCGGGCAGTCGTCGTCGTAGGAGATGGCAAGCAGCCGCTGGACGGACAGGCCGTCGTAGCCGCGGACAAAGGGATTGTTGTTCGAGTAGGACATGGGATTTCTCCAGCAGAGGATGGCCGAGGCAATCCCCTGCTGGGGATTGAACCCCAGCGGGTGGATGAAGTGGCAGCCGGTCAGCCGGCAGCGGTAGAGGACGGGTCGCCCAGCACCTTCAACAGGTCGATCAGGCCGCCATTCGCAAGCTGGTACAGGCTGTTGTAGTCGTCGCCTGCTCCAGGCGATCAAGCCGCGCATCCAAGTCAAGGATGCTTTGGTGTACGTTGCGGGCGATGCTCAGCGCGGAAGGTTTTTCGGCCGGCTTGCGTGCATCGAGCACCGAAAGGACTTCAGCGGGCGATGGGTAACGGCAGTTAGGGCCGTACTCGACCGGAAAAACCTCGCGCCCGGTCAATCCGGTGTTCGGAGTTCCGCTGCTGACATGCAGCACATACTCGTCTTGCACATCGTTGCCGGCGTAGTCGAATACCACCATGCGCGGCTTGCGCACGTCGGCCGGCCAACCTTCCAGGATGACCGCATCGATGTCGTCGTCGGTCACGAGCAGACCGATGGAAAAGTCAGGGGACATGATTCACTCCTATGAAGAAAGGAGGGACATGGCCCCGCATAGGGACGCATGTCCCTCGTGGGGTGGGAGAAAAGGAAGAACGTTGGCGGGCCGAAGCAGCTCACCAGCCGTTGTAGTTCAGCGTCAGGTCGGCGATGACCTTGCGCCGTTCCAGGTCGAGGCCGCCCAGGTCGGACAGACCCTCGAAGCCGCAACGCTTGAGCATCGCACCGCCCTCACGGGCGTTGTAGAAGCTCACCATCGCGGACAGGAACATCCGCTGGCCGCTGCTCAGGACGCCGAGGGCGTCGTTGAGCATCATCAGCTTTGGCCGCAGATCCCACTTGGTGGTGGCACGCCGCAGGCCTTCGCGGGTTCCGTCGCCGAACCATTCGGCTCCGGCGATGTGGACGCCGCGCTTCCATGCCTCGAAGAAGGCTTGGGGTGCGGCAGCGAAGTGCTGGTGTTCCAGCTCAATCTGATCAAGTACCTCTTGAGGCAGGGCACGGTTCATGACTTGGCTCCTGGTGGTTGGACATCACGGGTTGAGTCGCTGCTGCCAGCGGCCCGTTTGCAGGGCGTGCTCGGCGGCGTGGTGCGAGCGGAAGTAGCTGACCGACTCGCGCGAGACCGGGCCGTCCACATCGGCGGTGCCGATGTAGTGGCCGGCCGCGCTGCACAGCACCTGCAGGGGCAGGCGCTTGCCGACGTAGGCCAGAGCCTGGTAGCCGATGGATTCGGCGCGGGCCTGTTCAGCACTCAAAGGTGCCGATGCGAACGCAAGGGACATGGGTTTCTCCTGGTAGTTGAAGACCGGGAGCACCACGCCCTTTCGGGAGCGGGACACTTCCCGAAGGGTTGAACATGAAAAGCACCCGCGTCGTGATGACACGCGTCCGCGGTGGTCGGTGCGAAGCGGACTGGATCGGTCAACGTGGCGAACCGCGTTGCAGCCTTGAAGACCTGGGCTGCCAGGGCATGCTGCTGACGACCGTCAGCGACACATGCAGGAAGGATGGAAGCCCCGAAGCGCACCGTCGCCGATCAAACGGAACTGCGCGTCGTCCGATTTGGCCCGAGCACTGCCGGCAGGAGCGGTGCACGATCCGTCCGCCCACGACAAAGGCGCCGAAGCCCCGAGGGACTTCGGCTGGAGAGGAATCAATCCACCTGTGGGCTGCAAGCAGGCCAGGCCGTCGTCAAAGCCATTCGCTGCGTCAGCAATCTCACCCGGCCCGTTTCGTGGCTGGGGCCGGCATCCTCTGGCGTGTATCCACACACAAAGGGAACCCGTTGTTCCGCCGGCGGGCACCGGCACCGAATACCGTCGACCGCGAGCGGTCTCCTGACACCTCGCAGCATTGCAAGCCAAGGCGTCAGGAGACCGCTCACGGATGGCGGAAGCACCTCGATCAACGGAACCGCGACGAGCGCGATTCGATGGAGCAATGACCTTCTCGCCCTGCAAGCCGTGATCGGTCCGTGCAGGACGCGCACACCGTTGCAGAAGGGAACGCGCGCTGGGGAGTCCCGCGGGGCGCGGGAGGTTTGCCCCGCCGTCGGCAGCAGCCGGCGTGGCAGAGGGAGACGTGGGCGTCAGCTCGCCTTGGGACGCCGATGCCGCGGGCTGGACGCGCCGCGCTTGCCTGCCGCGGCGTCTTCGATCGGCTGCGTGCCCTTGCAGTCCGGATAGCGGCTGCAAGACCAAAACGCGCCGCTCTTGCCGCTGCGCTGGCGCATCGGGGCGCCGCATTGCGGGCAGCTCGGTGCAGGCGGCAGCTTGAGATCGAGTGTGGCGCTGCGGTACTGCTGCACGAGCTGGGCGACCCAGCTCGATTGCTTGGCGATGAAGGTGTCCAGCGTCATCTGACCGGCCTCGATCATGTCCAGCGCCTGCTCCCACACCGCCGTCGTGCCCGGATCGGCGATGGCCGCCGGCACCGCGTCGATCAGCGTGAATGCCGCATCCGACGCGCGGATGGCACGGCCCTTCTTCAAGAGATAACCGCGGGCCAGCAACCCGCTGATGATGTTGGCACGTGTGGCCTCGGTGCCGATGCCCGTGGTGTCCTTGAGCTTCTGCTTCAGGCGCGGGTCGGTCACTAGCTTGGCGACGCCTTTCATGGCTTTGACCAGTTCGCCTTGCGTGTAGGGCTTGGGCGGCAGCGTCTTCAACGCCTTCAGTTCGACCTGGCCGACCTGGCAGGAGGCCCCGGCGCGCAACGCCGGCAGCACCTGGCCGCGCTGCGCGTCCTCGCCGTCCGTGTCGTCGGGCTCCGGCGCCGCCAGCACCTGGCGCCATCCGGCCACCGCGATCTGCTTGCCGACCGCGACCAGCGACTGCCCGCCGCACGTAAGCTGCGCCACCGTCCGGTCGAACTCGTGATGCGGCAGGAACTGCGCGAGGTAGTGCGCGCGGACCAATCGGTAGACGGCCAGCTCCTTGTCGCTCATCGCCGAGAGGTTGGCCGGTTCCAGCGTCGGAATGATGCCGTGGTGCGCCGTGATCTTGCCGTCGTTCCAGGCCCGCGAACGCTGTTGGCGATCCAGGCGGTCGATCAGCGGTCGCAGGCTGGGATCGGTCTTGACCAGGCTGTCGAGGACGGCCGGCACATCTGCCAGCATGCTCTCGGGCAGGTAGCCTGAATCCGAGCGCGGATACGTGGTCGCCTTGTGCGTCTCGTACAGCGCCTGGGCAATGTCCAGCGTTTCCTGCACGTCGAGGCCCAACTGCTTGGAGCACACCTCCTGCAAGGTGCCGAGGTCGAACGGCAGCGGCGGGCCTTCGCGCACGCGCTCGGTCTCCACCGACAGCACCTGGGCGGCGCCGGCCGCGCGCAGTTGTGCGGTTGCCTGCTGCGCCACCGGCTGCTGCAGGCAGCGGCCGGCGTCGTCGGCGCTGCCCTGCGGCGGCATCCAGCTTGCGACGAAGGACTGGCCCGCATGCGAAAGCGCGACCTCGATGGCCCAGAACGGCACCGAGACGAAGCGTGCGATCTCGCGATCACGGTCCACGACCAGCTTGAGCGTGGGCGTCTGCACACGCCCGACCGACAGCACGCCGTTGTAGCCGGCCTGGCGCCCGAGCAACGTGAACAGGCGGCTTAGGTTCATCCCGATCAGCCAGTCGGCACGCGATCGGGCGAGCGCGGAGAAGTACAGCGGCAGCGTCTCGACGGACGGCTTGAGCGCCGCCAGGGCCTTGCGGATCGACGCATCGTTGAGCGCGGACAGCCACAACCGCTGGATTGGGCCGCGGTAGCCGCACAGCTCGATGATTTCGCGGGCGATCATCTCGCCTTCGCGGTCGGCGTCAGTCGCGATCACCAGCTCGCCCGCCTTGGCGACGAGCTGCTGCACGACCTTGAACTGCGCCGCGGTCGCCGCCTTGGGTTCGACACGCCAGCGCTCGGGAAGAATGGGCAGTTGCTCGATGGCCCAGCGCTTGTACTGCTCGCCATAGCCTTCGGGCGCAACCGCTTCGACCAGATGACCGATGCACCAGGTCACGACGACACCCGCACCGCTGTAGCAGCCGTTGCCGCGTTGGCCCGCGCCCAGTACACGGGCGATGTCCTTGCCCTGGGACGGCTTCTCGCACAGGAACACGCGCATGAAGCCTCCTTGGAAGTGTGCGGTTCATCGGATGGCCCCCAGCTTGGCCGGGCCAGCGGATGACGGCAGCAAGGAAGCCGATCGGCATAGACACCGCTTTGTGAACGGCGGGCGATGCGTTGCCGCAGCAGGTACGACCTGACCGCAAAGGCTGGCGCAGCGGGAGCGTCGTTTCGGGAGGGCGGCTGGAACTCGGTGGAACACCCTGGCGCTATCCCCTGGGGATAGCTGGTGCATGGCGGGCGTCTGACGGTTGCTACAGCCGCCCCCTGCGGGGGAATCAGCCCTTGGCCTTGGTTTCCTTCGGCGCCTTCGTCCCCTTGGTTTCCTTCGGCGGCGGTACTGCCGCCTCGGGTTCCAGCGTCCTGGCGCTGAGGGTCACAGCCTGGAGGCGGTACGGCAGAATGCCAATGCGCCGGGCCTCGATCTTGAAGGTGGTGCGCTCGTTGTCGTCGGCGTCTTCCCACTCGTCCTTCACGGTGCGGCCTTCCACCAGCACCCGCATGCCCTTCTGGTACAGCGTCTGCCAGTGGTCGGCGTCGCGGTGCCACAGCTCCACGGGTGCCCAGAACCCGCCGCGGTCCTCGTACTCGCCGTCCTTCTTCGGGATCGGGTTGTCGAAGTAGACGTTCAGGCGCAGTAGCCGGCGCGGCTCGTCGTTGCCGTTGGGGAATTCGCGATAGTCCGGCGCGGAACCGATGTTGCCCTCGCCGACGAAGTGCGTGCTCATGGTGACTCCTTGGGGGTGGTGGATGGAACGGACGCGGCATGCCCGTGGACACGCCGCAGGTAAGCCGCTTCGGCCTGCGCGGCCTTGCTGGCGCACTCCTGGGCCTGGCGGCCCAGCGTGTGAAGGAGGCTGATCTGCATGTTCAGCGCGATGCGCTGCAACTCCATCGCGTACAGGTCATCGATCAGCGAGGCCGGCGTTGCCGGGCGGTCGAGCAGCGACTCCCACAGCGCCACGCCCATCGAGGAACGATCGTGGTTGCGCCAGCGCAGGAAGGTCGTGCCTGCGCCAGTGGTCTGCTGGGCCAGTTGCACATCGAGCAGCGAGAAGGGATAGGCCCGCGCCTGTTGCAGCACACGCCGCTGCGCCAAGCCGATCACGTCATCGCGCAGCGCCGTGCACTGGCTGGCCCAGGCCTCCAGACTCCCCTTACCCTTAAAAGGCTGTAAAAGGCCTTTTAGGTAGCCCGCGTGTTCCAGGCGCTGGAAGTCCGCCTGTTCCAGCGGCAGGAAGCGCGCCGGTTGGCCGGTCGAAGGCGATGCCGTCATGCCTTGGCGCCTTCGCCGTCCAGATCGTCGTCCGCCACGTCGGCTGCGCCAGCGACGGGCGCGGCCTCAGCGGTTGCACCAGGCTTGCCCGCCCGCCGCGCGATCGGTGGCGCAAAGCGCGAGCGGCGCGTGCCTTCGAGCACGTCCTGCGGCAGCTCGCCGAACTTCTCCAGCGCTGCCCGCGCCACCGCGTTCTTCGAGGCGAAGTCGTCGCGAGTCGCGCCGGCGTAGCGGTACTGCTGTGCCAGGGAGAACAGGCTGCGCAGCGCGTGCGCGCCGTCGTTGAGCCAGCGTTCCAACGTGCCGCGGTCGATTAGCGCAGTGTGGTGGGCGAGGATCAGCTTGCGTGCCAGGTCGTCGTAGTCGGCCAGCAGGTACACCGCCATGAAGCCGAGCTGCGCATTGACGAACAGCGGCAGCTTCACGGGCTGCACGTTCATGTTTTCGCCCAGCGACAGTGCGGGTGGCACGTCGGCCAGCGCCTGGTCCACCTGCTCGCGCAGCGCCTGCAAGCTCGCCTTGGTCTGCGTCAGCTTGTCCTCGATGCGCAGCATCCACCAGTCCGAGTAAGGATCGTCCTGTTCGGCCCCGCGCTTCATCTTGTTCATCACGCTGATGTAGCCGTTGAGGCCGATGATCCCGGGCCGGCCCTCAGCGGGCGCTCGGCCATGCCAGATGCGTGAAGCGTGGTGGGTGTGCAGCGTCAGTGACATCGCGCTGCGCAGCGATCCGAGATTCAATTGCAGGGGCTGCTGGGATTCGTTGGACATGGTGACGACTCGCGGTAAGGGAACGAGTCGCCAGCATCGGCATCGCCCGGAAGGGCGTCAGTCAACAAACCGCAACCGCGCCGCTCCTGGTTTTCCAGTCGCTGGAAGGTGATCTGTGTCTGCTATCCCCTGGGGATAGATGCCTGGCAGGAGAGGACCGAGCCTGCAGGCAGACCTGGACAATGGCCATTGGTTGCCCCTGGTTTGGGGCTGCCGCACGCAAGAAGGGGGTCAAACGATGAAGGATGAGACCGCCGTTCAACTGCTGGTGAACGAGGAACGCGGGCACGGCGACAAGCTCGTGAAACTGCTGAAGCAGGCGGAGCGCCTGGAATGCTTGGTGGCCTTTGCGAAGGCATCGGCCCTGAACGGGCTGCTGAAGTCACTGCGCAAGGCGCTTGAGCGCGGACTGGAAGCCCGATTTGCAATCGGCCTCGACTTCTATCTGACCGAGCCCGTCGTGCTCCGAAAGCTGCTGGAGCTGACCAAAGAACACGCGCTCAAGCTGTACCTCAGTGATTCCAGCGAGACATTCCATCCGAAGATCTACGCCTTTCAGCACAGCAAGGGATGCTCGGTGATCGTCGGATCGGCCAATTTCACACAAGGAGGCCTCTACGCCAACTATGAGGCATCAGCCTTGGTCGAGGGCACGAGCGACACGCTGATGGCCTCGGTCACTCAGCATTTCGACGCTCTGATCGATGACGAAATCATCGTCCCGGCGACCAGGGACCGCATTGACGCCTATGAACGGGAGTACGTCATCCACGACATCTTCCGAAAGGTGGCCAAGAAGCGTGCGCAGAAGGCAAGCAGCGCGATTGGCCCGAACTTCACGACGTTGGCCGGCATTCTGGAGTTGATGAAAAGCGACGATTCAGAACATGGCTTCACGGAACAGAAAGCCCTACGAAAGGGCAACCTTCGCCAGGCAAGGCGGATGTTGGAGGAATGGGCCGTCGCGCGTGGGAATACGAGTCAAGGGTTCCTGGCCCGATTTGAAACGTTGATCGGCCTGCTGCATTCGGGTGGCTTGCATCGCGGCAAGAACCGAATCGCGGAGCATCCAGGTCAGTTCGTCGCAGCGGTAAGAGACATCGTGGGCCAAGGCACTCTCCCACCTGGAGACGCCTTCGCAGTTCTTCATGCGCACTTCGAGCACATCCCGCGAGCAGGCATCAACCTACTGACCGAGGTGCTGCACGCACTTGACAACAAGCGGTTCGCGGTGATGAACCAAAACGCGGTGTCGGGGCTGGCATTGGCCGGGATCAGGGCATATCCCCTACATCCAAACAAGCAAAACGTCGGTCCCGACGACTACGCAAGGTATTGCCAGCATGCCGAGGAGGTGCGACAGGCGCTGGGCCTGGCCGACTTCACGGAATTGGATGCACTGTTCAACTACGCCTATTGGGGTGAATCCTCGGGAGAGGTGGAAGCAGATTGACGGGACGGACTTGCGGAAGAGGGGCTGTCCCAACTATCCCCTGGGGATAGCCCAGACGGTCAAGGGCGGCGGAGGTTGGATCGAATCTGTGCCAGGTAGGCGCGCGCCACCTCGGGATCGGCGGGACGGGACTCGGCAGCAGGTGTGGCGTGTGCCGGCGCAGGTGTTCGAGCGACTTGTGGCGCTGCGCCGTTGTCACCTGCCCAGGCCTTGAACTCCCCGCGGATCGCCTTCTGGATGATGCCGAACAGATAGCCGGCCGGGTTGCGCACCGCGCTGTTGCGGCAACGCGCATCCCATTCGTCCAGCACCGCCTGCCGAAGGGGCTCGTCCACCTGCTGCAAAGCCACGAGCGCGCCGCTCTGCTGCTCGTCCTTCAATCGCAGCAGACGCTCGGGCAGGCGCAAGTGCTGCAGCGCTTTCGCGCGCGGTACTGTACGTACTTGATTTATACGATCCATACGTACAGTACGGTCCTCCTTCGGATTCCGAAGTGAGCCGTCTGGCGCGGGCTTCGGCCCTGCTTCGGAATCCGAAGACGGGCCATCGAGATTCCGAAGTAGGCCGCCCTGGCCTTCTTCGGAATCGTGATCCACAGGCTCTTGTGGACAACTCGCATCGGCCCATTCGTTGCGTGCCATGCGCTGTGCCAGCACCTGCAAGCGCGTGGGCAGCGTGCGGCCATTGAGCATCGGGTCTTCGGCGATCTCGCGCAGGGTGTTCGCGCCGACGATCTGCACCGCCTTCGCGGCATGGGTCAGCGCTTGGCTGACCAGGCCGAGGTAGTCGGGGTCGAGCTGCATCGCCTCGAAGGGCGTCAGCGGTTCGTCGTGCAGCACGTAGAGATTTCCCAGGATGCGCCCGGTCTTCGGGTCGCGGCGTCGTCGCACCAGGCTCAGCCAGCGCGTCAGCCGCAGCAGCGTCAGGGCGCGAGCCACGGTCTCGTGCGAGGCCTGCGCCGCACAAGGCATCGACGCGAGATAGGGCCGGAGCTGGTCGTAGGTCGGGAACGCCGTCACACCGTCGCTCTGGAGCTGCAGGCGGAACACCTGCCAGGCATTGCGCTCCAGTGGCGTCAGGCGCCGGTCGAGGAACAGCGCGCGCGGCACGCTCTCATGCCGGTTGCCGCTGTAGAGAAAGCCGTCGCTGACCGGCGCGGCCGGCGACGTAGGGGCGTTGCCGCGTGCAGCCGGCGGTGCGGGTGGCACCAGTTCCCGCAGCGCATCGTCGAACAGCGCCGACAGCGCCACAGGGCCATCGCGCCGGGGTGCGCCGCCGGTCGCCATGGCCTATACCAGCCCCTGGTCGATCCAGTTGCGTATCGCCGACCAGATCACCGACATCGGCAGGCTCAGGGTCTCGGCCAGGTCCATGGTCAGCGCCAGCATCGCCATCTCGTCGTCCAGCGCGATGCAGCGCTCCGTGACGCCAGCCTTCCACTGCTTCCATAGCGCCGTGTCCTGCGCCTCGTCCAGCACCGGATGGCGCCCCTTGCGCTTGGGCAGGCCGAGGATGTCGCGGCGCAGGGCCACCTCCTGATGCGTCAGGCCGTAGAAGCGGCTGACCATCTCCGTGCTGGCTCCCAGGCGCAGCATGCGGTCGACCGTCGCGATCTCGCGCTCCACATCATGCACCTGGCTCAGCAATCGCTTGAGCACTTCGCGATTGACCGACACCGAGCACCACGAGACAGTGGCGTTGACCAGCATGCTCACGAGTTCGGGATGCTTCAGCGCATCGAGTTCTTCCTCGCCGAAGCCCATCGCTTTGCAGCGTCGTAGTTGCCCGTTGCGCAGGTCGTGCAGCGCCTGCGCGATTACGGCCTGGTTGAGCGGGTGCGGTGCCGACATGGCCGATCTCCGCTCAGGCGCCGTGGCCGGAAGCGCTGGCGCCCGCGCCGGCTTCCAGATCCAGAAGCCGACGCGCCAGGCGCAGCAGCCGGAACAGTTTGACCAGCCCGGCATCGCTCAGGCGAGGGTAGGCGCCGCCGCCATACAGCAAGGGCGCCAGATCATCGGCGAGCCGGGCGCGATCGAGTCCGGCTGCGGCACGTGCGGCGCACAGCGCCTGCAGCAGCGTCAGCACCGCCCGCGCAAACGGCGGCATCGCGCGCGCAGCTGGCGGCGTCACGCAGGCGAAGCCGATGCCGGCGTCGCTAGGCTCGACCTGTTCGGCCACGCTGGCTTCCTCGGCGATCTCGCGCGCGAACTGCGCGATGTGCACGCGCAGCCGATCCGGTACGTCCAGGCCCGGCTCGATGTACCAGACGTCCGAGATGGGGTAGAGCCCGCCCGCCTGGACGGGAATCGCGCGCAACGCGTCAGCCTCGAAGTCGGGCAGCTTGTCGCCCATCTGGTCGGCGACCATGCGCTGGATGGATTGCAGGCGTTCGGTGGTCGGCGCCGGCGACACGATGTGGCCCTGCAGGCGCTCGTCGTGCTGCTCGTTCTGCTGCGTGCCTTCGGCGCCAACGGCCAGTGCTGCCTTGCCAGTACCTGCCGGCACGGACGCACGAGGCTCCGACGACTGCACTGAAGGACCAGCCGGCGACGAAGCCGATGAAGGTTGCCGCAGCTCGGGGGCAGGTGCGGTCGGCGCCGCAGGTCGTGCTGCCGCTGGCGGCGCCGGATCGCTGGTCAGCGCACGTTGCCGGCTCTCCGTGTCGTCGATCTCCAGGGCCAGCGTGTCGTAGTCCGCTTCCAGCAGCTCGGCCATCTGGCCTACCAGCTCGTCCTGCACGCGCTGGGGTGAGAAGTCGTCCGGCTGCGTGTCGAACTGCGCGAGCACGTCCTGGAACAGCGCGGCGAAGTCCATCGACAGGCTGCGGCCCAGCGCACGCCGCTCCCAGGTGCGCTCGCAGGCCTTGCGCAGCACCGCGAGCCGCTCGACCTGGTGCCGCCCCAGCCCGCCGTACAACAGGTTCGGGATCGCCGGCAGCAGGTAGTGCACCGCGTCCTGCATGCGGCTGATGTGCGACTGCGGCAGCGGGAAGCCATCGGCCGTGAGCCGCCGCGCCAGCTCGCTCTGCGACAGTGGCTGGCCGCTGTCCCGCCCCATCTCCTGCTCGTAGAACTCGCGTGCCTTCTCCACGCCCAAGGCCCGCTCGATGAAACTCAAGCCCCCGCGCAGCTCGTTCTCGGCCAGGTGGCCGGTGAGCATCACCACCTCGCCGCGCTGCGGCCAAGGGCGGAACAGGCAGGAGATGCGGAAGAAGCGTTCGTCCTTCGTCTCGCTCCACAGCTCGCGCAGGATAGCCAGGCGCGTGTTGCCGCCGTTGCGGATGATGTAGTGCGGCTCGCCGGGCCGGCGCGTGATGGCAGGCGGCGCGTCCAGCCCGCGCTCGCGGATCGACGCCTTGATGTCCTCGTAGGCTGGGTTGCGCGTCACGCGCGGGTCATGGTCATAGGAGCGTAACTGGTCCAGCGTTACGACCATCGGCGTGTCGGCGATGGGGTCGGTCAGGGCCGCGGCAGAAGGGCCGCTGCGCTCGAAGCCCGAGGCCAGCAGCTTGGCGGCCATGTCGTCCGGCGTCATGTCAGCCATGGCCGTTCTCCTGCGGCGATGCCTCGGCAGCCTGCGCCTGGCGGTCGGCGCGGCGAAGCTGCGCACGGGCATTGCGCTCGGCGCGGTGGTCGCTCGCCATCGAGCTGGTGTAGATCGGCGCGCAGCCCGGCTTCGTGAACAACAGGTGCCCGCCACGGGTGCGCACCACCTTCCATCCTTCGCTCAGGGCAAACTCGATCAGCACTCGCAGCCGCTTGTGGCCGCGGGCCAGTTCATGCTCGCTGGCCACGGCCGACGCCTCCTGTGCTGCCTCGGCCGGTGACGAGCGCGAAGCGCTCATGCCACGCCGGAAACAGCTCGCCGGCCAGCGCGCGCATGGTGTCCAGCGCCGCGGGGGCGGAGCGGCCCGCCGGCTGGCGGTACTCCACCCGATGCACCGGCAGGCCCTGCGTGGCAGCGCGCGGATAGGCCTCGATAGCCGGCACGTCGGTGTCGAGCACACGCACGCCGGACTGTCCCTGGAACACCTGCCGCAGCGCCTGCTGGATCAGCCGCGCGTTGGATGACACCGAATGCACGCGGTTGATGAGCAGATGCAGCGGCGGTGGCTCAATGCCGAGGTGCCGGTACGGCGCGATGTCCTCGATGAGCTGCAAGGTGCCGCGGCGCAGCTCGCGTGCCGCGAGGATTTCCGGCGTCACCGGCGACAGTGCCAGATCCGAGGCCAGTACCGCCATTTCGAGCAACACGCTGCGCGCGCCCTGGGTGTCGATCAGCAGCAGGTCGTAGCGCGGCGCGAGCGTGGGCACCAGGTGACGCAGTCGCAGTCTGCCGTCCGGCGCATGCAGCAGCAGCGTGTTCAATTCGCCGCGGTCGTCGTTCGACAGCACCAGGTCCAGCCCGGCGATGGCGGTGTGCGACACCAGTTGCTCGGCGCGCTGCTCGTTGTAGGCCAGCATCTCGTAGATGCCGGCCGGCGCACGTTCGGTCAGCGTGAAGTAGCTCGACAGCGTGGGCTGCACGTCCAGGTCCAGCAGCAGCACGCGCAGCCCGGAGTCGGCCGCGAAGCCGCCCAGGTTGGCCGCCGTCGTGGTCTTGCCCACGCCGCCCTTGGTCGAAATGATCGAAACCACCTGCATGGGCTTCTCCCGGTTGATTGGCATGTGCCGGAAGAAGCGTCAGGCGCGCTCGTTGAGGCGTTCGGCGATCCACTGCTCGATCTCCACCGAGTCCCAGCCCACGGCGCGCACGCCCAGGCGCAGCGCCTTGGGGAACTTGCCTTCCTTCATGAGGCTGTAGATGTGGGCGCGCTTGAAGCCGGTCTTGGCCTCGACTTCGGCGCGGCGCAGGATGCGGTGCTCGGCCGGCGCCGCCGTTGCTGTGGTCTGCGAAGACATGAGAGACACTCCTTGACGCTCACTGGCGCTGTTCGGAAAGTGCCTCGCATTGAATAGACGGCCGCCGTCGGAATCACTGCAATTGCAGAAGGCGCGACTGCAATTGCAGAGCGGGCCCGAGGACGCAGGTCAGCGCGACGCTTCGAGGTGGCGGCGCGCCTGCGCGAGCTTGCTCCACAAGGTGCGTTCGCTCAGGCCCGGCCGGCCCTCGTGGTGTGCAAGCAGTGCGCTCACCACGGCATCCAGGCTGTGGAACGACGAATAGGCCGCGCCCGAGGGCGACTTGCCCAGCAGCAGCGTCAGCAGCCCGCCGATGATGTTGAGATAGGTCGTTTCGCTGCGCAGTCCCGGCCCGCGCGAGGTGCCGTTGGCATCGCCGCGCGCCGCCTGCTCCTTCGCCAGGGCTTCATGCGCGGCGCGCAGCGCCTCGTGCACCTGCAAGAGTTCGGCGAGTTGCACCTTCGCCGCTTCGCGGTCGGCCAGCAGGATGTTGAGCGTGTCCACGCTCACCAACGGATGCACCGCGCGTTCAATCTCGTCAAACAAAAACCCCGGCCGCTCGCCGGGGTAGTAGTGGGTCATCCACGCTTTGAGGTCCACATGGCGCACGGTCAGTTGCGGATCATCCAGCGCCGGCCGTTGACCGTCCATTACGATACCGTCCCTGCCGCCGGCCAGCTCGCCATGCGTCAGCGCGTCGAAGATGCGGTCGGCATATAGGCGCAGCAGTGGCCAGCGCGGAAACTCGCCGGGCTCCGGCATCGCGCGCTGCCTCAGCGTTTGCAGAATGCGTTGCTCGAATCGCAGCAGCCCGCACCAGCGGATCGCCGCTTCCATCGGGCGGTAGTAGGTCTTAGCACCAAAGGCAAGGCTACTCGATTTCGTCATCGCGCTCTTCCCATCGTCGGATCGACAACTGGCAAGCGCGCACGGCCCACGTGGGCGCGGCGATTGCCCTGAACCCGATCGAGCGCGGGCCGGCCGGCACATGGTGAGCGTTGGGTTCGGCGCTGAAGCCGAGCGTCGCACAAGGGGCAAACACTTCTTGCGATGCCCGATACGCCCCACCATAATGCGCCTGCGAAAAATCTTGTTACCGGCGCAACGATTTGAAATGTCGCGCGTCCATCGACGGTGCCGCGCTCAACCGGAAAACCAGGGCAAATCTTTCGTAGGAAATGGGGGAAGGTAAAGCGTCAATGCGTCTGCCGGATGAGCTGGTTTGCATCCATGCAAAGCTCATGCGTTCTGCGTCAGCGCGCTGACCTCGCCAGTTCACAGGCATCAGCCTCTGGTGCCATGCGGATCGCCCTAGTCCTTAGCCGTCTACCGCAGTGACGCATGAGTGTCGGATAACGATGCAGGTCGGGTCTCGCGTCAGACCGAAATTGCATCATCCGATCTAAAGCCCCTATGTCATACCGGACGTTGATCGCCAGCATCTTGTGTGCCAGCAACCCGTTCCGCGCGGTCGATGAATTGACGCAAGGGTTCCGGTATGACGCCATGCGGCCGCAGCAGATGCGTCGTCAACGAGGCGTCCCGTTCTGCAAGCGGTCGTGCCACCACATCGGCTTGCGTGCAGCCTTCGAGATGCGCCGCGCTGGAAAAGCCCACGCCATAGCCCGCGGCCACCAGGGCCAGCATCAGCGAATGGGTGCTGACGCACTCGGTGATCGTCGGCCGCACGCCTGCGGAGCGGAACAGATGTTCCCGCTGCTCGTGGCAACCGTCGCACACCTGCGGGTCGCACAGCACCAGCGAATACTTCACCACTTCCTGCAGCGGAACTTCCTTGTATGCCAGCAGTGGGTGCCGCGCCGGCAAGGCCACCAGGAACGGGTCGCGCCACAGCGGCACCGCCACGATCTCGCCTTCCACGTGTCCGACCGACGCAAGGCCGGCGTCGAAGAAGCTCGCAGCGAGCCCGTCCAGGAGTTGCGCCAACGGCACTTCGGACAGCCGGATGCAGACCTCCGGCGCCTCCTGGCGGCACAGCGCAAGCAGCGCCGCCAGACGCGTGCGCCCGATGTCGCCCGCCAGCCCGATGCGCAGCGTGCCGTGATAGCCCGCCGCGACGGCCCGCGCGCGGGCCTGCGCCTGCTCGCAGGCCAGCATCACACGCCGGGCATCTTCCAGGAATACCTGCCCGGCTGTGGTCAGACGCACGCCGCGTCCGTTGCGGTGGAGCAAGGTCACGCCAAGGTCGGCTTCCAGGCGACCGATCCGGCGCGATAGTGGCGACTGCTCGATGTGCAGGCGCTTCGCGGCCCGGCCGAAGTGCAGTTCACCGGCCACCGCGATGAACGCCTCGATATGACGCATGTTCATATTTGTTTTCTCCCATCTATCAGGCCATACACGTCCAACACGCGCAGCGCGCTGGGAGGGTGGCGCCGGTTGCCAGGCGTGCGCCCCAGTGCCAGTGCGACGGACGCGCGCGCTGGCCAGCAGCACTGAACCCGAATGCTGGCGGCCGAATCAACCTGCGGGCACTGAGGAGACAAGAGGCTAGTGCTACACCACACCAATCCCGACAGGCCGCATACGATTTCTGACAGTCGCACGCCATGCTGCTTCGGCCAAATGCTCTGTCATGTCGTTAGCCAGGACTGAACCTGTACGACACCAGCGACTCCCTGTCGCTGTCTGCTACCAGCAGCTTGCCCGCCGGAGGGAACGCTCGCTGTACGCAGTGCTCCCGCGGACACACGCGACAACCGGGCCCAATGAGTACAGCCTGTGCTGAGCGGCCGAAGTCCAGTCCGTCCGCATAGACAAGCTCACGCGCATGCGCGAGATCGCAGCCCAGGCCAATGGCAAAGAGCTTGCGCTGAGCCCGAAAGCCACCGCTGCCGTGCCGCTCGATGGTGCGGGCGATGCCGAAGAAGCGGCTGCCATCGGGCATCTCGGCGATCTGGGTCAGGATGCGGCCGGGCTGGGCGAAGGCCTCATGTACGTTCCACAGCGGGCAGGCGCCACCGTGGCGGGCGAAATGGAAGCTCGTGGCACTCTGGCGCTTGGAGATATTGCCCGCCTGGTCGACTCGCACGAAGTAGAACGGTACGCCGCGAGCCCCATTGCGCTGCAGCGTGGACAGTCGGTGGCAGATGGTCTCGAAGCTGACGTGGAAGCGCTGCTGCAGCAACTCCACGTCATAGCGGCAGCCGCGCGCGGCGTCGAGGAAGGCCCCGTAGGGCAGCAGCACCGCACCAGCGAAGTAGTGGGCCAGGCCCTGGCGGGCCAGCGCGCGCGTTGCATCATCGGAGAAGCCAGCTTCGCGAACTTCGGCGGCGAAGGCGTCGGCCGCAGCCAGCAGCGCGTACTGCGTGGCCATCTGGAAGGCTTGTTGTGCATCAGTCAGATGCGACGGCAGGCTTAGGCGTCGGCGGCGGGCATCGTAGTGACGCAGCAGGCCAGCGTCGCCTGGGTCAGTTAGCGGCTCGACGGTCACGCCGCAGCGTTGCAGCAGGGCCTCGCGTAGCGACGCGGCACGCTCGGCTGGCTGTAGCACCAGATCCTGCGCGAGCGCTTCGGCCAAGCGATCCAACCCGTCAATGTAGTTGTTGCGCCGGTTGAAGAAGTCGCGCACTTCTTCGTGCGGCAGCGGCGCCGTCCACGCGGGAGGCTGGCCGGTACCGAGATCCTGTCCCTGCTCGCCGTAGAAGCGGTCGATGAGTTGGGCGTGCTCATCCTGCAGGCGCTGATGGCGCTGGTACAGCGCCACATAAGCCTCGGCCAGTTCGGGCGCCTGCTCAACGAGGCGGGCAAGCTGAGCGGCATGAGGAGGGTCGTGGCCGAGCGTGCGGTCGTTCAGCGCGGCATCCAGCTCGGTGAGCAGCCGCTTGTCCTGCTCCTCAGAGAACTGCGCGACGTCGCCGCCGAAGACCTCGGCCAGCTTGAGCAGCACGCCGGCCGTGACGGGTCGTTGGTTGGTCTCGATCTGGGAGATGTAGCTCAGCGACAGCTCCAGCCGGGCCGCGAGTTGGCTCTGGTTCCAGCCCAGTTGTTCGCGCAGCCGGCGCAGGCGCGGGCCGACGAAGAGCTTTCGGCCGGGTGCATCCGACTTTGCAAAGTTCGCAGCTTTCACGGATTGATTGCGAAGTGATTTGCAGTTTTTCCTTTTCACATCAACCACTTGTTGATCGATGTGAAGCGTGTGGATAGATTCTGTGTGAAATCAATTGACCTGTCTAGGAGACTTCATGAGCCGCGATAACCTGCCCCATGTTCCGTTGCTAATCAACGGCGAATTCGTGCAATCCAAGAGCACCGAATGGCGCGAGGTGGTCAACCCGGCCACCCAGGAACGCCTGGCGCGCGTGCCCATGGCCACGGCCGATGAGGTCGCAGCGGCCATCGCGTCGGCCCAGGCCGCTTTCAAGACCTGGCGTAAGACGCCCATCGGCCAGCGCGCGCGCATCTTCCTGAAGCTGCAGCAACTCATCCGCGACAACATCAAATCCCTCGCCGCAACGCTGACCGCCGAGCAGGGCAAGACGCTGGCTGATGCCGAGGGCGACGTGTTCCGCGGCCTCGAAGTGGTGGAGCACGCCGCCAACATCGGCAGCTTGCAGATGGGCGAGCGCGCCCACAACGTGGCCGGCGGGGTAGACACCTACACGCTGCTGCAGCCCCTGGGTGTGTGCGCCGGCATCACACCATTCAACTTTCCAGCCATGATCCCGCTGTGGATGTTTCCGATGGCCATCGCCACCGGCAACACCTTCGTGCTCAAGCCCTCGGAGCAGGACCCGCTGGTGACGATGCGCCTTGTGGAACTGGCGCTGGAAGCCGGCGTCCCGCCCGGCGTACTGAACGTGGTGCACGGTGGCGAGCACGTCGTCAACGCGCTGTGCGACCACCCGGACGTGAAAGCGATCTCCTTCGTCGGCTCCACCCGTGTGGGCACGCACGTCTACGAGCGCGCCAGCCTGGCCGGCAAGCGTGTGCAGTGCATGATGGGCGCGAAAAACCACGCCATCGTGCTGCCGGACGCACACAAGGAGCAGACGCTCAACGCGCTTGCCGGTGCTGCTTTCGGCGCTGCCGGCCAGCGCTGCATGGCGGTTTCGGTGGCCGTGCTGGTGGGCGAAGCCCGCAAGTGGGTGCCTGACCTGGTGGCGCGCGCCAAGAAGCTCAGCGTGGGTGCCGGCGACTCGGCATCAACGGACGTCGGCCCGCTGATCTCCTGTGCAGCGCGCGAGCGCGTCGAGGCGTTGATCGCCCGAGGTGTCGAGGACGGCGCCCAGCTGGAGTTAGACGGCCGCATACCGTCGCTGCCCGGCGCACTGAAGGAAGGCAACTTCGTCGGCCCGACCATCTTCAGCGGCGTGAGGCCGGGCATGTCGGTCTACGAGCAGGAAATCTTCGGCCCGGTGCTGTGCATCGTAGAGGCCGAGACGATGGATGAGGCCATCGCGATCACCAACGCCAACCCGAACGGCAACGGCACGGCCATCTTCACGCAGTCGGGCGCGGCGGCTCGCAAGTTCGAGGAGGAGATCGAGGTGGGCCAGGTGGGCATCAACGTGCCTATCCCAGTGCCTGTGCCGCTCTTCTCGTTTACCGGCTCACGCGGCTCCAAGCTGGGCGACCTGGGCCCCTACGGCAAACAAGTGGTCCTTTTCTACACGCAGACCAAGACGGTCACCGCGCGCTGGTTCGAGGACGACGTCAGCACGGGCGTCAACACGACCATTGCGTTGAAGTAAGCCCGAGCCGGCACCGCGATGGAATTCGAGCTGAACGAAGAACAACGCGCCTTTGGGGAGGCTGCGCGCACGTTTGCCCGCAGCGAGCTGGCGCCGTTCGCGGCCCAGTGGGACCGCGAGCAGGCATTCCCGCGTCAGGCCATCGCGGCAGCGGGCGAGCTGGGCTTCTGCGGGCTGTACGCGCCCGAGCGCATCGGTGGCCTCGCGCTGCCGCGGCTGGATGCCACCGTCGTCTTCGAGGAACTGGCCGCGGTCGATCCATCGACGACAGCCTTCATCACCATCCACAACATGGCCACGTGGATGCTGGGTAGCTGGGGCAGCGATGCCGTTTGCGAGCGCTGGGGACACGATCTGGCCAGCGGCCGCAAACTCGCCTCCTACTGCCTGACCGAACCCGGTGCCGGCTCCGATGCTGGCGCGCTGAAGACGAAGGCGGAATGGGACGGCGAGCACTGGGTCATCAACGGGGGCAAGGCCTTCATCTCTGGCGCCGGTGTCACCGACGTGCTGGTGCTGATGGCGCGCACCGGCGGCGCCGGACCGGCCGGCATCTCGGCCTTCGCAGTGCCAGCCGATGCGCTAGGCGTCAGCTACGGCAAGAAGGAGCACAAGATGGGTTGGAACAGCCAGCCCACACGCGCCATCGCGTTCGACAACGTTCGCGTCGGCCCCGAATGCCTGCTGGGCGAGGAAGGCCAGGGCTTCCGCATTGCGATGAAGGGGCTGGACGGCGGACGCATCAACATTGCGACCTGCTCCGTTGGCGGCGCGCAGGGCGCGCTTGACGCCGCGCGGCGTTACCTGCACGAGCGCCAGCAGTTCGGCCAGCCGCTGGCCAGTCTGCAGGCGTTGCAGTTCCGCTTGGCGGACATGGCTACCGAGCTGGTTGCCGCGCGCCAGATGGTGCGCCTGGCGGCATTCAAGTTGGATGCGTGCCACGTTGAGGCCTGCACCTACTGCGCGATGGCCAAGCGCTTCGCCACCGACATTGGTTTCGCCGTCTGCAACGAAGCCCTGCAACTGCACGGTGGCTATGGCTACCTGAATGAGTTTCCGCTGGAACGGCTGGCACGCGACACCCGCGTGCACCAGATTCTCGAAGGCACCAACGAAATCATGCGCGTCATCGTCTCCCGCCGTGTGCTGCAGGAAGACGCGGGCGACGCGATCCGCTAACCCACTCCCACCAACCATGACCACCCAAGACTACCCCGGCCTGCTGCTCGAAAAGCGCGGCCATACGGCTCTCATCACGCTGCACAACCCGCCTGCCCATACCTGGACGGCCGAGAGCCTGACCGGGCTCGCGCGTCTCGTGCGCGACCTCGACGCCGACCGCGACATCTATGCGTTGGTTGTCACTGGCGACGGCGAAAAGTTCTTCAGCGCCGGTGCTGACCTGAAGCTCTTCGCCGATGGCGACAAGGGACGCGCCGCGACGATGGCCCAGCGCTTCGGAGAAGCCTTCGAGACGCTGGCCGCCTTCCGGGGCGTCAGCATCGCCGCCATCAACGGCTATGCGATGGGTGGTGGGCTGGAATGCGCGTTGGCCTGCGACTTGCGCGTCGTCGAATCGCATGCGCAGCTCGCGCTGCCCGAAGCCAGCGTGGGTCTACTGCCTTGCGCGGGCGGCACGCAGTGGTTGTCCTGGACCATCGGCGAGAGCTGGGCCAAGCGCATGGTGCTGCTCGGTGAACGCGTAGACGCCGCCACGGCGCTGCGAATTGGCCTGGCCGATGAACTGGCCGAGAAGGGTCAGGGCCTGGCTACCGCACTCGCGCTGGCCGACAAGGTTGCCAAGCAGAGCCCCAGCGCCGTGCGCGCCTGCAAGCGCCTAATCCAGGGAGCACGCTACGCTGGCCCGCATGGCCAGTTGCCATCTGAGCGTGAGGCGTTCGTCGCTCTCTTCGATACCGAGGATCAGCGTGAAGGCGTGGGCGCCTTCCTCTCCAAGCGCGCACCACAGTGGAAGAACGGCTAATGAGCGACGCGCCTGTCTTGTTTTCCGAGATCGCGACCGCTGGCAGCCACTGCTTCGGTCGCGCGACACTGAATGCGCCGGCTAGCCTCAATGCACTGTCGCTGCCGATGGTGGATCTCCTGGATGCACAGTTGCGCGCCTGGGCGGTCGACCCTCAAATTGCCGGCGTCTGGCTCGACGCGGCGGGTGACAAGGCCTTCTGCGCCGGTGGCGACGTGGTGGGCCTCTATGGCGCCATCAAGGCCACGCCGCGAGGCGAGGTGCCGGCCGAGCCCGCGGCCTTCTTCGAGCGCGAGTACCGGCTGGACTATCTCATCCACACCTATCCCAAGCCCATTGTGTGCTGGGGCCACGGCATCGTGATGGGCGGTGGTATTGGGCTGATGGCTGGCGCCTCTCACCGAGTTGCGACGTTGAAGACGCGGCTGGCGATGCCTGAGATCACCATCGGCCTCTACCCGGATGTGGGCGGCAGTTGGTTCCTCGCGCGCCTGCCCGGTGGCCTGGGCGAGTTCTTGGCGCTGACCGGTGTTTCGCTGAACGCCGCCGACGCGCTGGAGGTCCAATTGGCCGACTTCGTGCTGCGGCACGAAGACCAGGGTGCCGTGCTGAAAGCCATCGCAGCCGCCCTTTGGCAAGGCGATGCCGAAACCGATCGTGCCGCGCTGAGCCGGCTCTTGCAGGCCAAAGCGCTTCGGCCGACCGAACTTCCGGCGTCGCCGGTCCGCGAGCACCGTGATCGTATTCGCGAGCTGGTTGGTCAGCACCAGCGCTTGCAGGATCTGGCGCCACGCCTTACCGCCTTGACGGCGGATGCCGATCCTTGGTTGGCCCAGGCCGGCACCGCCTTCACCAAAGGCTCCCCAAGCTCGGCCGAGCTGGCGCTGGCGTTGCAGCGACGGCTGCGCCACGGCTCCCTGGCCGAGGTTTTTCGTCTCGAATGGCAAGCCTCGGTGGGTTGCTGCATGCACGCGGACTTCGCCGAGGGCGTGCGCGCATTGCTGGTCGACAAGGACAAGCAGCCACGCTGGCAGCCAGCCACCCTTGACGCATTGGATGAAGTGGGCTGGCGTGCACACGTCGCTGCCCATCTGCAGCCGCGCGGCACTAACCCGCTCGCGGACTTGTTCTGAACGACACCACATACGGAGACAAGACCATGACGACACCTCACATCGCCTTTTTGGGCCTGGGCAACATGGGCGGCCCGATGGCCGTGAACCTCGCCAAGGCCGGCTACGCGATCCATGCCTTCGACCTCAGCTCTGAGGCCTGCGCGAAGGCCGCAGGGCAGCCGGGCGTCACCATCGCCGCATCGGCCGCCGCGGCCGTGGACGCAGCCGAGATCGTCATCTCTATGCTGCCGGCCAGCAGACATGTGGAGTCGCTGTACTTGGGCGACGATGGCCTGCTCACCATACTGTCCCACGGCACGCTGGTTATTGACTGCAGCACCATTGCACCAGCGTCGGCGTTCAAGGTGTCGCAGGCCGCTGCCGCGCGCGGCGTGGCGATGCTGGACGCCCCAGTCTCCGGTGGTACGGCCGGAGCCGCCGCTGGCACGCTGACCTTCATCGTCGGCGGAGAAGCCCAGGTTCTGGAGCGCGCGCGGCCAGTTCTCCTGGCCATGGGCAAGAACATCTTCCATATGGGCAGCAACAGCGCCGGCCAAGTCGCCAAGCTGTGCAACAACATGGCGCTGGGCGTCATCATGGCCGTCACTGGCGAGGCGCTCGCGCTGGGTGTCGCGCATGGACTGGACGCCAAAGTGCTGTCGCAGATGATGGCCGTCAGCACCGGCCGCAGTTGGGCCACCGAGGTCTGCAACCCCTGGCCCGGCGTGCTGGAGAACGCGCCAGCGTCGCGCGGCTACACGGGCGGCTTCGGCAACGACCTGATGCTGAAAGACCTGGGCTTGGCGGTCGAGGCGGCGATGGGCGTCGGTGCGACGATCCCGCTGGGCGAGCTGGCACGCAACCTCTACGCACTGAACAAACAGGCTGGCCGCGGCAGCCTGGACTTCTCCAGCGTGGTCAAACTTGTCAGCGAGAAGGTCTAATCTGCTTCGCCACGGCAGGGGCCGTCACAATGAATAGATGACTTCCAGCACCTCGCTTTCACGCGCCTGGATGCGTCTGCCCTCCGGTGCACACCTCGATCTGATCAATCCGAGTCCTGACACATGGACCGACATGGACTTGGCGGTGCGCCTGTCGCGCACGGCGCGCTGGGGCGGCGAATCCGCCTGGCCGCTGCCCCTGTCAGTCGCGCAGCATTCGCTGCTGGTGTTGGAACTGCGGCGCATGGCCGCATCAGGCCCGCTGAGCCCCGAGGAAGAACTGTTGGAAGTGCTGCACGACGCGGAAGAGGGGTTTCTGGGGTTCGACTGCATATCGCCGCTCAAGGCAGTTCTGGGTGAGCCCTTCCGCGCGGTTGCCAACCGCCTTATGCAGGTCGTTGCACAGCGCTACGAACTGCCGCCCTGGACACCCGAACGCTACCGGCTGCACAAGCAGGCCGATCTGGCGGCGGCGGCCAGCGAAGCGGTGCATTGCGTGGGCTGGACTCACGGGGAGGTTCGCGACATCCTGCGAATCGAAGCGCCCATCATCGACGCTGATCCGCTGGCCGCCCGGTATGGCGGTGTGCCATGGGCGCCGTGGCGTCTCGACGTGGCGGCGCAACGGTTCCATGATGTGCTGCAAGACGCGTGTGCCCGTCGCAGCACCCCGCAAGCCTCCGATCCTCAGTGACGCGACGATGCTGGCTGCAACAGCCGCACACCATCAAGCAGCCGGCAGGCTTGGCATCGACAAGCGTCAGGCAGGCGCGGCAGCGCGGGCTCCAGCATCTCGCACACCACCGCCAGCAATCGGAGGTGCATAGTCCACGCACCGTTGCGCCCATGGGGCAGGCGCATGCGCTTGGCAAGCGCCATGACCCGGTGCGATGCGTCGAGGCGGTGTAGGGCGCTGGCGCCGGGGTCGGTGGCTGCGAGCCACCTGCACAGCAGGAGAGTGGATTCTGCTTGCCGCATCTCCACTGCCATCGTGATCGCGTGCGCCAACTCATCCGGCCGAAGCGCTTCTGGCCGCTGCGCGAGCCGCTCCATCCACGGACGCGCTGCCCGCTTGCTGCCCAGTTGCGCGCAGACGGTAAGCGGGCGGCCATCCCACCCTTGAAGGGATCGGTGTAAGCGGCAACGATGGTGTCCACCAAGCGAATAGGTGGACACCATGAATGAAGCCAAGAAGAAGACTCGCCGGCGGTACGACGCCGAACTCAAGCAGCAGATCCTTGCCGAGTGCGCCGAGCCAGGTGCATCGGTGGCCAGCATCGCCTTGTCGCACGGCATCAACGCCAACGTCGTGCACAAGTGGCGCCGCCAGGATGGCAGCCCGCTGCCGGCACTCCAGGCTCCCGCATTCGTTCCAGTAGCTTTGCCGCCAGCGCCATGTGCACCTGCACCAGACATCCGCATCCAGTTGCGTCGCGGCGCCACCACCGTCACGGTGACCTGGCCTGTGGACGCAGCCGAGCAATGCGCCGTGTGGATGCGAGAGCTGCTCAAGTGATCCGGGTGGATGCGCTGTGGCTGGCCACTGAGCCGCTGGACATGAGAGCGGGCACCGAGACGGCGCTGGCTCGCGTGGTGTCGGTCTTCGGCGCGGCGCGACCGCACCACGCCTACCTGTTCGCCAACAGAAGAGCCAACCGCATGAAGGTGCTGGTGCACGACGGCATCGGCGTGTGGCTGGCAGCGCGGCGCCTGAACAGCGGCAAGTTCGTCTGGCCGCGTGATGCGGCAAGCACCGCCTCGCTCACCCACGCGCAGTTCGATGCTCTGGTGCTGGGCCTGCCCTGGCAGCGCCTTGGCGACGGTGGTGTCATCACCGTGGTCTGACTCCGAGGGGCAGACCAGGGCTTGCCAATTGGGGCATGCGCCAATGGTGCGCGTGTGCCAACGCTGGCACAGTGAATGCTCATGGTGGTCGAGCCTCAATCCCTGCAAAGCCTGAGCGCAGAAGAGCTGCGTGAGCTGACCACGCGCCTCATGACGCAGTTGCGCCACCAGAGCGCGCTGCTGGACAAACTCACACATGAGAACGCGCTCTTGAAGCGTATGAAGTTCGCGGCTCAATCCGAACGTTTCAACCTAGAACAGAAGAGCCTGCTCGAAGACGAGATCGAGGCCGACCTGGCGGCTGTGGCCACAGAGATAGATGCGCTGCAGGAAGCGCAGGCACCAGCCAAGCTGGAAGAGAAGAAGATTCCCAAGCGCGCGCCGCTGCCGGCCAACCTGCCGCGGCGCGAGATTCGCCACGAGCCCGAGTCCACACTGTGCCAGTGCGGCTGCCAGATGAAGCGCGTGGGCGAGGACGTGGCCGAGAAGCTGGACTACGTGCCTGGTGTGTTCAGCGTCGAGCGCCACATCCGGGGCAAGTGGGCATGCGCGAAGTGCGAGACGCTCACCCAAGTCCCCGTCGATCCGCACGTCATCGACAAGGGCATCCCCACCACCGGGCTGCTGGCGCAGGTGCTCGTGGCCAAGTACGCCGATCACCTTCCGCTGTACCGCCAGGAAGCGATCTTTGGTCGAGCTGGTCTCGCCATCCCCCGCTCCACCCTGGCGCAATGGGTGGGCTCCTGCGGCGTGCAATTGCAGCCGCTGGTCGATGCCATGAGGAACGAACTGCTGCAGCACCGCGTGCTGCATGCCGACGAGACGCCAGTGTCCATGCTCAAGCCCGGCAACGGCAAGACGCACCGGGCCTACCTCTGGGCCTACGCCACGGGCGCCTTCGAGGCTACCCGGGTGGTCGTCTACGACTTCTGCGAATCGCGCTCGGGCGAACATGCCCGACGCTTCCTGGGTGACTGGAGAGGCAGCCTGACCTGTGACGACTTCAGCGGCTACAAGGCCTTGATCGCCAGCGGCGTGACCGAGGTCGGCTGCCTGGCGCACGCGAGGCGCAAGTTCTTCGATCTGCACGCGGCGAACCAGAGCCAGATCGCGGAATTCGCGCTGCAGCAGTTCGCGCGGGTCTACGAGATCGAGCGTGAGGTCAAGGAGCTCAGCGCCGAGCAGCGCCAAGCTTCCCGGCAACAGCACACACAACCCGTGCTCGACGCCTTGCACCAGTGGATGCTGCTGCAACGCCAGAAGGTGCCCGAAGGTTCAGCGAGCGCCAAGGCGCTCGACTACAGCCTGCGGCGCTGGGTGGCGTTGACCCGGTTCGTCGACGATGGGCAACTGCCCGTGGACAACAACTGGATCGAGAACCAGATTCGGCCCATCGCCATTGGCCGCAACAACTGGCTCTTCGCTGGCAGCCTGCGCGCGGGCCAGCGGGCGTCGGCCGTCATGAGCCTGATCCAGTCAGCGCGCTTGAACGGGCATGACCCCTATGCCTACCTGCGCGATGTGATGGCACGCCTGCCCACGCAGCGCGCCAGCCGCATTCAAGACCTGTTGCCACATCGCTGGCAGTCCACCACTGCTTCAAATCTGTAGAGGGGGCGACTGCCTCTCCATTGCCGCGATCAGCGGGCAACGGACCTTGCCTCTCCCAGTACCGCAGAGATGGATCAGTTCAGAGAGTACGGCTTCCATCCGGTGTAGATCAGCAAGCTTGAGTTGAACTTCGGCGAGTTTGGACTCTGCGTGTGTACGGGCTTGAGCGCAGCTAGCACCATCGTCGAGTTGCAGCAGTTGCGCGGTCTCGTCCAGGCTGAAACCCAACCGCTTCGCAGTCTTGATGAAATGCAATCGCGCCAGGTCATTCTGGTCATACCGCCGAATGCCGCCCTGGGGCCGTGCTGGCTCGGGCATCAGCCCCTTGCGCTGATAGAACCGTATGGTCTCTACGTTGACACCGGCCGCCATGGCCAGATCACCAATGGTCAACCCAGAGCGGGCATGCGAAAGAGGATGGCTCATATTGCTTGACTCCGTACCAATGTACGGAACTAAGCTTATGCCATGCCCACGAAATCTACCGACATCTCTGACCGTGCCACTGGCGGTGGAAAGGCCTTGATCGCGGGTGGCCTGTCCGCGCTCCTTGCGTCCGCCTGCTGTCTTGGCCCTCTGGTGTTGATCATGCTGGGCATCTCTGGCGCATGGATCAGCACGTTGACGCTGCTGGAGCCGTACCAGCCACTGTTCATCGGTGCAGCCACTATCGCCTTGATCTTTGCGGCGCGTCGGATATGGCGCCCGGTTGTGGCCTGTGAAGCGGGGCAGGTATGTCATCGCCCGATGGTCAGCCTCTCCTACAAGGTGCTGTTTGCCCTGGTGACCCTGTTGTTGGTGGCTGCCCTGGTGTTCCCCCTGTTCGCCCACTGGTTCTACTGACGAAAGGTCCCGATATGAAGCGGTTGATCATGACCACTGCGGCAGTCTTGCTGCTGACGCCCGGCTGGGCAGCCCAACAGAGCGTCACCCTCTCGGTGCCCGGCATGACTTGTGCCACTTGCCCCATCACGGTGAAGAAGGCACTGACCCAGATCGACGGAGTCATTGGCGTCAAATCCAACCTGGCCAAACGAGAGACCACGGTGGTCTTTGACGACACCAGGGTCAAGGTAGACGTGCTGACCAAGGCCACCACGGAGGCCGGATTCCCGTCATCTGTTGCCCCGGCAAAGCCGTGACAGATTTGATCTTGCACTCTGTTCTGACCTGCCCCGAGTGCGGGCATGCCAAGAACGAAACAATGCCAACCGACGCGTGCCAATGGTTCTATGAGTGCGAAAGGTGCCACACGGTCTTGCACCCAAAACCGGGCGATTGCTGTGTGTTCTGCTCGTTCGGTTCGGTACCGTGCCCACCAATCCAGGCCGGCGGCGACGACGCTTGCTGCGGCTCCAAAACGTAGAGGTCACTCCACCTCTGCGACTTCCAACAGTCGATCAAGGTGGAGTGCCCGGACGCTTACCGCAGACGATCAGGATACCTAGTTGCAACTGGGCTGCGTTCGCATACCTCTTGCGCAGAGCATCCCGGTAGATCCGCTCGATCTGGTTCGGCTGGCCTGATCCGAGCGCATGTGCCACCTCGGCGCGAAAGGCCGCGCTCCAGTCCACCGCGGCTACGCGCCCCGCATACTTGGCTGCATCATGTTGGCTGGCGCGACCGGCAAGCATCGACTCATTTATAGACAGGGAAGCGCCTCGTCAGCGCAGCAACTTGTTCCCGCACGCGCTGGATTCTGTCAGCATTATGCGGTGCATCCAGTACGTCGGCCACGAGGTTGCCTACCAAGCGTGCCTCATCCTCGCAGAAACCGCGTGTCGTCATGGCGGGCGTGCCCAAGCGGATGCCCGAGGTCACGAACGGCTTCTCTGGGTCGCTCGGGATCGCATTCTTGTTGCCCGTGATGCGCGCCTCGCCGAATGCCTTCTCTGCCTCCATGCCGGCAATCTTCTTGGCACGCAAGTCCAGCATGACGTGGCTTTCCGTGCGGCCGGAGATGATGCGCAAACCGCGCGCGATCAGCGTCTTGGCTAGACATCATGGTCGCTCGCCGGCTGCGGCGAAGGCTCGTCTCCAGTATCGTGGGTTGCGCACCGAGGTGTGCCGAGCCACATGCGGCAGGGCGGGCCAGCCGCAGCGTTAAGGAGACGAGCCATGGACGAGCGTATCAAGTTCTTCGTCGGTCTGGACGCCCACAAGGACACGATTGCGGTGGCGGCTTGCGAAGCCGGACGTGAACCGGCTCGCTTTGCCGGCACGCTGGGGCCGGATGTGCGGGCACTGCTGAAGGTACTGGGCAAGGCAGGAGATCCTGCTGCGGTGAGTGTGGTGTACGAAGCCGGCCCGACGGGCTACGGGCTGTACCGCGAGCTGAGCCGGCGCGGCTACCACTGCGAGATCATCGCGCCCACCCTGATCCCACGGCGAGCCGGCGAGCGCATCAAGACCGACCGGCGCGACTGCCTGCGGCTGGCGGAGTTGTCGCGCTCAGGCGAACTCAAGCCGATCTGGGTGCCCGACGAAGCGCATGAGGCCATGCGCAACCTGTGGCGTGCCCGCGAGGATGCAGTGGGCATGCGGCTGAAGGCGCGTCAGCAGCTCAAGGCCTTCTTGCTACGTCATGGCCGGCGCTATCCGGGCAAGACCTCGTGGACCAAGAGCCACGAGCGCTGGATCAGCGATCAACGCTTCGACCACCAAGGTGACCGCATTGCCCTGGGGGAGTATCAGTTGGCGCAGCAGTCGGCTGAACAACGCGTGCAGCGGTTGACCACTGCGCTGACCGAGGCGGCTGCAGGCTGGCGGCTGGAGCCGGTCGTGGCGGCGCTGCGTGCCCTGCGTGGCATCGACACGGTCAGCGCCATCGGCCTGGTGGCCGAGATCGGGGATTTCCGCCGCTTCGGCACGGCACGCCAGTTCATGGGATACCTCGGGCTCGTGCCATCAGAGCACTCCAGCGGCAACAGCATTCGTCGCGGCTCGATCACCAAGACCGGCAACGCTCACGCCAGGCGGCTGCTGACCGAGGCGGCTTGGAACTACCGGTTCCCAGCGCGCCTGAGCCAAGCGCTGCGCGAACGCAGCAATGCCCTGCCCGAGGCGGTGTGTCGACACGCCTGGAAGGCTCAACTGCGTCTATGCGGACGGTTCGCACGTCTGTCTTCGCGGGGCGTGCAGACCAACAAGGTCTGTGTCGCGGTGGCACGCGAGCTGGCCGGCTTCGTTTGGGCCATCGCCCAACAGGCATCGTTGCCCACAACCCCGCCGCATTGAGCGGCGTCCCTGTAGCAAGCGGCCTGCGGTGATGCGGCACGCATCACGACGGGAAGAACCCTCGCCGGCACTATCCACAGAAAGGCCTTCGGGCAACCTGCGCTGCTAGGGAAGGTCTGCAAAACCTCCCTCCCGTTGAACTGGCAAACGGCGTGAAGTGAGGAGAAGATAGGGGCATGAACCAAATCACGCTGGGGCTGGACCCCCTCCACAAGAAGACGCGCAAGGAAGTGTTTCTTGAAGAGATGAACAAGGTCGTGCCATGGCATGCCCTGGTCGCGCTCATCCAGCCGCACGCCCGCGGAGCGCACCAGGCGCTCGGTGGACGCCCACCGTTTGCGGTGGAGACCATGCTGCGCATCCACTGCCTGCAGCTGTGGTGGAACCTGAGCGATCCGGCGATGGAAGAAGAGCTGCACGAGCGCCCCTTGTACCGCCGCTTTGTGGGCCTGGACGGCGCCGCGCGCCTGCCTGATGAGAGCACCATCCTGCGCTTTCGCCACCTGCTGGAGAAGCACCAGCTCGCCCCTCAGGTGCTGGGCACCATCAATGCCGGGCTGGCCCATCAGGGCTTGCTGCTCAAGACCGGGACCGTGGTGGACGCCACCATCATTGCCGCGCCCAGCTCGACCAAGAACAGCAGCGGTGAGCGTGACCCCGAGATGCACCAGACCAAGAAGGGCAACCAATGGCACTTCGGGATGAAGGCGCACATTGGTGTGGACGCCGATTCGGGCCTGGTGCACAGCGTGGTGGGCACGGCGGCCAACGTCAACGACGTGACACAAGCCGGCGCGCTGGTGCATGGAGAAGAGAGCGATGTGTTCGCTGACGCGGGCTACCAAGGTGTGGCCAAGCGCGAAGAGACGCAGGGCATCGAGGCGAACTGGCACGTGGCCATGCGCCCGGGCAAACGCAAGGCGCTGGACAAGAGCACACCCATGGGCGAGATCATGGACAAACTGGAGCAGGCCAAGGCGCGCATCCGGGCGAAGGTGGAACACCCGTTTCGCGTGATCAAGCAGCAGTTTGGTCATGCCAAGGTGCGCTACCGAGGTCTGGCCAAGAACACGGCGCGCCTCACGATGCTGTTTGCGCTGAGCAATCTGTGGATGGTGCGCAAACGACTTTTGAACATTGAGCGGGGATGAGTGCGCCCGCATCCCGGGCGATGCCCTGCGAGGCAGGTCAAAACGGCCGCAGAAGGCCGAAATCCGCCTTCAAAAACCATCGGTATCCGCCTTCCATGTCGTCATCTGAAAATCGACGACTCAGCTCACGCTGCGGCGGGGGTTATGCAGACCTTCCCTAGACGGAGGTAGCTTCCATGACGGATCGATGCTGGGCGGTAACCAACCCGCGGATATCAGACTGATCCATCGTCGCTGCAACCGACTCGTGCCGCATCACCCCAAGCCGCTTGTCCAAAGGATCAAACAGCCAGCATTGACGAAAGCGACCATATCAGTACCTTGGCGTTCTTGATAACCTGTTCCTGGTAGATATTGAACTCGGGCGCTAATGCCTCCTTGAAGGCTACGGCCTTGCCAGCGATGACGTGCATCGGCGGTCCGCCCTGGATACCGGGGAAGATGGGCTCCGCGTGAGGTTTAGACGGACTGACGCAGCGTCTTCGCAGCCGCGACCATGTTGGTCAACGCCGGAATCACCTCGGCCCACTGGCGAGTCTTCAGGCCGCAGTCCGGGTTGACCCACAGCCGCTCAGCGGGAATGCGCTCCGCAGCTTTCTTCATGAGCTGGACGATATGCTCCTGCGTTGGAATATTGGGCGAGTGGATGTCATAGACGCCTGGACCGATCTCGTTGGGGTACTTGAAGCTGTCGAAAGCATCCAGCAACTCCATGTCCGAGCGCGAGGTCTCAATCGTGATGACGTCGGCGTCCATGTCGGCGATGGACGCGATGATGTCGTTGAACTCCGAGTAGCACATGTGGGTGTGGATCTGGGTCTCGTCACCCACGCCGTTGGCAGTGATGCGGAAGGATTCGACGGCCCAGTCCAGGTACTCCTGCCATTGCGACTTGCGCAGCGGCAGGCCCTCGCGCAGCGCGGCCTCGTCGATCTGGATCACGCGAACACCGGCCTGCTCAAGGTCCAGTACCTCCTGGCGGATGGCCAGCGCGAGTTGCTTGCACGACGCCGAGCGAGGCTGGTCGTCGCGCACGAAGGACCAGTTCAGTATCGTCACCGGGCCGGTCAGCATGCCCTTCATGGGCTTCTTGGTGAGCGACTGGGCATAGGTGATCCACTCCACCGTCATCGCCTTCGGGCGGCTGATGTCGCCGAACAGGATCGGCGGCTTGACGCAGCGCGAGCCGTAGGACTGCACCCAACCGAACTGGCTGAAGGCGTAGCCGTCGAGTTGCTCCCCGAAGTATTCGACCATGTCGTTACGCTCGGCCTCGCCGTGCACCAGCACGTCCAGTTCCAGCTTTTCCTGCTCGCGCACGCTGCGCTCGATCTCGGCCCGCATCGCGGCCTGGTAGCCCAGGTAGTCCAGGCAGCCGGCCTTAAATTCGCTGCGCGCGTGGCGGATTTCGGCGGTCTGCGGGAAGGAGCCGATAGTGGTTGTCGGGTACGCCGGCAGCTTGAGGAATCCCGCCTGCTTGGCCGCACGATTGGCGTAGGCGCTTTTGCGCTGGCCCATGTCGACGTTGACGCGGGCTACCGCGGCCTCCACCGCCGGGTTGTTCACGCGCGGCGAGGCGCGGCGGGCAGCCAGCGCAGCCTGGTTGGCTGCCAGCGCGTCCTGGACCGCAGCTCGGCCTTCGCGCAGGGCCTTGCCGAGCACGCGCAGTTCTTCGAGCTTCTGCAGCGCGAAGGCCAGCCAGGACTTGACCTCGGCGTCCAGCTTCTGCTCGCTCGCGAGGTCCACTGGCACATGCAGCAGCGAGCACGACGGCGCGATCCACAAGCGCTCACCCAGCCGCTCGACCAGCGGCTCGATCCAGTCGAGCACGGCCGCCAAGTCGGTCTTCCAGATATTGCGACCATTGATGACGCCCAGCGACAGCACCTTGTGAGCCGGCAGAAGGTTGATCAGGGTCTGCACGCCCTCACGGTCGTTGATGGCATCAATGTGCAGTCCAGCTACCGGCAGGCCGGCCGCGAGGTAGGCGTTTTCCTGTAGCTGACCGAAATAGGTCGCCAGGAGCAGCTTGACCTTGGCGTCCTTGAGCTGGTGGTAAGCCGTGTTGAGGGCGTGCTGCCAGTCGGCATCGAGTTCCGTCACAAGGATGGGTTCGTCGACCTGCACCCATTCGACGCCCTGCGCCGCCAGCGTGTCCAGCAGCTCGGCGTACACGGGGAGCAGGCGCTCCAGCAGGGCCAGCTTGTTCGAGTCGTCCTTAGCCTTGCCGATCGCCAGATAGGTCACTGGTCCAATGATCACCGGCTTTGCCTTCAACCCCTGCGCCCTGGTTTCGGCTAACTGCTCCAGCAGGCGCGAAGCGTCGAGCATGAACGCTGTGGCGGCGGTGAACTCGGGGACGATGTAGTGGTAGTTGGTGTCAAACCACTTGGTCATCTCGCCAGCGGCCACGCTGCCGCAGCATGCCGCATGGTCGTCGATACCCTTAGCCGAGCGGCCGCGCGCCACGCGGAAGTAGTTGTCCAGCGGATCGCCGTGGAAGCCCTGCACCCGCTCGGGCAGGTTGCCCAGTGTGAAGCTCATATCCAGCACCTGGTCGTAAAAGGCGAAATCGCCCACAGGCACCAGGTCCAGGCCGGTCTGGTTCTCCCAGTTGCGCTGGCGTAGCTGCGCACCCAGGGCCTTGAGTTCGTCGAGCGAGGACTCGCCATTCCAGTAAGACTCCAGCGCGAACTTCAGTTCGCGCTTGGCGCCGATGCGGGGGAAACCGAGGTTATGGATCGTCGTCATGGTCTGCTCTCAAAACAGGAAACGTGGAATGACGCAAATCCTAGGGAAGCCAGGCAATGAAGTAAAATGGTCTTATCTCACATATCCATGAATTCTGCTCAATTGTTCTGGAGCACATCCATCGGGCCATCGGGCCATCGGGCCATCGGGCACGAGGTCGAGAAACAAGGTGTTGAGTTCCAGGCAATCCTGAGCCAGGGGCCTTGCCCGGTCACTCCGGATGGAATCAAAAGTTTGGGCGTGACGAGACCGGGCCTGCGTCACATCCCAGTGAACCGCTCCTTTGCCAGCCTCGTGCCTTCTGCCAGCGCTTTCAGCTTGCGCCACGCCACGTCCCGCCCCATAGGCGCCAGGCCGCAATTCGTGCATGGGAACAGCCGCTCCTTCGGCACGAACTCCAGCGCCCGGCCGATGGTGTCAGCAACTTCCTCGGGTGTCTCGACCACGTCGCTGGCCACATCGATCACGCCTACCAGCACGTCCTTGCCTGCCAGCAGCTTCATCAGGTCGGGCGGCACATGGGAGTGGATGCATTCCAGGCTCACCTGGTCGATGCGGCTGCGGGCAAGCGCGGGGAACACCGCCTCATATTGGCGCCATTCGTCGCCCAGGGTGCTCTTCCAGTCGGTATTGGCCTTGATGCCGTAGCCATAGCAGATGTGCACCGCCGTCGTACAGGTCAAGCCCTCCGCCGCGCGCTCGACCGCCTGCACGCCCCAGTCGGCGGCATCTTGCATGTAGACATTGAAGGCGGGCTCGTCGAACTGGATGATGTCCACTCCGTCGGCCTGCAGCGCGAGCGCCTCCTGGTTGAGCAGTTCTGCAAACGCGAAGGCCATCTTGACCTTGTCGCCGTAGAAGCGGTCCGCCACGGTGTCGACGATGGTCATCGGGCCGGGCAAGGTGAACTTCAGCTTCTTCTTCGTGTGCGCGCGCGCCAGTTGCGCTTCGAAGGCATGCACGCGACCCTTCAGGCGCAGGGCCGACACCACCTGCGGGACCATCGCGTCGTAGCGGTTGTCGCGGATGCCCATCTTCACCTTGTGCTCGAAGTCGATGCCCTCGATCTGCTCCAGGAAGCCGTGCACGAAGTGCTGTCGCGACTGCTCGCCGTCGCACACGATGTCCAGGCCTGCGTCTTCCTGGGCCTTGATCCACAGCAGGGTCGCATCGGCCTTGGCTTGCACAAGCGCATCGCCTTCGGCCCGCCACTGGGGCCAGAGCTTGTTGGTTTCGGCCAGCCAGGCGGGTTTTGGCAGGCTGCCGACGATGGAGGTTTCAAACATCTGAGGATTTCTTTCTAACAAGGATGAGGGTGGCGGGCGTACTTTGGGGACCGTTTTGCCCGATTTGCGAAGCAATGCGGTGGTGTCAGAGCGCGCAACTGGCAGCCCATTGTTCAAGAACGTTCTTGTACGGCTTGATGAAGTGCTCTTCCGCGAACTTCCCCTGCTTGACTGCCAGCTGGCTGCGTTCTTCCCGGTCGTAGACGATCTGCGTCAGCGAGTAGTCCTGGTTCTTCAGGCTCGGCTGGTAGAAGATGCCCGCCGCGGAGTTGGCGTTGTAGATCTCGGGGCGGTAGATCTTCTGAAAGGTCTCCATCGTGCTGATGGTGCCGATCAGCTCCAGATTCGTGTAGTCGTTCAGCAGGTCGCCGTGGAAGTAGAACGCCAACGGCGCGACGCCATTGGGCGGCATGAAGAAGCGGACCTGCATCCCCATCTTCGCGAAGTACTGGTCGGTGGAGGACAGTTCGTTCTGCTGGTACTCGGCGCCCAGGATGGGGTGCTGGTTGCCGGTCCGTCGGTAGGTCTTGCTGGTCGAGGCACTGATGCAGATGACGGGCGGCTTGTGGAAGCGCTCCTTGTAGGTGCGCGAGTTGGCGAATTGCTTGAACAGCTTGCCATGCAGGTCGCCAAAATCGTCCGGGGTACTGAATTCCGCGCGATCGGCGTTGTACCCCGGAAGCAGGACGCTGAAGTCGTAGTCGCGCACGTAGGAGGAGAAATTGTTTCCCACGATGCCGTCGATGCGTCGGTTCGTCTTCTTGTCGATGATGTAGGTCTTCAGGATCTCGATCAATGGAAATGCACCATGGCTGCTCTCGGCGTCCATGTTCATCTCGACGGACACGATCTCAAGCTCGACCGAGTAGCGGTCTCCCGTCGGATTGTCCCAATGCGCCAGGTCGTTAAAGCGATGGTCGATCATCCTCAGCGTGTTGCGCAGGTTCTGTTGCCGACTCGTCCCCCGGGCCAGGTTGGCAAAGTTGGTGGTGATGCGTGTGCTGTCCGAAGGGTGGTAGTTCTCATCGAAACAAATGCTTTTGAGGCTGAAAGTAAATTCTTCGTTCATGACGATCTGCTGCGCGGATGGTGGAGATGAAGGTCGATGCGTGCCTCAGGCCGCAAGCACTTCCTCGATCGGAGATGGCTTGGCATGGCGCGCCAGTTCGACCAGCGGCAATGCCCGTTGGACCGCCAGTCCGGCCCGGGCGATCAAGGCCTCGTCCCGCAGGCGGTAGTCGAAGAAATCCTTGTCGGTCGCGTAGACGCCCAGCGGCAATGTGCGTGCTTGGAAAAAGCTGAACAGCGGCCGCAGCTGGTGGTCGATCACCAGGGCATGACGCTCGCTGCCGCCTGTGGCCGCCAACAGGACGGGCTTGTCCACCAAGGCGTCCTGGTCGATGAAGTCGAAGAAGTGCTTGAACAAGCCCGTGTAGGAGCCGCGGAAGACCGGTGTCGCCACCACCAGAACATCGGCGCGCTCGACCGCCGCCAGTTCCCGCTCCACTGTATCGGGCAGTTGGGAGCGCCAGACGGCACCGGCGAGCTGCGGTGCGAGCTGACCCAGTTCGACCAGGCGCTGTTCGCACGGGACTTCTTCGGCGATCAGGTCCAGCAGGTGCTCTGCCAAGGCTGCCGACCTGGAGGGGCGTTGCAGCCCGCCGGACACCGCGACCAAGCGGAGTGGACGTGTCATCTTTGCTTTCATGAGGATGGGTTCGCGCCGCGCCGGGAAATTCGCCCGGCCTTGCCATGGCCGCTCCCAGAGTGCAAACGAACAATGGGAACGGATGGTATTGATGTGAGTCAATGAAGTAAAATGGTCTTATTTCAACAATCCATGAGCACGAGTCATTTGAATGCTTGAGCGCATCCACCTCAGCATCGTCCAGCAGGTCGAAAAGCAAGGGTCGTTGACGGCTGCCGCGGGCGTGTTGAACCTCACCCAGTCGGCCCTGAGTCACAGCATGAAGAAGCTGGAGCAACAATTGGGCACCGACATCTGGCTGCGCGAAGGCCGAAGCCTGCGCCTGACACAAGCCGGGCAGTACCTGCTGGCGGTGGCGAACCGTGTGCTGCCGCAACTGGACCTGGCCGAAGAGCGCCTAGGCCAGTTCGCGCAGGGCGAGCGCGGTGCGCTGCGCATCGGCATGGAATGCCACCCTTGCTACCAGTGGTTGCTCAAGGTGGTGTCGCCCTACTTGGCCGCATGGCCCGACGTGGATGTGGACGTCAAGCAGAAGTTCCAGTTCGGCGGGATCGGCGCGCTGTTCGGCTACGAGATCGACCTGCTGGTCACGCCTGATCCGCTCTACAAGCCGGGCCTGAAGTTCGAGCCGGTGTTCGACTACGAACAGGTATTGGTCGTGGCCAAGGGCCATGCCCTGGCTTCGGCGGCTTACGTGAAGCCCCAGCAGCTGACCCAAGAGGTGCTCATCAGCTATCCCGTGGACATCGAGCGCCTGGACATCTACAACCAGTTCCTGCTGCCGGCCGGTGTCACGCCCAAGCGCCACAAGGCCATCGAAACCACCGACATCATGCTGCAGATGGTGGCCAGCGGCCGCGGGGTGGCCGCCCTGCCGCGCTGGCTGGTCGAGGAGTACGCGGCCAAGATGGACGTGGTGCCCGTGCGGCTGGGTGCGCGCGGCATTGCCAAGCAGATCTTCCTGGGCGCGCGCGAGGCGGACACGGCCATCGACTACGTGCGGGCCTTCATCGAACTGGCCCGCCAGCCAGCCACCGCCACCGCGCGAGGAGCCAAAAGATGAACACCACCATCGAACGCAAACCGCTTGCGCTGCCCGGCGGCCATGACAAGGTGCTGCTGCATTCCTGCTGCGCGCCGTGCTCGGGCGAGGTCATGGAGGCCATGCTGGCCTCTGGCATCGACTACACCATCTTCTTCTACAACCCCAACATCCATCCGCTCAAGGAATACGAGCTGCGCAAGAACGAGAACATCCGCTTCGCCGAGCAGTTCGGCGTGCCCTTCATCGATGCCGACTACGATCGGGACAACTGGTTCGAGCGGGCCCGGGGGATGGAGCACGAGCCCGAGCGCGGCGTGCGCTGCACCATGTGCTTCGACATGCGCTTCGAGCGCACGGCGCTGTATGCGCATGAGCATGGCTTTCCGGTGATCACCAGTTCTCTGAGTATATCGCGTTGGAAGAACATGCAGCAGATCAACGACTGCGGCGTGCGTGCGGCGGCCAAGTACCCAGGTGTGATGTACTGGGAATACAACTGGCGCAAGGGTGGCGGCTCGGCGCGCATGATCGAGATCAGCAAGCGCGAGAACTTCTACCAGCAGGAATACTGCGGCTGTGTTTACTCGCTGCGGGACACCAACCGTCATCGCATCGCCTCGGGCCGACCACGCATCGAACTCGGCGTGCAGTTCTACGGCGAAGGAGCGACCACGGGCGAAAAGCCCAAAGACCCTGAAGCAGGTTGACGCTGGGCTGGATCACTCGCTATGTCTCCTATGAAGCGCCGCACCGTATCGAGGTACGGCCCAGTCTTGTGCCTCATGGCGCTACCAGGTCATCCGACACATCTGCCGTAATGGCGTCACGCACCAGCCGCTGCACGCGCTGCCGCACTTCCACCGGGATGTTGGAAGCCTCTGCGGGGTCGTCCACCGCGACGCTCCGCGCCGCGACCAGCCGCGCGGCCAGATGCAGGTTCTTCGGGCTGACGGCCTCGATGGCTGAGCGTCCGCCCAGCGCGTCATAGGACTGCAGGAGCGAGTGGTAGATGGACCAAGTGTCGAGACCCCGCGGCACCTGCTTGAGCACGGACTGCACGAGCCTGCGCTTGAGCGGATCGAGCTGCCAGTCCGGCACCCGCTGCCCCCGATGGCCCATGTGGATGGACAGCAGGTTGCCGGCCTGGATCTCATAGGTGATCCAGCGGCGCGACTTGCCCGCGAGCTTGGCGTAGTTCGCCACCGAAAGGTTGTGCGGCGCCTCGAAGGTCTCCAGCACCTGCAGGCGTTCGCGCTGCGCGTCCGACAGCCGCGGCCGGGCGTATTCGGGCATGCGCACGGCCGACAACCGCTGCACCGATGCCGGCGCTGTGGGCATATTGGGCGTCGGCGCGGTCACGATCAACTGCGGCGCGGTGAGGTCGACAACCGGCGGCTGCACGGCCGCCTGGCCGGCGATGGTCGGCAGACCTTGCAGCGTGATGGTCAGGTGGCGGCTGGCGATCTCGACCTGGTTCTGCTCGAACAGGTCCAGGCGATCCGCCCAATCCTGCATCATCACGCGGCGCTGCTCGACGTACTCGGCGTGGTTGTAGGTCGCGCTGATCTTGTCCGGGTCGGCGTGCGAGAGCTGGGCATCCACCCACTTCTTCGGGTAGCCGAGTTCGTTGAGCGCGGTCGAAATCGTCGCGCGGATGCCGTGCCCCGTGAGCTGGTCCTCGTAGCCCATGCGCTTGAGCGCGCCGTTGAACGTGTTCTCGCTGACGGTGTGCTTCAAGCACCAGTCGCCCGGGATGAGGTAGGCCTGGGCCGGCTTGCACTGGTCCAGCAGGTGGCGAACGATTTCCTGGGCCTGCACCGACAGTGGCACGATGTAGGGCGGGATGTCCACCAGGCGCTTGCGCTTCTTCTTCGTGAGTAGCGCGCGCTGCTTGAGCCTGGCCACCGGGATGATCCACAGGCCTTGCTCAAGGTCGAACTGGTCGGGCGTGGCGAAACGCAGCTCGCCGGTGCGCACGCCGGTGAGCATCAGCAGCCGAATGCCCAACTGCGTGTTCAGGCGCCCGCGGTACTTGCGCAGCGTCTGCAACATGATCGGCAGCTCTGGCATGCGTAGGAACGGGTTGTGTTCGACCGGCGGCAGCGGCAGCGCGACGACCTCCAAGTCCTTGGAGGGGTTGTCGTGCATGTTCGGGATCGCCACCGTGGCATAGGTGAACAGTTGGGTGAACCACGTCCTGAGCTTCTCGGCCACCGACAGCGAGCCGCGCTTTTCCACCTTGCCGATGATGTCCAGCAGGTGCGCGCGCGTGATGTCGTAGATCGTCAGGTGGTGCAGCACCGGGAACACGTCTTTCTTGAAGACGCGGGCGATCTGCTCCAGGCTGGTCTGCCGTCCTTCCTCCAACGACAGCTTGCGATGTGCCAGCCACTGGTCATAGACCGCTTTGAACGTGTGTTCGCCCGCCAACACGATGGCGTGGCGCTTGCGCTTGCGTTCGGTGTGCGGGTTGACGCCCTTGGCGAGCAGCGTGCGGGCTCCATCACGAAGCTCGCGCGCCTCCTTCAGGGAGAGGGCCGGGTAGCTGCCGAAGGACATGCGATCGCGCTTGCCGCCCCACGTGAAGCGGAAGTGCCAAGCCTTGGCGCCGTTGGCGGAAACGAAGAGGGAGAGGCCGTCGGCATCGGCCAGCGTGTACGGTTTGCCGGTCGTCTTGGCCTGACGAACCATGAGGTCTGAGAGCATGAGCCCAACTCCTGAGAATCGAGTTGGCTGCATGGTCCTGTTCGTCCCCGCGCTCCTCCAGCAAGAATGCGAAAGTGGGAAGCTCCGCGTTCCGATGTACCACTTGATGTACCGCTTTGTACCGGCAGTCAGTGGTTTTCGCTGGCAGTCACTGGATTCAACGATGGCGAAAAAGCTGAACCGTGACAATCACTTGCGACACTCCATGGTCTTTTCTGGAAGTCCGTGGAAAGTCGAAGTGGAGCGGGTGAAGGGAATCGAACCCTCGTATGCAGCTTGGGAAGCTGCCGTTCTGCCATTGAACTACACCCGCACGGTGCGGATTTTACCGTGCCGCCTGTCCGGTATGGGGAAATCGCGGGTATCCGCTACGCGGTGAACTCGACGCACAGCCCCGGAATATTCACCGACGCGAATGCGCTTTTCCAGACGTCGCCGGGGCTGACCGGGTGGGTGTCGGTCCAGCTGCCGGTGGTAATCAGCTCGCCGGCGCGCAGCGGCGGAAAGTTCTGTTGCCGCCGCAGCCGCTGATGCAGGTCCCATAGCGCGAGCACCGGGCTGTCCATCACGTACTGGCCGAAGCCAGTGGCCACCACTGCCGCTTCCCCGTCCCGCAGGCGCGACAGCGATACGCTGGCATGCCTCAGCACTTCGCCGATGTTCAGCCGGCTCTTTGCCGACAGCGTGTGCGGCTCGCCGACCAGCAGTGCGCCGTGCAGGCCGAAGGCGGCGATCGCATCAGTCAGTTCGAAATGCCAGTCAGGGTAGGGCGAGATCACAATTTCGAAAGCATGGGCCATCCAGTCGATGCAGTCGATCAGCTCGAACACCGTGCAGTCGCTCGCCGGCGTGCTGTGCAGCCGGAACACCAGTTCCGGCTCGAGGCGGGGCTGGGGAAGCTTACCCAGAGCAAACGTGATCCGGTTGTCGTCGGCGAAATGCACCGTGCGGTCATACATCATTGCCCACAGCGGGGCCGTGATCGGCGCCAGCCGCCCGTACCCCGCGCGCATCTGGCGGTTGCTGAAGCCGATCTTGCGCCCGACCGGTATTTCACCTTCCGAGATGCGGATGTTCATCTCGATGCGCGCGATGTCGTAAGCGCCTTCCTGATCCAGTTCGACGGTATTCGAGAGTGGCGCCATCAGCCGGCCCTGGTTCAGCGACTCCAGCAGGGCATGGGCAATCGCATTTTTCTGGGAAACGAGCAGCATGGCGGCCTCCGCGACATCAAGCCGGCGACGATGCCGGCTAAACCGATCAGTCTCTCCTTATACCGAAAAGTTCGTGTCTTGTGACCGGGGATTTGCGCCGCAATCAAGGCTGCACAATATTGGTGCGCCAGCTGTCTGACCATCAGCACGTTCCGTCCCGCTTTGCTAAGGTCTCCCTCGTGGATTTCGTTCGTGCCGGGAGGTTTCGGTGCTTTCGGCAAGTGGGGCTCACGGTATCGAAGCGCCGGAAACACGGGCGGGATTCACCCCCTTTTCGACCAGGCAGGAGGCATGATGGCGGGAGTGTCGCAGTACCTTCGTCAGCACACGTCGATGCCGTCGTTCCAGCAACGGCTGAATTTCCGTGACCGGCTGCACCATGCGCTGAAGGCGGCGGGTTACCGGCCAAACGAGCATTCGCAACTTGCGCGCGACTTCAACGCGATTTACACCGGCAGGCCAGTGGCAGTCAGTTCTGTTTTTCGCTGGCTCAGCGGCGAGGCGATACCGACCCAGGACAAGCTGCAGGCGCTGGCCTGCCTGCTGAATGTCGATCCGGACTGGTTGCGGGAAGGCCGCTGAGTCGCCTTCCGCTCCCCCGCATCAGCGGTCAAATTCCGCGCAGGCGATTTTCCACAGCGGCGCGGTGAATTCATCAAAGCTGTCGATTTCCCACAGCGACGACTCCTTGTTTTCGTGCACCACCGCGCCCTGGGCCATGGGTCCGGCATGGGCAGTGACCGCTATCCGACGCACTGCGCGCGACGGGCAGTCGAATTCGGTTCGCACGAGCTCGGAGGCGTAGGCCTTGCGGTCGATCTCGCGCCGGTGGGCCGGCTGGTAGTCGATGACGCGCGACAGTTCGACCGAACCGAGGTTGCGCTCCATGCTGTCGAGGTCAAGGTATTGCCGGACGCCTCCAGCGGCATGCGACGAGATTTCCACCCAGTTGGCCGAGTGCGCAGAGGTGGTAACCAGGCTTGCCAGTGCGAGGGTAATGAAGTGCTTCAATTGAGTCTCCTCAGGTCATTGTTGTCGGGGTACAGCCTTGCGGGCTGCGGCGATTCGCCACAGCAGCAGGCCGGTCAGGGCAAAGGCGAACTGGCCCGCAGCCAGTGCCAGCATGGAATGATCGAGCAGCGGCGATACCAGCCCGGCCACCGCGGCCGACAACAGCGTCATCGTGAATGACTGGCAGGATGCCACCGTGCCCCGGATCTGCGGGAACAGGTCGAGCACCAGCAGTGTCAGCCCCGGCGCCACCATCGACATCCCCATGGTGTACAGGAACAGCGGGGCGACCGTCCACGGCAGCGCCGGCGGCAGCAGTGCGTGGTAACCGACGTTCAGCACGCCGGCCAGCACCAGCAGCGTGAAACCGAGCCGGATCTGTTGCCCCGGCCCGGCCCGGCCTGCCATCCGGTTGGCTGCCAGCGCGCCAAGGAAGATTCCTGCCACCGACGGAATGAACAGCCAGCCGAACTCGCCGGGTCCCAGCCCGAGGTGACGGGTCACCACGGCGGGAGCGGACGCGACATACAGGAACAGCCCGGAAAAATTGAAGGCGATCGCGCCGGCTTTCAGCTGGAACGGCGGAGACAGGAAAATCTGCCGGTAGTTGCGCCACAGCGCTGCCGGATGAAAGGGCTGGCGTTTTGACGCCGGCAGCGTCTCCGGCAGATAGCGCCAGCACGCGGCCAGCAGCAGCAAGGACAGGACGCACAGCAGCACGAAGATTGCATGCCAGTCGGACAGGCTGACGATCCATCCGCCGATCACCGGGGCAATCGCCGGCGAGATGGAAAAAATCATGGTCACCAGCGACAGCATCCGCTCGGCCTCGGCACCGGCAAGCCGGTCGCGCACGATCGCGCGCCCGATCACCACGCCGGCACCGGCGGAGAATCCCTGCAGCATCCGGAACATCCAGAGCTGGCCGACGTTCTGCGCCAGCGCGCAGCCGAGCGAGGCCAGCGCATAGACCGCGAGCGACACCAGGATGGGCCGTCGCCGTCCGAATGCATCCGACAGGGCGCCGTGCCAGAGGATCATCACGGCAAACGAGGCCATGTAGGCTGTCAGCGTCTGCTGGACTTCGATCGCGCTGGCGCCCAGCGAACCCGATATCGCCGGGAAGGCCGGCAGGTAGGTATCGACCGAAAACGGGCCCAGCATCGCCAGTGCCGCCGGCAGCAGCGCCAGCCGGCCGGACGAGCGACCTGCGTGCCCTGCAAGCGTCACTCAGATGCCGCCCATGCACAGGTATTTGAGTTCGAGATATTCATCCATCCCGTACTTCGATCCCTCGCGCCCGAGGCCGGATTGCTTGACGCCGCCGAACGGGCCGACTTCGTTCGAGATCAGGCCGGTATTGATGCCGACCATGCCGTAGTCGAGTTGCTCGGCGACCCGCCAGATGCGGCCGATGTCGCGCGAATAAAAATAGCTGGCGAGTCCGAACTCGGTATCGTTGGCTGCGGCGATCGCCTCATCCTCGGACGAGAAGCGCACCACCGCGGCCACCGGGCCGAAGGTTTCTTCGCGCATCACTTTCATGTCGGGACGAACATTCGACAGCACGGTCGGCTGGTAGAACAGGCCGCCGAGTTCATGCGCACTGCCGCCGGCCTCCAGCTTCGCGCCGCGCGCGAGTGCATCGCTGACATGCTCGCCAACTTTTTCGACCGCCTGTGCGTCGATCAGCGGGCCCTGTTGCACGCCCCGCTCGAAGCCGTTGCCGACCCGAATCTGCTTCGCGCCCTCGGCCAGCTTGCGCACGAATTCATCATGCACCTTGTCGTGCACATAGAAGCGGTTGGTACACACGCAGGTCTGGCCGGCATTCCGGTATTTCGAGACCAGCGCGCCCTCGACCGCTGCATCGATGTCGGCGTCGTCGAACACGATGAAGGGCGCGTGGCCGCCGAGTTCGAGCGCCAGCTTCTTGATCGTCGGCGCGCTCTGCGCCATCAGGATGCGGCCCACCGGCGTCGATCCGGTGAATGACAGGTGACGCACCACCGGGCTGGCGCACAGGACCTTCCCGATCGCGATCGACTGCTCGCTGTCAGCGGTCAGCACATTGATCACCCCGGCCGGTATGCCGGCGCGCTGCGCGAGTTCGGCCAGCGCCAGCGCCGACAGCGGCGTCTGTTCTGCCGGCTTGATGACGATGCTGCATCCGGCGGCGAGCGCGGGAGCAATCTTCCGCGTGATCATCGCGATCGGGAAGTTCCATGGCGTGATTGCTGCGCAGACGCCGATCGGCTGCTTCAGGGTCAGCAGCCGGCGGTCGCTCCAGGGCGAGGCCAGCACGTCGCCATTTACCCGCTTGGCTTCTTCCGCAAACCATTCGACGAAGCTTGCGCCGTACACCACCTCGCCTTTCGCCTCGGCCAGCGGCTTGCCCTGCTCGGCCGTCATCAGGCGGGCGAGGTCGTCGGCATTCTCGATGATCAGGTCGAACCAGCGGCGCAGGACCAGCGCGCGTTCCTTGCCGCTCTTGCGGGCCCAGCCGGGGAAGGCGCGCTGCGCAGCCAGCACGGCCCGTTCGGCATCATCCGCGCCGAGGTTGGGAACCGAAATGATGGCCTCGCCGGTGGCCGGGTTGTGCACATCGAAGTGGTGCGCGGATGACATCCATTCGCCGTCGAGCAGGGTGTCGGAGCGAAGCAGGTTCGGGTCGCGCAATTCAAGGCGGCGGGCGGCGTCGGTCATGGTGGCAACTTTGGACAAACAAACAAGCCGACAGGATAGCGCAAGCGCCGGACCGGTGTCGGCGGGGCGTGTCATGGGCTTCCCGCCGGCGATGCGTTCGGAAATCTTGTCCGGAACGAAACAAAGGGTTCGGTTACCAAGCGGTCTGTTAATTGACATTCCAAAGGTCATCGGATGAACAAGTTCAGCGCATCGAGACAACTGGCGGGCATGTTGGCTGTCTGGGAGGAACTGGAAAAGCTGAAGGCAGCAGCGCAGACAATGCAGGATGAGGCATCGACGGATTCCTGGCCGCGCCTGATGCTGGTTCCGAAATCCCCGCCAGCCAGCGATCCTCGCAACGGCGCTGCCGGAACCATGGTCGACCAGCTCCCCGTTGCATTGCCGAATACGCCTCCGAAGCTGAAGTCTTTGCCGTCGAGCAGCAGCAGTTCCACTGGCTCGCCATCGTCTGCCCGTTCCTCCCCGCAAAATGCAGGCAGCGATCTCGAGCTGCCTGATTTGCCGGACGAAGTATCGGAATCCCTGCAGTCCGACGCGAGCTCCGCCAGCAACAGCAATACCTCGCCAACGCCGGGTTGCGGGCTGCGCCGCCGCAGCCTGATCGGGGAGGAGGGGAAAGAACAGGTACGTGCATTCCGCCGGCGAATGAGCCGCAAGCTCAGCCAGCTGGCCGAAGACATGTCGGGCTGGGTGCAGAAAGCGACGCCCCGCAGCGGACGAAATTCGCCGGAGCGCTCGTCGCCAGCGGGTTCGGGCAGGTCATCACCGGTTCCGGGATCGCCGCGCCAGAAACAGCCGTTGTCCGACTTGGACCGCCGCAGGAATGCAGTGATTGACTTGGAAGTCGATCTGTCCGATCCAAAATTCCTCGCTTGCGTGACTGACGCCGCCGATGCTGCCTTCATCAAGCCATGGAGCCGCGACAGTGCTGACACCACGGATGTCAACGGCAATCGAAAATCCGTATCCAGCCAACTCCAGCCCACCTTCATCCGCGACTTCGGAAACTCGCATTACTGCGCCAGGAATGCCGATGGGAGCACCACGACATTCAACCATGTCGACGAATTCGCTCAATGGGTCGGGGCAGGCAAGGGCTGCGACCTTCCTCGCGTGGTCAGCAATGTCGCCTCCCAGAACCTGGGCAATTTTCTAAAGAACAGCCTTTTTCTGCGCCATGACGACAACAAGGATTCGCAATCCATTCTGCGACTATGGGACGGTACGCCCGTCATGCCACTGGCTGTCGCCAGGGCCAGCTATGTTTTCGGAAAAGACCGGAACGGCGACATCACCCTCGATTACTGCTGGCAAAGCAATAGCGCGCTCAATAGCGGCAAACTGCTCAAAATGAAGCAGATGACAGACTACGTGTCTGTCGATGTCGCCGACCAGCAGCATGCCAGCCTGCGCATCGACGTGCGCGTCACCATCGCGCGCGACGGTGAATGGCATATCGGGAATCCTCGGGTGCAGGCAAGGGGCTGGAACGTGCCAGCCTCGCAATAAACGCCGGTTGCTGCGGATTGAAGGAACGCCGTCACTCGACGGCGTTTCTCATTTCTGCGCTGGCGCTTCGCGGCGGTTCGATCCCGCCACCATCTCGAACCGGAACAGCCGACATTCAATCGCACCGTTGAAGAACGGCGTTTTCTTCGACTCCTTCAGTCGCAGCATGCGGGGGAGTGTCAGGTCGGCGGTGAACAGGCAGACGGTCCAGCCGGCGAAGCGGCTCTTGAGCGTGCTGCCAAACGCACTGAAGAATGCGATCGCGAGTTCGTCCGGTTCCTGCGAGCGGTCGCCGCGCACGCCGATCCGTTCGCCATACGGCGGATTCGCGATCAGCAGGCCCGGGATGCCGGTCGGCGGCTTGACCTCCTGTGCATCGATCTGCTTGAGCGGGATATCAAAGGTGATGCCGGCACGCTCGAGGTTGTTGCGCGCCATGACCAGCATGTCGCCGGAGATGTCGCTGCCGAAGATGGTCGGTTTTGCCGGCAGCGGTGAGGTCTTGACTGCAGCGCGGACCGCTTCCCAGTCGGTTCGCCGGAAGCTCTTGAATTTCTCGAAGGCGAAACCGCGATTCAGGCCGGGCGGGATGCCGGCCAGCATCTGCGCAGCCTCGACCAGCAGGGTGCCCGAGCCGCACATCGGATCCAGCAGCGGCGTGCCGGGTTTCCAGCCGGCGGTGCGCAACAGGCCGGCGGCCAGGTTCTCGCGCAGCGGCGCGTCGCCGGTTTCCATCCGCCAGCCGCGCTTGAACAGTCCCTCGCCCGAGGTGTCGAGATAAAGGGTAATGGTGCGTGCGTCGAGGAAGCCCCAGACCCGCATGTCGGGCGTGCGAGTATTCACCGACGGTCGCTTGCCCGTCCGGTCGCGGAAACGGTCGCACAGGCCGTCCTTGATTTTCAGCGTCGCGAACTCCAGGCTCTTGAGCGGCGACTTGATTGCGTTGACGTCGACGCGGATGGTGTGGTCGAGGTCGAACCAGTCTTCCCAGCCCGCACCGAGCGCGAGGTCATAGATATCGTTCTCGTTCACATAGCTGCCATGCGCGATGCGCAGCAGCACGCGCGACGCAATGCGCGAATGCAGGTTGAGACGCATCGCATCCTGCAGGCTGCCGGAGCAGTGCACGCCGCCGGGCACGGCGTTGTGCACTTTCAGCGTGCCGCCCTGGGCTGCGATTTCGTTGAGCTCCTCGGAGAGCGCCGTCTCGAGACCTCGTGGGCAGGGGCAAAAATAAGAGTAGGCCATGGGGTACCTTTTATCCGTTGGGGCAGGGCGGCTGTACGCCCGACCGGGTATGACGAGTTGTTACGGTAAATGCCGGACCGCGACGCATGCCGGGCTCCGGCGACTTGATCAGCTTCCCTGCAGCGCCCGTTCGACAAAATCCAGCCGATCCTGTCCCCAGTAGCCTTCACCGTCCACCCGGTACCAGGGCACGCCGAATACATGTGCCGCAATCGCCTCGTCGGTATTGCGCGCGTAGTCGGCGGCCACAGCCTCGCCTGCCGACAGTTCAATCAGTGCAGCGCCATCAAGGCCGATGCCGTTCGCAATCGCTACCAGCGTATCTGCATCGGCGATATTCTTTTCTTCGGCCCAGCAGGCGCGGCCGAGTGCACCCAGCAAGTCGAGTGCCTGCTTCGTGCCCGCCGCATGCAGTGCCGCAATGATCAGCTTCGCACCGGGTTCGCCATTGACCGGAAAGAACTCGGGATGAAGGTTCAGCGGCATCCCGAGGTATTGGCTCCAGCGTGCCAGTTCGGCCAGGCGGTAAGCCTGACGCTGGGGCGGACGCTGTCCTACCGGCACGCCGCCGGACTGGCTGAAGACCTTGTTCACGTCACACGGCTTCAGTTGCACCTGCGCGCCTTGCTTCTGTGCGATGGCGACGAAGCGCTCATGGCCGAGATAGGTCCACGGTGACTGCGGCGCAATGAAATAGTCGACGGTCTTTCCCATCAGTGTCTCCGGTTGGTTGTGGTCAGAAGGGTTTCACGACGACCAGGATCACCGCGGCGAACATGCCAAGCACCGGCAGTTCATTGAACCAGCGATACCAGACGTGCGAACGGGTGTTTTCGCCGCCTTCGAATTGCTTCAGCAGGCGCTTGCACAGGTGGTGGTAGCCAATCAGCAGCAGCACGATCGCCAGCTTCGCATGCATCCAGCCGCTGCCCTTGCCCATTCCGTAGCCCAGCCACAGGATCAGGCCGAGCACCAGCGCCGGCCACATCAGGATGGTCATGAAGCGGTACAGCTTGCGCGCCATCAGCAACAGCCGTGCCGTCGCGGCCGGCTCGGTCTCCATCGCAAGGTTCACGTAAATGCGCGGCAGGTAGAACAGGCCGGCGAACCAGGAGGCGATGAAGACAATGTGCAGTGCCTTGATCCAGTTGTAGGCCATTGCTTACACCCGCACTTCGCCGTGGCCGAGCACCACATATTTCACCGATGTCAGTCCCTCGAGCCCGACCGGGCCGCGCGCATGCAGCTTGTCATTCGAGATGCCGATCTCGGCGCCCAGCCCGTATTCAAAGCCGTCGGCAAAGCGGGTCGATGCATTGACCATCACCGATGCCGAATCCACCTCGCGCAGGAAGCGCATGGCGCGTGTGTAGTCTTCGGTGATGATGGAATCCGTGTGCTGCGACGAATACGTGTTGATGTGGTCGATGGCCTCGTCGACACCGGACACGAGCTTCACCGACAGGATCGCATCGAGGTATTCGGTCGACCAGTCTTCCTCGGTGGCGGGTTTCAGGTTCGGATAGCCGGCCAGGATGGCGAGTGCCTCGGCATCGGCGCGCAGTTCGACCTGCTTGTCCGCATACAGCCTCGCCAGTTCCGGCAGCACGGTCGGCGCAATCTCGCGCGCGACCAGCAGGGTTTCCATCGTGTTGCAGGTGCCATAGCGGTGGCACTTCGCATTGAATGCCACCGGCAGCGCTTTCGCGATGTCAGCCCTGTCGTCGATGTACACATGGCAGATGCCATCGAGGTGCTTGATCATCGGCACCTTCGACTCTTTCATCAGCCGCTCGATCAGGCCCTTGCCGCCGCGCGGCACGATCACGTCCACATACTCCGGCATCGTGATCAGCGCGCCTACTGCTGCGCGGTCGGTGGTCTCGACAATCTGCACCGCCTCGGCCGGCAGGCCGGCGCCCGACAGCCCTTCCTTCACCAGCCTGGCCAGTGCCTGGTTGCAGTGGATCGCCTCCGAGCCCCCGCGCAGGATGGTGGCATTGCCGCTCTTGATGCACAGGCCGGCGGCATCCACCGTCACATTCGGACGCGCTTCGTAGATGATGCCGATCACGCCCAGCGGTACCCGCATCTGGCCGACCTGGATGCCGGTCGGGCGGTATTTCATGTTGCTGATCTCGCCGATCGGATCAGGCAGCGACGCGATCTGCTCCAGGCCCTCGGCCATGGTGGCAATGGCTTTCTCGGACAAGGTCAGGCGGTCGACCATCGCCGGCGCGAGGCCATTCGCGCGCGCTGCATCGAGGTCCTTCCGGTTGGCGGCGGTCAGCAGTGCCGCATCGCGCCGAATGCCGGCGGCAATCAGCTGCAGTGCACGGTTCTTGGCGGCGGTATCGGCTTTCGCCATGGCGCGCGAGGCCTTGCGCGCGGCGCGGCCGATATCGGTCATGTATTGCTGGACGTCCATGCTCATTCCTTTTGATTCAATGCTTTGCAATCATCAGCGCCAGCTGCAGCAGGGCATCCCATGCATCGCCGGCAAAATCTTGTGACCGCAATCCCTTGATCATGCGATCGACCTGGGCCGCCCGGGACAGCGCCTGTTCCAGGGTGGACAGTTTCACGCGCGACAGCGCAGGTGCCATCAGTCGCTCGCGCGGCCCCCAGATCCGGTATTCCTTGAGCAGCATCGGCAGCGGTCGCCCGTCGGCAGTGCCGAGCTTCAGCTTCAGCAGCGTGCGAATTTCCTCATTGACTGCCCACAGCACCAGCGGCAGCGCCTCGCCTTCGCCTTTGAGGCCGTCGAGCATCCGCACCAGCCGCGCCACATCACCGGACAGCATGGCTTCCGACAGCTTGAATACGTCATAGCGCGCGACGTTCAGCACGGCATCCTGCACCTGCTCGAAGCTCAGCCTTCCCTCAGGATACAGCAGCCCCAGCTTGCGGATTTCCTGGTGGGCAGCCAGCAGGTTGCCCTCGACGCGCTCGACCATGAATTCGAGCGCCGGCTTGTCTGCGCTCTGTGCCTGCGCGGCCAGCCGCTGGCCGATCCAGTTCGCCAGCTGGTGGCGTTCGACCGCCGGTATGTCGACATACACTGCATGCTGCTGCAGTGCGCCGACCCACGCGCTTTTCTGTGCCTGCCAGTCGAGCTTGGGCAGGCTGATGATGGTCAGGGTGTCGCCGGCACCCGCCGACGCTGCACAGGCCGCCGCATAGTCCTGCAGCGCCTGGCCGCCGTCCTTGCCGGGCTTGCCGCCGGGGATGCGCAGCTCGATCAGCTTGCGGTCGCCGAACAGCGACATGGCCTGATTTGCCGCCAGCAGCTCGCCCCATTTGAAATGGCGCTCGACGACCAGCACTTCGCGCTCGGTGAAGCCTGCCGCGCGCGCTTTCAGGCGAATCCGGTCGGCCGCCTCGATCGCCAGCAGGTGCTCGTCGCTGCTGATTACATACAGCGGCGACAGCCCCTTTGACAGGTGCGCTTCCAGCGCCTCGGCGCGCAGCTGCATGGACCTTCCTACTCCGGACTGACACGCGCCAGCTGGCGCATGATCTGGCTGACCGCATCCCGCCGCAGGTCATCGAAAGTCATCCGCTCCTCGATTTCCTTGGCCAGTGCCTGCGATTCGCTGTAGGACAACAGCGACTGCAGCGCGATTTCCTGCGGTGGCAGCAGTTTCTTGCCCTCGGGGTCGGCGACTTCAAAGTTGACGCGGTAGGTCAGGCTGAATTCGCGCACCTGGCCCTGGGCGTTGAGCGTCAGTACTTTCCGCTCGCGCGCTTCGTCCAGCAGGCGCAGCGTGACTGCCGCCGCTTTCGGGTCGGCCGCCAGCTGCGAGCCGCCGGATCGCACGGCATCGCGCAGTTCGCGCCCGAGCGGCGTTCCGCTGGCCGCATCCACATAAACCGACGCAAATGTCAGCCGTGAATCCGGCGTGCTGCCGCGCAGCTGGAAGCCGCAGCCGGCAAGCGATGCGATGAGCAGCAGGGAGGCAAGGCGGCGTGCGCGGTTCAAATGGTGCTCCTTCAGGCGACGATGTTCACCAGCTTGCCCGGCACGATGATGATCTTCTTCGGCGCGCCCTCGACGAACTTTTTCACGTTCTCGTCGGCCAGCGCAGCCGCCTCGACCGTCGCCTTGTCGGCATCCTTTGCGACCGTAATCTTGCCGCGCAGCTTGCCGTTCACCTGCACCATCAGCTCGATCTCGGCCTGCTCCAGCGCGGCGGCGTCGACCTGCGGCCACGGCGCATCGAGGATGTCGCCATGCGCTGCGGCGTAGCCGAGGCCAGCCCACAGCGCATGCGTGATGTGCGGCGCGACCGGGTACAGGACGCGCAGGAAGATGCCCAGGCATTCGCCCATGGCGGCGCGTGCAGCGGCGCTTTCATCGAGCTTGGCTCCCTCCAGCAGGTTCAGCATTTTCATGCAGGCTGAAACCACGGTGTTGTACTGCAGCCGGCGATAGTCATGATCGGCCTGCTGCAGCACCTTGTGCACTTCGCGGCGCAGCGCCTTGATGTCCGCCTGCTCGGCGGCGGCCGGCGTCAGCACCGGCTCGATCAGCGCCGACTGCGCATGCGAAAAGGTCCAGACGCGGCGCAGGAAACGGTGCGCGCCCTCGACGCCGGAACCGGACCACTCGAGGGTCTGTTCGGGCGGCGAGGCGAACATCGTGAACAGGCGGGCAGTATCTGCGCCGTACTGGTCGATGATGGCTTGCGGGTCGATGCCGTTGTTTTTCGACTTCGACATTTTCTCGGTGCCGCCGATCTGAACCGGCTGGCCGTCACCCTTGAGCGTGGCTGCTGCCGGACGGCCCTTGTCGTCGAACGTCAGCTCCACATCATCCGGATTGAACCAGGTCTTCTTGCCCGATGCGTCCTCGCGGTAGTACGTCTCGTTGAGCACCATGCCCTGTGTCAGCAGGTTCACGAACGGCTCGTCGAACTTCACCAGCCCGAAGTCGCGCATGACCTTGGTCCAGAAGCGCGCATACAGCAGGTGCAGCACCGCATGCTCGATGCCGCCGATGTACTGGTCCATCGGCATCCAGTAATCGTTGCGCGCATCGACCATCGCGTCGTTCGAGCCGGGCGAGCAATAGCGCATGTAGTACCACGACGAATCGACGAACGTATCCATCGTGTCGGTTTCGCGGCGCGCCGGCTGGCCGCACTTGGGGCAATCGACTTTCAGGAATTTTTCGTGCTTGTTCAGCGGGTTGCCGCTGCCGTCGGGCACGCAGTCTTCGGGCAGGACCACCGGCAGGTCTTTTTCTGGCACAGGCACGTCGCCGCAGTGCGTGCAATGGATCATCGGGATCGGCGTGCCCCAGTAACGCTGGCGCGAGATGCCCCAGTCGCGCAGGCGGTAAGTGATCTTCTTCTCGCCAATGCCTTGCGCGGCGAGGTCGGACGCGACCGCATCGACCGCGGCCTGGTAGCCGAGGCCGTCGTACTTGCCGGAGTTTTCGCAGCGGCCGTTCTCCTTGTCCGCGTACCACTCCTGCCACGCGTCGGTGCTGTATTCCTTGCCTTCGACCGCGATCACCGGGTGGATCGGCAGCGCGTACTTTTTCGCGAAAGCGAAATCGCGCTCATCGTGTGCCGGCACACCCATCACGGCGCCGTCGCCGTAGGTAATCAGCACATAGTTTCCGACCCAGACCTCGACCTGCTTGCCTGTCAGCGGATGGGTGACGAACAGGCCGGTCGGCATGCCCTTCTTCTCCATCGTCGCCATGTCGGCTTCGATCACGCTGCCTTGCTTGCATTCGGCGATGAACGCGGCCAGTGCCGGGTTGTTCTTCGCCGCATGCGCGGCCAGCGCATGTTCCGGCGCTACCGCGCAGAAGGTCACGCCCATGATGGTGTCGGCGCGGGTGGTGAACACCCACAGCTTGCCGTCATTCAGCAGCTGGCCGTCATCGCCCCTGACCTCGTGCGGGAATGCGAAGCGCACGCCGGTCGACTTGCCGATCCAGTTGGCCTGCATGATGCGCACGCGCTCGGGCCAGCCGGGCAGCTTGTTTTCGACGCAGTCGAGCAGCTCTTCCGCATAGTCGGTGAT
>JAIXTG010000221.1 GCA_027484285.1 Oxalobacteraceae bacterium | reverse complement strand
TTCACGCTTCTCAGTTCGAGGGTGATGGTGCCGGCATCGGATTCGCGGCTGGTGACCGCGTAACCGGTCATACTGCTGATGGTCAAGGTCAACCTCTGATCTTTACAAAAAGCTAATCGGTCCACACAATCCCGCTCGAGAAACAGGGCAGACAGGATGGAAAAGACGGCCGCTCAACAGAACGCAGCCTTGCCGGCAGGACTGGAACTCAGCGGCTACCGCATTGTAAAGAAGATTGCCTCGGGCGGCTTCAGCATTGTCTATCTCGCACTCGATGCCGAAGGCAATGAAGTCGCGCTCAAGGAGTATCTTCCGGCGGCGCTCGCGCGCCGGGCGCCGGGCCGGCTGGTGCCCCAGATTCCAACGGCGCAGCGCGAGCTGTACCGGGTCGGCATGAAGTTTTTTTTCGACGAGGGCAGGGCGCTGGCCGCCATCGTGCACCCGAATGTGGTGCGCGTGCTGAATTTCTTCCGCGCGCACGACACGGTGTACATGGTGATGCGCTTCGAGCGTGGCCGCACATTGCATGAGCACATTTCCCGACGTCGGCAGAAAGGCGCCAAGCCGCTGGTGTCCGAGCGCGCCATCCGCGCGACCTTCACCCAGCTGCTCGATGCGCTGCGCGAGGTGCATGCCTGCAGGCTGCTGCACCTCGACCTGAAGCCTGCCAACATCTACCTGCGCGAAGACGGCACGCCGCTGCTGCTGGATTTCGGCGCCGCACGCCAGACGCTGCATGCCGACCTGTCCCGACTGCATCCGATGTACACGCCGGGCTACGCCGCGCCGGAGCTGCATGCGCGACGCGACCTCGGCCCGTGGACCGACATCTACAGCATCGGCGCGAGCATCTTTACTTGCATGCTGGGTGTGCCGCCGCAGTCTGCGCTCGAGCGCCAGAAGGACGACCGGATGGGGGATTACTTTGGCGCACTTGCCGGCATCTACTCGGCCGAACTCATCGAGCTGGTGCGCAGCAGCCTCCGGCTCGATCCGCTGCAGCGGCCACAGAGCGTGTATGCGCTGCAGAAGCTGATTCGCCTGCCGCAACCGGCCGCAGGCGAGACGCCCGCCGCGGGCAGCAACCCGCCCAGCCTGCTGGCACGGCTGATACGGGCGATCCACTGAGCATGCGTTTCTCCGTTTACCAGGACAGCCAGGTCGGCGGTCGACCCAGCAACCAGGACCGCATGGGCTACTGCTTCACCCGCGATGCGCTGCTGTTGCTGCTGGCCGACGGCATGGGCGGGCACCAGCATGGAGAGATTGCCGCCAGCCTCAGCCTGCAGACCATGGGTACGCTGTTCCGCGAGCGTGCACGCCCGCTGGCTGACGATCCGGCGGTGCTGCTGGACGAACTGGTTTTTGGTGCCCACCAGGCGCTGCTGGCCTACCGCGCGGCGCACCGACTGCCCGACACTCCGCGGACCACCATCGTTGCCTGCCTCGTGCAGCAGGGCCGCGCATGGTGGGTCCACTGCGGTGATTCGCGGCTGTACTGGCTGCGCCATGGGCGCATTCTTGCGCGCACCGTCGATCATTCGCATGTCGAGCGGCTGGTCGCGCTGGGCAGGGTGTCGCCGCTCGAGCGCGCGAACCATCCGGACCGCAACCGACTCTACAACTGCGTCGGCGCGCCGACCCTGCCGCAGGTCGACCGGGCGGCACCGGTGCAACTGCAGGCGGGCGACCAGCTGCTGCTGTGCTCGGATGGCTTGTGGTCCATGGTGCGCGAGCATGAATTGGCGCTGCGCTTGTCTGCCAGCCCGCTGGAGCAGGCCATACCGGCACTAGTGAGGCAGGCGGCCGTGGCTGGCGGAAAAAACGGCGATAATGTCACCGCGCTGGCGATGACCTGGCTGGACGACCGGCCCGGCTTCGCCGGGAACGCATTGCTGACTGACGGGCTCGCGCGCGACAGCATCGTCACCAGCATCCACCCGCAGCGCCCCTAGCGGCTTGCCCGACTGAACCAGACCCCGAGGAATACGTGAACGACAACAGCTTCGAGCGCCCGAGCGGGCGCGCCGAGAATGCCCTGCGCACTGTGCGCCTGACCCGCAATTACACCCGCCATGCCGAGGGTTCGGTGCTGGTGGAATTCGGTGACACGCGCGTGCTGTGCACCGCCACCCTTGAAGACAGGGTGCCTTCTTTCCTGCGCGGCCAGGGCAAGGGCTGGCTGACTGCCGAATACGGCATGCTCCCGCGCTCGACCCACACGCGCATGGACCGCGAGGCCGCGAAAGGCAAGCAGTCTGGGCGCACGCAGGAAATCCAGCGGCTGATCGGCCGCTCGCTGCGCGCCGCATTCGACCTGCAGGCCTTTGGCGAGCGCACGCTGCAGCTCGACTGTGACGTGCTCCAGGCGGATGGCGGCACCCGTACTGCGGCCATTACCGGCGCGATGGTCGCTGCCTACGACGCATTTGCAAAACTGGTGGCACAGGGCGTGGTGCCTGCTGTTCCGCTCAGGCATTTCGTGGCGGCGATTTCGGTGGGCGTCTATCGCGGCCGGCCGGTGCTGGACCTCGACTATCCCGAAGATTCCGACTGCGATACCGACATGAATGTCGTGATGAACGAAGCCGGCCACTTCATCGAGCTGCAGGGCACCGCCGAAGGCAATGCGTTCGACCGCGCCACCATGAACCAGCTGCTGGACCTGGCCGATTCAGGCATCCGCCAGCTGATCGGCCAGCAGAAGGCCGCACTGGGCATCGCATGAGCCAGCCGCTGGTCCTTGCCTCCAACAACCGCGGCAAGCTGGCGGAGTTTGCGCAGCTGCTGGCGCCGCTGGGATTCGCGCTGCGCCCACAGGGTGGGCTCGGCATCCCGGAGGCCGAAGAGCCCCATCCCACCTTCGTCGAAAATGCGCTCGCCAAGGCCCGCCATGCGTCCCGCCTGTCCGGCCTGCCGGCGCTGGCGGATGATTCCGGCATCTGCGTCCCGGCACTCGGCGGTGCGCCCGGCGTGCATTCGGCACGCTATGCTGGCGAGCCGAAGTCGGACGCCGCCAACAGCGCAAAACTGGTACGCGACCTGGCGGCGCACGCTGACAAATCGGCCTATTACTACTGCGTGCTGGTGTTCGTGCGGCATGCCGACGATCCGCAGCCGGTAATCGCTGACGGTCGCTGGACGGGCGAGCTCATTGACGCGCCGCGCGGCGAGGGCGGCTTCGGTTACGACCCGCATTTCCTCGTGCCTGCACTGGGCTGCACCGCGGCCGAGCTGCCTGCCGACCAGAAAAACCGGCTGTCGCACCGGGGCCAGGCACTGCGCGCGCTGATCGAGAAACTGACATGATCCCTATCCGGCCCGATGTGCTGCAGGCCGCGCCGCGCCGCACCGTCGACCACTACCTGAAGCCGGGCATCCTGAACCTGCAGGCGCTGCCGCCGCTGTCGCTGTATGTGCATTTCCCGTGGTGCGTGCGCAAGTGCCCGTACTGCGATTTCAATTCGCACGAGGCGGGCGGCGACCTGCCCGAGCAGGCCTATCTCGACGCAGTGCGCGCCGATCTCGAGCAGTCGCTGCCGCTGGTCTGGGGACGCAAGATCATCAGCGTTTTCATCGGCGGCGGCACGCCGAGCCTGATGTCGGCGCAGGGGCTGGACCGGCTGATGTCGGATATCCGCAGCCTGCTGCCGCTGGAAGCGGGTGCCGAAATCACGCTGGAGGCCAATCCGGGTACCTTCGAGTCCGACAAATTCCGCAGCTATGCCGACAGCGGCATCAACCGGCTGTCGATCGGCATCCAGAGCTTCAACAGCCGCCAGCTGAAGGCGCTCGGCCGCATCCATGACGGTGACGAGGCAAGGCGCGCGATCGAGATCGCGCAGGCCAGCTTCGACAACTTCAATCTCGACCTGATGTACGCGCTGCCGGGACAGACGCTCGACGAGGCAGAGGCCGACCTCGAGGCCGCACTGTCCTTCGCGCCGCCCCACTTGTCGCTGTACCACCTGACGCTCGAGCCGAACACGGTGTTTTCGAAGTATCCGCCCGAGCTGCCGGACGATGACGCCAGCGCGACGATGCAGCAGATGATCAGCCAGCGCATCCATGCTGCCGGCTACGAGCACTACGAGGTGTCGGCCTGCGCCCGACCCGGACGCCGCGCGCGGCACAACCTGAATTACTGGGAGTTCGGCGACTACCTCGGCATCGGCGCCGGTGCGCATTCCAAGCTGTCGTTTCCGCACCGGGTGGTGCGGCAGGCGCGATACAAGCAGCCGGGCAGCTACATGCAGCAGGCAATGGCCGGCAACGCCGTGCACGAGGAACACGAGATCGCGCGCGATGAAATGGGATTCGAGTTCATGCTGAACGCCTTGCGGCTGACGGGCGGTTTCCCGTCGCGCCTGTTCATGGAGCGGACCGGCCTGCCGCTCCAGCTGATCGAGCCTGCCCTGCAGCAGGCCGAATCTCTCGGGCTGCTTTCGGTCGACCATGCGTCGATCCGGCCGACCGAACTCGGGCAGCGCTTCCTGAATGATTTGCAGCAGCTGTTCCTGCCCGACTGAGCCCGCAAACTGTCCATGGCGGACGAGGGCAGGTATAATCCCGGTCCCGACCCAAAGGAAGCGTGGCCGAGCGGTTTAAGGCACCGGTCTTGAAAACCGACGAGGGGGTAACCCCTCCGTGAGTTCGAATCTCACCGCTTCCGCCAGTCTTTCTGAGGTAACTGAGAAGTCCGCACAGTAACGTGCGAAAGCCCGCAAACACGGGGCTTTCCGCGGCGCTGCATTCTCTGCATCGCTCCAATTTCGGTGATTCAGACCCCTGAAAAGGCCTTTCTCTCAGAGGCCCAAGATTACGGGTCGACTGTCGCGATCATCATCGCAATCCGCTAGTTCGAATCTCAATCGTTCCGCCAGTCTTTCTCAGATAACTGAGAAGTCCGCACAGTGGCGTGCGAAAGCCCGCAAACACTGGGCTTTCCGCGGTACTGCATTCTCTGGGTCGCCCCAATTTCGATGATCTAGGCCGCTGAAAAGGTCTTTCTCTCAGGGGCCCAAGATGACGGGTCGACTGTGGCCTACTTTATTTAACATTCGGTGTGTTCACTGCTGGGTAAAGCCGAACAGCGCGCGCTGCGCCTGCCAATTGATCGGCAGTGGTAAGGCCTGCTTCAAGCGTTCGGCCGTCATCGTGGGCGGCTGAGTGCCGGCGAGGATCGCCCGGACGATGTCTGGCGCCAGGCAAGCGCGATACAGCACCCGGATCGCATACGAAGGGGTGACCCCCTCGCGCCGGGCCAGCTCGGCGACGCCTGAGACCTCCCCGCGGGTCAACAAGTCTCGCCAGTGATAGGCTTTTCCTAGCAGCGCAATCAGTTCGGTATCCGGTTGACGCGCCTGCATTCTGCCGCCTTGAATCGTCAACCGCATGGCCAGCCCGCAGCGCTGAACCGAGACCGGAATGATGAGATCATGGGCGATCGGGTACCCTGTGGAGCTTGATTCCTCAACGCATAGGGCTGACAGATCCAACATCATACCCAGCCGGTCGTTGAACACTATCACTTGGCTGACGATTTGCCGTAGCGTTGCGTAGCGAGCGGTGGCATCGCCCAGCTGTCGGTGGATCACCTTTGCCTTCTCGAGGACCGAGGCGATCGCATGAGTGGGGAGGTGGTTCAACGCCTCAAGCAGGGCATCGCTATTGGTGAGCCACTGCTGAAGGCCGCCGATGACGGCCGCCTCTAGTTCGGCGGCCGGCAGGCGCAGGCCCTCATGTGTTTGATCCCGGGCGCCCTGGTGCAGGGTTTCGGAGACATAGTAGCGGTAGCGTTTCGATTGCTTTTGGCTATGCGAAGGTACCAGCTTGCAACCTTGAGAATCGACCAGCCGGCCCATCAACACACTGGAGGAAGGTATCGACCGGCGACGCTCTTCCCCTTGTTTGTTTGCTGCGAGCTGCGCCTGCACAGCTTTCCACAACGGCTCGTCAATCACCGGCGGATGGTCGGCGTCGTAGACCTGATCTCGATGCACGATCTTGCCGCGGTAGACCGGGTGGCTGAGGGTTCGGTAAAGCAGCGCCCGCCCTAGCGGCTGGGTCCCGAACTGCCGGCCCGTTGCGGAGACCCGGGCAGGGGTGTGAAGGCCGGCCGCATCCAGCTCGTTTTTCAGCATTCGAACAGAACCGAGTGCAAGGTAGCGTTCAAACAGGTGGCGTACCAGTGATGCCGACTCGGGATCAACAACGAGCTTTCGGCCATCGGCCTTGTAGCCCAACGGCGTGATACCACCCATCCATAGTCCCTTCTTCTTCGATGCGGCGATCTTATCGCGGATGCGCTCCCCGGTGACCTCTCTCTCAAATTGCGCAAACGATAAGAGGACATTCAATGTCAGCCGCCCCATCGATGACGTGGTGTTGAATTGCTGCGTGACCGATACGAACGACACACCCAGCGCATCGAACTGTTCGACGATCTTGGCGAAGTCGGCCAGCGACCGGGTCAGCCGATCGACCTTGTAGACGACGACCACCTTGATCCGTTGCTGCTGAAGATCGGTCAGCAAGCGCTTCAAGGCCGGGCGCTCCAGGGTGCCTCCGGAGAAGCCGCCATCGTCGTAGTGTGTCGCGATGGCCTTCCAGCCTTCATGCTGCTGGCTTTTGATAAACGCTTCACAGGCTTCGCGTTGCGCGTGCAGCGAATTGAAATCCTGCTCGAGTCCCTCGTCGGACGACTTGCGCGTGTAGATCGCGCAGGGGAGGCTGCCCGACCGCGTCATCGTTTTTTCAAGCCAAAGAACACCGGCCCGGACCAGGCGGTGCCGGTAATGGCTCTGGCAATCGCCGACAAGCTCGTGTAGCGTTGGCCGGCATGCAAAAAGCCTTCGTCGAGCACGATAACCTGATGCGTGCAGCCATGCCAGACGCGTACCAACCGCGTGCCCGGCGACAGGGAGTCGGCCACCGGTATCGGCTGGCCGGCCAATTGACGCCGCTCGGTCGCCGACAGTCCCCCTTCAGCTTGCGACTGCAGGTGCCACGCAAGGATTTGGCGCAGCAACTCGGCATGGCATTTGTACGGCGCTGGATGCCCGAACGTCTGATGCCAGCGCTGGGCAAGCTGCTCGCGGCTGGCCTGCGCCAGCCAGGCCAGTTCAGGCGTCATATCGCCTCAAGACGGTAGGCAGCAACGCCGCCGGCGTTAACCGTCCGCTGCAGCGGGCGACCCAAGCGTTTCTTCAATGTCGACAGAGCTCCGCGTACCGAGTGCGCCTGCCAGCCGGTGGCTGTCATCAGCTCCGCCAGACTTACGCCGCCCTCGCGCTCGAGCAGCCGGATTACCTGACCGATCTTGCCGCCCGTGGGACGGTTCACTGGCGCTAGATCACTTGAGACGGGCGGGCAGGGGAGCGGTGCCGCTGTCATCGCGGCTTCAGCAAAAGTCTTCGTTTTGTTTCTTGGGTCGCTTGGGGCCGTCCTCTTCGCTGCCGCTGGTTTGGGGGTCGGCTTTTGGGCGGGCATGGCCGGGTTCGCTGCTTTCGCCCTCTTTACCGATGTCGGTGACGGAGTGGATGATTTTGCTGGTGAGGCCGCCGATTTGGCAGCTGCTTTACGGGAGGTTTTGCGGGTGGTTTGGGGGGGCATGAGGCGCTCCGGGTGAACACCCCGACGGCCGGGGTGGTGCGGCCAGTAACGCTCTGTTGCGCCAACGTATCAAGTGGAATAAACAGCGAAATTGATGCGCATGCGCAAAATTTGGGCACAATGAAACGGCTGTGCGAAATCAAGGACTTAACGCCGGTCGGCACAGATATCCAAGGATTTCTCCACAGAAATTGTGGCCAACTTGAATTGTTGCGCAAGGAGATGCGCCCATGCCCGACGTGACCCTGTCGACTCCCAAAGCACGGCGCGGGCGCCCGCCTGCCCGCGGAGTAAAACCGGGCTGGATGTTGTGGCGCGCGATGGAGGTGCTGCGCGTCTTTGATCAGCACCGAGCGGCGGGCGAAAAGCATGATCAGGCCATCGAAAACACGGTCAAGGCGTTACGTCGCTCGCACGCGCGCATGGCGATTAGCTCCACCGAAGTCAAACGGGTGTTGCGCATGATGCGTCCGGTGGGTCTGCCGATTGAATGGGCCGTGCGGCAGACCGTGCTGAAAGATGGCCGCGTTGAGTTCGGCCTGTACGTGCGGGATCGATCGCCCGAATGCCGGGTGCATCTGCAAGCCCGTCAAAAGGGGCTTCAGTGCCACCTGACCTAACTGTTTCTGCCAAGAATTTTTTGGACGTGCTAACTGATTGGCTTTGCCGTCGTTCTGCCGGACACTCGCGTCGTCTTTTTCGACAAGGAGTGAATCATGGCAACCACTTCATCCGTGGCAGACGCGACCGCGTCGCCAGTGGCCGTCACCTACCGGTCCCCCGCGGACCTCAAGCCGCATCCGACCAATCCCCGAGTACACAAGCCCCGGCAGATCAAGCTGCTGGCCAAGAGCATCCAGGCCTTTGGCTTTGTCGTGCCGGTGCTTGTCGATGCCAATAACCACGTCATCGCCGGACACGCCCGGCTTGAAGCGGCAATCAAGCTCGAACTGAACCAGGTCCCGGTCATTCACCTCGAGCACCTGTCGCCGGCGCAGGCGACCGCGCTGATGGTGGCCGACAACCGCCTGGCAGAGTTGTCAAGCTGGGACACCGAATTGCTCGCAACCCACCTGAAGGAATTATCAATCCTCGATCTCAGCTTCGATCTCGAAGCGACGGGCTTCACGGTCGGTGAGATCGACCTGCAGATTGAGTCGCTCGATATACCGGCAAAGGCCAAGGACGATTCGGTCGACCAGTTCTCGTTCGCACAGGGGCCAGCCGTCACGCAGATTGGCGACCTCTGGCAGCTCGGTGGTCATCGCCTCGTGTGCAGCAATGCCTTGGATGCGGCTTGCTACACCGCGCTTATGGACGGGCAGCAGGCCGCGATGGTTATTACTGACCCGCCGTATAACGTGAAGATCGACGGCCATGTCGGGGGCCGGGGCGCGATCAGGCACCGCGAGTTTGCGATGGCTACCGGCGAAATGTCGGCAGATGGGTTCACGACGTTTTTGCAAACAGTGTTCCTGCGCTTGGTCGAGCACTCGATCGATGGCTCGGTGCACACGATCTTCATGGACTGGCGCCATTTGCCCGAGATCCTGGCAGCCGGCCAGCGGGCGTATACGTCGCAACTAAACCTGTGCGTCTGGGCCAAGAGCAGGGCGGGGATGGGCAGCTTCTACCGCTCGCAGCACGAGCTGGCGCTGGTGTTCAAGAGCGGCACCGCGCCTCATCGCAATAACGTCGAGCTTGGCCGCTTTGGCCGCTACCGCACCAACGTCTGGACCTACCCGGGCATTCATGCGATGCGCTCGGGCGAAGAGGGGGATTTGCTCGCGCTCCATCCAACGGTTAAGCCCGTGAAAATGATTGCCGACGCGATCCTCGACTGCTCGGCACGAGGCGAGATCATCCTCGACCCGTTCTTGGGTTCGGGCACGACGCTCTTGGCCTGCGAGCGCGTCGGGCGGCTGTGCCGCGCGATCGAACTTGATCCTCTGTATGTCGATACCGCCATCCGTCGTTGGCAGGCGCTGACTGGCGAGGATGCGATGCTCTTATCCACTGGGCAAACCTTCACGCAGCGCGAACAGGCCGCAGCGGCTGCAGCATCTGCGCAGGAGGCGTCGCATGGCTAAGGACATCAAGCCCGATGTCGATCAGTTGGCTGCGGCCTACGAGGTCGGCTACGGCAAGCCACCCGCGCATACGCAATTCAAGAAGGGGCAGAGCGGCAACCCGCGTGGCCGGCCCAAAGGCAGCTTGAATATCGCCACCACCTTAAAGCGCGAACTCGCTTCGAGAGTCACCGTCACCGAGAACGGTCGCCAGAAGACGCTCACCAAGGGCGAGGCCACGATCAAGCAACTGGTCAACCGTTCCGCGCAGGGCGATATCGCGTACATGCGCCTGCTGCTGCCGGCGATGCAGGCAGCTGACGCGGCGCTGGCGGCTGACGAGCGCAAGGCGGCAGTCGACCTGACTGACCCGGCATTGCTGAGTTCGCTCGTGGCCAAATTCAATCACGGCAATCACGTCGTGTTGAAAGCCTCCTCATCCGTGAACGACACCGGAGAAGAGGCCACGGGAGAATCCCCGGGCGTCCCGGGCACTGACGAAGGGGGCGGCCATGACTAAGCCGATCGGGCTGAACCTGACGCCGCTGGAGTACCAGGCGCTCTTGGTGCAGGACTTAAGCAGCTTCATCGCCCGCGCGTTTGCCGAATTAAATCCCGGTACACCGTTTCTGCCGAACTGGCATATCGACCTGATTGCCGACCGGCTGATGCAGGTCTACTGCCGCAGAATCAAGCGGCTGATCATCAACATCCCGCCTAGGAACATGAAGTCGATCTGCGCGTCGGTCGCGTTCCCGGCGTGGGCGTTGGGGCGCGACCCGAGCCTGAAGATCATCTGCGCCAGCTACGCCAGCGAACTGGCCGACAAGCTCGCGCGCGACACCCAACTACTGATGAACGCGCCGTTCTACCGTCAGATCTTCCCCGGTACGAAATTGTCGGCGAATCGCCGCGCCGTGCACGACTTCACGACCACCGCGCACGGGGTGCGCTATGCAGTGTCGACTGGCGGCGCGTTGACCGGCCGCGGGGCGGATTTTTTGATCATCGATGATCCACTGAAGCCGGACGAAGCGACGTCGGAAGTGCAGCGCCAAGCGGTCAATGACTGGTTCGATGGTACGGCCTTGAGTCGCCTGGACAACAAGCAGGAAGGGGCGATCGTCATCATCATGCAGCGCCTTCACCTGAACGATCTGGTGGGCCATGCGCTGGCCAAGGGCGACGATTGGCAGGTGCTGAACCTGCCGGCCATTGCCGAGGAGGAGACGACCTATACGTACCAGACGCTGCTGGGACCGCAGACGGTCACCCGCGAGGTGGGATCAGTCCTGCATCAGGCGCGCGAGCCGCTACAAACCCTGACGGAGATGCGCAGCCGTATGGGTGAATACGTATTCTCCGGCCAGTACCAGCAGTCGCCGGTGCCCTTGGGCGGGGCCATCATCAAGGAGGCGTGGTTGCAGACCTACCGGCCTGAGGAGCTGCCGCCGCAGTTCGATTTGCTGGTGCAGAGCTGGGATACCGCGAGCAAGGTCAGCGACGGGGCGGCGTATTCAGTATGCGTGACGATCGGCATCAAAAACCAGCAGGCGTACGTCGTTGATGTCCTCCGTCGCCGGATGGAATTCCCGGCATTGAAAGCTGAGGCGATCCGGTTGAACGCCCGGTACAAGCCGCACCACATCCTGGTTGAGGACAAGTCGTCCGGCACGCAGCTGATCCAGGAGATGAAGGAGGTTGGGATGTACCGTGTCGTCGAGGTCAAGCCCGTCGGCGACAAGGAAACGCGGCTGATTCGGCACAGCGTGAAGTTCGAGAATGGCCGGGTGAGGCTGCCACAGCAGGCGCCGTGGCTGCGCGGGTATGTGCAGGAGCTGACGGCTTTCCCGTCATCGCGCTTTTGTGATCAGGTCGATGCGACGACCCAAGCACTGGACTACTTGCAGGAGCGGATGTGTGAGCCGCCGTTCTTCGGCTTCATGCGAAGGGAATCAGAACGGCTGGGTCTTCCCTGGCCACCTGTATCTCAGCTTTAATCAAGCGCACGTGTTTGTCGAACATCTCAGGCGGATGTCAACGGCTTGTTGCCTCCGAAGCCAAGGGTCGCCGGTTCGATCCCAGCCAGCCGCGCCATAGAACCAAGGACTTACAGGTACCTCCGCCAGCGCCAACCCGCTCGGGGTTACACCGGGGTTACGCCTAGGCCATGGCCATGGCCTCCCTGTTTTTCCATCGCACCCGCAGCCTTGACGCCCGATGCACCGCCTTGGTGACAGGCTCGTGCTTCGAGTCCTTCAGATTTTGAGCGGCCGAATCCTCGATAACGGCGATGGCGGAGGGCCGGTCACGCGCCTTGTACCAGAGCTGCAGCGCGCGACAAAATAATCACTCCTTGGCGGCAGGCCGACATCCCGCCTTCGCCGATCACGCTGGGCAACGGTGAAGGGCGCCGTAAATTAGCGAAACACATCACTGCACTGAGGCCGCGAAGGGTCGTCGGCCTGGGCCGCTCCACTTGTACTTGCGCTTTTTCTTAAGCGTGTCTCTCTCGCTCGGCATTGCTACGTCCTGGTACGGCCTTTACTGCAGTTTTGCCCGCACTTTTGCTGTGCGCCACCACCATGCTGGAGGTACGCGCAGGCTCAGCAAAATTTTGAGGCTCTCAGCGGCTCTCGAGCTGTGTTACTTACGATTAATGACTTTTGATGCTGCGCTACCGGTAGCGCTGTATTGAACGTAATTAATTCTGTTTACTTCAAGCATTGACTGCTCTCAACGGCTCACAAGGGCGCCTCGGTACCGTGTGATGCAGAAGTGCACCGGGGGCTGTTTCTCAATGCCCCGGCACCTGCCATTGCATCACCACCATTGTTCCGAAGGGAAGCCCATGAACCATACGTACCGGCTAGTCTGGAGCGAGCGCGTGCGCGCGTTCGTCGTCGCCTCTGAACTGACCCGCGCGCGCGGCAAGCGCACCAGCGCCAAGGCCGCCACCGCCGCCTTGCTGTCGGCGGTTGCGCTCTCAGCGCACGCCTTGCCCGAAGGCGGCGAGGTGTCGGCCGGGCAGGGGACGATTGCGACCACCAGTGCGTCGGTAACCGTCACCCAGCAGTCGCAGAACTTGGCGATCAACTGGCTCAAGTTCGGCACGGCCCCGACCGAGTCGGTCGTCTTCAACCAGCCCAACAGTTCATCGATTGCCCTGAACCGGGTGCTGGGCAGCGACCCCAGCACGCTCTTGGGCCGCCTGTCGGCCAATGGGCAGGTGTGGATCCTGAACCCCAATGGCGTCGTGTTCGGGCCCGGCGCGCAGGTCAACGTGGGCGGCTTATTGGCGTCGACACTCAATATGTCGGACGCGGACTTCATGGCCGGCAAGCGTACCTTGACGGGCACCGGTGGGCTGGTCACGAACCAGGGGACGATCACGGCCCAGGATGGCGGCTACGTGGCGCTCCTAGGCGGGCGGGTGTCGAACGAGGGCGTGATCGCCGCACGGGTGGGGACGGTGGCGCTGGCGTCCGGCAACCAGGTGACGCTGGACTTTGCCGGCGACAAGCTCTTGAACGTGCAGGTCGACCAGGGGACGGTCAATGCGCTGGTACAGAACAAGCAGCTGATCCAGGCCGATGGCGGCACGGTGCTGATGACCGCCAAGGGAGTTGATGCACTGCTGAGCACCGTGGTCAACAACGAAGGGATCATCGAGGCTCGGACCGTCGATGGCTCCAACGGCAAGATCGCGCTCTTGGGCGGGATGGACGGCGGCACCGTCAATGTGGCCGGCAAGCTCGATGCGTCAGCACCTAATGGCGGCGATGGCGGCTTCATCGAGACTTCAGGTCAGACGGTGAAGGTTGCGGACAGCGCCACCATCACAACGGCCGCACCGAGTGGCACGACCGGTCAGTGGTTGATTGATCCGAACGATTTCACGATTGCCGCCAGTGGCGGAAATATTACGGGTAGTACTTTATCGGGCCAGCTGGCGACCAATAATGTGAGTATCAGCACGGCCCTGCAAGGCACGCCCGGGGGCAATGGTGACATTCATGTCAACGACGCAGTCAGCTGGGCTAGCAACACGACATTGGCGTTAAATGCTGAGCGGAACATCAACGTCAATGCAAATATCACGGCCACGGGCAATACAGCGGGCGTAGTTCTCACGCCCGGAAACAATGCAGCATATGCGCTTGCTCCAAGCGTAAAAATAACTCTATCCGGTACCGCTCCTAGTTTGTCGATTGGCGGGCAGAGTTACATTGTCCTCAACACTATTGAGGCACTCCAAGGAATTGGAGGGGTGTCTGGTAGTTACGGTGCCAATTATGCAATCGGTAGAGATATAAATGCCAGCGGTACCTCGACATGGAACGGCGGTTTAGGCTTTACGCCAATCGGTTTGAACATTCAGCCATTTTTCGGAAAGCTTGCAGGATTAGGACATGTAGTTGACGGCCTGTACATGAATCGAGGTAGTCAATCTTATGGCGGGTTGTTTTTTTCAGTTGGGCAAACCGGCTTGATTCGCGACCTAAGTATTACAAATGCCACCATAGTGGCGCGTGATTTTGCAGGAATCGTCGCTGCTGGAAATTTTGGAGTCCTTCAAAATATTCGCACATCAGGAAGCGTTCAACTTCAGGCTGATTACGGAGGGGGTTTGGTCGGGAGAAATTATTCTTCCGCCAGCATCACTGATGCTGGATCTTCTGCGAATGTGGCGCCCGTTCCAGGGTTTTTCGGTAATGTGCGTTATGTCGGTGGGGTGGCAGGCGCAAATGAGGGCATTATCCAGCGCTCATCAGCTTCCGGTAACCAATCAGGACAGGCCTGGGTTGGAGGACTTACGGGATTCAACTTTGGATCGGTGGTCGGCTCTTACGCAACAGGCAATATTCAAGGGGGTAACGAAACCGGTGGGCTTGCAGGATCTAACAGCGGACTAATATCAAAATCTTACGCTACAGGATCTGTATCCGCAGTTTTTGCGGGCGGTTTAGTCGGCGCGCATGTCGGCCAGATACTTGATTCTTATGCCACAGGAAATGTCTCCACTTCGGGAGGCTTTGCGGGCGGGCTCGTAGGTTCCTACATTGCTGGCCCTAACGTAACGATACAAAGGTCTTTTTCTAGTGGGGCAGTTAGTGGATTGGGAGTGCTGGGCGGGCTGTTGGGAGCAGCAAACGGAGGCCTCAACGTATCAAATAGCTATTGGAATATTCAGTCCAGTGGACGCACCACAAGCGCCGCGGGCGTTGGTTTGACCTCACAGCAGTTCGTTCAACAAGCAAGTTTTCAAGGATTCGATTTTTTAAACACTTGGAAAATTTATGAAGGTTTTACGCAGCCCCTCTTAAAAAACTTTCTCACGCCTGTATCAGTAAGTGCCTTGTCAACTGCTAAAACTTATGATGGCATCTTGTTTAGCGGTGGAGCTGGCGTCACTTTCTCCTTACCTAGTGCAACTCTAAACGGAACAGTGCTGTATGGCGGAACCTCCCAAGGGGCAAGGAATGCCGGGACCTATACAATCACCTCAAGCGGACTTTGGTCCACAACTTACGATATATCTTACGCTTCAGGCACCTTAACAATCAGTCCTGCTCCTCTGACGATAGCGGCCGTGACCGACAGCCGCCAGTACAACGGCACGGCCTTCTCGGACAAGACGCCGACCGTCACGGGCCTGGTCAGCACCGACACGGTCAGCGACGTTAGCCAGTCGTTCGCCTCGAAGAACGTCCTGGGCACCAACGGCAGCACGCTGACGGTCAACAGTGGCTACGTGCTCAACGACGGCAACAATGGCGGCAACTACAGCGTCACCACCACCACCGCCCAGGGCACGATCACGCCGGCGCCGCTGACCATTGCAGCGGTGACCGACACCAAGATCTACGACGGCACCACGACATCGGTGGGCACGCCGACGGTCACGGGGCTGTTCAGCGGCGACACAGCCAG
>JAIXTG010000033.1 GCA_027484285.1 Oxalobacteraceae bacterium | reverse complement strand
GGCACTGCAGCACGCGCTGGTGAATGCCGCGATGGAAGGGCAGACCCGGGTACGCAATGCGGCCTGGATCGACAGCAGCGGCAAGCTGCATGAGAACACCCGGCTCACCTCGAACATGAGGGTGCGCAATGTGCGCGTGCTGAACTACCTGACGGTCGAGGACGGCGTATCGGCTGCAATCGTCGCCGAAGCCCGCGGCGTGACGCCGGATGCGGAAGTCTGCGCGGCCAGCCAGCTGCGCTACCGCCGCGAAGCCACGCTCGATACCGCGCTGCGGATCGCCACCAGCGGCGCCGACCGCGTCTACTGGCAGGGTTTCCTCGACCAGGCACGCGCGCGCTTCGCCGCCCGCGCCGGCGCCGGCCGCCAGTGGCTGCTGTCGGCCAGCCAGCCGGAGCCGGGCAACCTGTATGAACGTCACCTCACCGGCCATGTGCCCGACCTCGCGCCTTACCAGATGCAGGTCGAGCTGTTGCCGGCCGGCGCGCTCGGCATCGAGCCGGTGCGTCCGCAGGCCAGCCGCGGCGAGCAGGTGCGGCGCGCACTGCAGTCGGTGAAGGAGAGCTTTAGCGACGCGCCGTCGCGTTCCGAGCCGGTGCCCTTCGTGCTGCGCCTGACCGTGACCGAACGCGCCGGCCGCCGGCTGCTCTGGCAGGACGCGGTGCCGCTGTTTTTCCCGGCGCGCCAAATTGCGTATACCTCGCAGCCGCTGCCGGTCGGCCTGCTGACCGAGCTCGACCAAGTGGTCGCGCGCTGGCAGCAAAGGCTCGATACCGATTTCGGCTGCCGGCCGCAGACCTTCAATATCGTGCAGGCGAGCGACGCCGGCTGGGTCATCAACGGCGGCCAGGCGGCCGGCCTTGCGGTGGGCGACCAGCTGCTGCTGATGAACCGCGAGCAGGTGCCGGCACGCATCCTCGAGCCAGACAGCGGCGAGCACCTCGCGCTGGTGGAAGTCACCAGTGTCGGCAACGGCGCCGCCACCGTGCGCCAGCTGGCCGGCCCGGCACGCATCGCACGCACCGGCGACTGGGTCGCCACACCCTTCTGAACACGCTGATCCCCGGAGAGGACCATGAAACTCGCCCAACGCCAGTTCCTGATTGCCCTGCTCGCCCTGCTGTGCGGCGGGGCGGCTGTTGCCGCCGACGCGCCGCCAGCCGACGACAAGAAGAAAGACGAGAAAGCCGCCGAGAAGCCGGCCGAACCCGAGCTGCCGTCCAAGCCGTATCCGAAAAATGCGACGCCCAAGGCGTTTGCGCCCAGGGGCGAGCTGAAGAAGCCGGAAGAGCTGGGTTCGAAGCCGGCCGACAAGCCGTCCGAGAAGCTTGCTGAAAAGGGTGCCGAGAAGGCGGAAAAGGGGGCCGACAAGCCGGCCGACAAGGGCGCGGAAAAGCCTGCGGAAAAATCGGCGGAAAAATCGGCGGACAAGCGTGCCGACAAGCCGGCCGAGCCGGCGGTCGCCAAGCATGAGCCGGCCCATGACAAGCCGGCCACCAGCCGGCGCCGGCAGGCTGCCGCGCCGAAAGCGGCCAGGGATCCGGCGCTGTCGGCGGTTGCCGCCGACGTGCTCGAGCAGGGCAAGGCCAGCGGTTCCTACCAGCTGAAGGCGGCCGAGAGCCTCGATTCGGTGATCCGCAAGACCATGCCGGACAGCCCGTTCTCAATGGAAGTGATGCGCGCGGCATTCCTGCGTGCCAATCCGCAGCTGCTGGCAGGCGTCAAGAGCGTGCCGCTGAAGTCGGGCACCATGCTGCGGCTGCCCGGCGCCGACGACCTGCGCCAGGTGGTGCTGGGCGACGCGCCGCAGAAAAAGGCGGTCGACCTGCACACTGCCGCACCGGTGGTCGCGCCGACCATGAGTGCCGGCACCACCGAGCTCAACCTGCCGCTCGCACTGCCGCGCCAGCCGGTCGACATGCCGGTGCCGGCGGTCGAGGCAGCGGCCGACGACAAGCGGCGCTGGGTGCGCTACCCCTGAGCCGCCAGCCCCCACGCTGAGCCGGCGCACGCCGTGAACCCGCTGCTGCAAGGCGTGGAGCAGACGGCCCTGCCGGGCCGCCTGAACCCTTTTTATCTCGAAGGCCGGCCGCTGCCGCTGGCCACTGCGCTGGCGCAGCAGATCGGCCTGCGCGACGGCCAGGTCGTCCAAGCCACCATCGAGTCGCGCGGAGCGCAGCTCAAACTGCTGCTGGAAGGCCGCCTGCTCGACCTGCCCCCCGGCCTGCGTTTCCGTCCCGGCGACACCGTCTGGCTGCGCGCCATGGCCGGTGCCGGCAGCTGGGCACTCAAGCCGGTCGATCCCGGCGTGGCGGGCGCTTCGGCTGCGCCGCCCGGCACGCCGCCGCTGGCAGGCGAGCCGGCGCTGCCGCCGGGCATGTCGCGCCTGCTGGCGCTGTCGCTGCGGCCTCCGATGTCTCCCACCCTGATGCAGCTGTTCCAGCCGCAAGTCGCTGCCGGCCTGCTGCAGTCCGCCGGCACGCCCGAACTGGCGTCCCTGCTGCAGCGAATGCAGCTGTCGATGCGCGGCCTGACGCCGTCGGCGCTGCAGGCGGCGGTGCTGTCTTCGGGTTTCTGGCTCGAGCCGCTGCTGGCACGCGGCCAGGCCGCGGCCGCCGGCGACGCCAAGTCGCTGCTGCGCCGGCTGGTGCGCGCGATCGCGGATCGCGAGCCGGCGATGGCGGAGTCGGTGCGGCGCGCAGTCGACGACATCGAGGCGTCGCAGGTCGAGTCGCTGGCCGCGCAGGCGCGCGGCGAACTCTCGTTTTCCATGGTGCTGCCGTTTGCCGACGCCAACCCGGTGGCCGTCCGCTTCTTCCGTCCGCCGCGCCGGCCCGGCCAGGAGGCGCCGCCGTTCTCGGTCGACATCCACACCATCAACGATGTGCTGGGCGAGATCTGGCTCAAGACCTCGGTCACGAAGGCCGCCCATGTGGAACTCATGATGTGGGCCCTGAAGGAGAGCGTGGTCAGGCTCGCGCGCCGCCATGGCGACGCGCTCGGCGAACGGCTGAAGCTGGCCGGCCTGACGATGGACGCTTTCCGTGTCTTCCATGCGCCGCGCCCCAGCCTGCCCGACAGCTGGGCGCCGCCGGGGGCGGTGCTGGACGTGCGCGCATGAAGCGGCGGCGCGAGGCGGTGGCGCTGGAATACGGGCTGCGCGATGCGCCCGTGGTCACCGCCAAGGGTAGCGACGAACTGGCCGAGGCCATCATTGCCGAGGCGCGCCGGCAGGGTGTGTATGTGGCCGAGGACCGGGAACTGGTGGCCGCGCTGTCGCGGCTCGACCTGGAGCAGGAGATACCGCGCGACCTGTATGTCGCGGTGGCGGTTGTGCTGTCCTGGGCCTACTGGCTGCGGGGGATGAAACCGGGGGACGAAAAAGGCTGACGGTCAGGCTTCTTCGTAGCCGCGTCCGCCGCGCAGGCGGGACATGCGGCCGAGGCGGTCGTAGACCTCGACGCTGGCGGTCGGGTCGTTGCCGCGCAGCGTGTGCAGGGTGCCGCGGATGGCGTCGAGCTTGCGGCTGATCAGCACCTCGTTGCGGCGGTGCAGTTCGCGGCAGTCGGCGATCAGCTGCCGGAAGCCGTCCCATTCCGGCTGCTCGAGCCGGTTGGCCGGGGTGCCTACGCCGGTCAGGCGGGCGAGGGTGTCGAAGACATTCAGCTTTTCCGGCTGCAGCGCCTCGAAGCGATCGAGATCCTGAACCCGCAGTGCTTCGAATTCCTGTTCCAGCAACAGCTGCAGCGCATGGCCGTGCTCAAGCGCCGAAGCCAGCTCGGGGCTGGCTGCAGTTGCGGGAACGGCCTGCAACGGGGCGGAAGTCTGCAGCATCGTCAGCTCATCCGATCAGTTTTTCCATCGAAGCGAAGCTCTGCGCAATGCGGCGCGCGTCCATCGGATAGCTGCCGTCCTTGATCGCCTGCTTGATCGCCTCGACTTTCTCGCGGTCGAATGCCGGCTCGGCCATGGCCTTGCGGGCGATCGGCGAGAGCAGCAACTCGTCGCCCTTGGGCGCCGGTGCCGCCTTCTTTGCTTCCGGCTGGCTGTCGACCGGCTGCTCGAGCGCCTTGCGCTTGGCTTTTTCCAGTTGAGCCTTGTCCAGCGACGGGCTGCCGCCAAACAGGCTTGAAATGGTATTGCTCATGGTGTTTTCTCACTTTCGGCCTCGCGGCCTTTTATTCCTGTCACAGGGACAATCGGATCAGCTGCAGCAAACTTTAGGGTCAATCTCAAAAATATTTTTGTTGCCGGACTGGCATCGGCTAGCCGCCGCGTACCAGGCCCTTGCCGGTGACGATGCCGGTCAGCGTGCGCCCCGACTCGGGATTGCGCATCTTGATCTGTTCGCCCAGCCGCCCGTCCTGCATCGCCTCCAGCCGGACCGTGACCATGAAACTGGCCGGCGTGCCGATGCTCAGGTTGACGGCTTCGCCTTTCCTGACCAGCGTGGCCGGCCGCAGGTCCGACATCCGCAGCGGATCGCCGGCCCGGATCGGGCGCAGCACTTCCTGCCCCTCCAGCCCGCGCAGCTCGATCAGGAAGGCCTTGTTGAACTTGTCGACCTCCATCGGGGCCAGCTTGAGCAGCTCCGGCTGTAACACCTGGCCCGGCATCAGGTTGGCCGCCGCCACCACCACCTGTCGGTTTTCCGCCGCCGGCGCCGGACTGGCGGCCCGCTGGGCGGGCGCCGGTCCCGAGGCGGGCGGACGCGCTGCGGCAGCCGTACCGGCGGCGCCCGCGGCAAAGCCTACCTTCACATACATTTGCCAGCCCGGCTTCGTGCAGCGCACGCGCACGCTGTCGCGGCTGACGAACGGGTAGTCGAACTGAAAGCTGCCGGCGCAGGGCTGAACCGGCAGCCGCGGATCGAGCGGGCCGACCGTTACCTGTTCCGGGCCGACGTCATTCTGGCCGGCGACCCAGTCGGCCAGCGCAGCCGTCATCAGCTGCTGCGGCGTGGCCGGCTGCGCGCAGGCAGCGGCCGGCAGCAGCGCCAGCCACAGCCAGCAGGGCAGTCGTGTAAGCAGGCGTTTCATCATCAGGGCATCTCAGTGTCTGGAATGCTGCTTGCTAATCAAGGTACATCGGTCGGGCAACTGTAGGAGTTCCGACAGGTGCCAACCGTTGTGCAAGAACAGTACCAGCCCGCAAGAGGACTCATCGATGCTTATACGCCCACCTATCAGCGACCCGAATGCCGCCGGCCCGGCCGAGCAGGCGCGCGCGCGCGAGCGGGCGCAGCCGGCGGCCTCGTTCCGCGAGGCGCTGGCCGGCCTGAATTCCGACATGCAGATGGTGACGGTGCGGCGCGGCGATACCCTGATGGGAATGACCCGCCGCCACCTCGGGGAGGTCGCCGGGCGGTTCAGCAATTCGCAAATACTTGAGATGGCGCGCACCGTCGCGCGCGAGAACGGGATTGCCGACGCCGACCGCATATCGCCGGGCCAGGCCATCAATATGGCGCCGACCACCACCATGGCAGCGCTCAGGCTGCGCCAGCCCGAGCTGGCCGGCACGCGCACCGAAGCTGCGGCCGCAGTCACTGCCGGCAGCAGCAGCACTTCTACCCACATGCTGGACCGGACGCTGGCGCGCGCAGTCGCCCGCGGCTACCTGCCGCCGGCCGACCAGGCCGCCGTGCGCGACAAGATCCTCAATCTGGCCAGCCGCCACCAGTTTTCGCCGGACGACTTTGCGCAGATGACGCTGATGGAATCCGACGGCATGAACCCGCGCGCGAGCAATGGCAGCTGCCACGGCATCATCCAGTTCTGCTCGGGCGGCAACCGCGGCGCGGCCAGTGCCGGTTTTGCGAGCAATCCGCGCGAGATACTGAACCTGTCGGTGCTGCAGCAGCTCGACCTGGTCGACCGTTATTTCACCGACACCCGCCTGAAGGACTTCGGCCCGGCCGCGCTGGACGACCTGTACCTGACGGTGCTGACGCCGGCTGCGCGCAGCGAGACGCGCGCCAACGCGCCGCTGAACATCGCGGGCCGCCAGGCTTCCGCACTATATGAAGGGCGCGATCCGAACGGCGTCATCACCCGCAACTCGCTGGTCGCCGGGTTGAAGAGCCATGCGCGCGAGCGGCTCGGGGAATTCACCAGCACGCTGGCCCGGATCGAGATGTCGGGCATGTGACGCCGGCCGCCGCGGCGGCAAACCCTTGCCACCCCGCGTGCCGCCCCTGACGGCAAACCCTTGCCGCTTCTGTCTGCAAACCGTCGGCATTCCCGTCAAAAAACCTTCTGGCACGCCCTTTGCACTAGTCGGACCGACAGCTGGAAACTTGAGCGGAATGTCGACATTCCGCCGTCACCGGCAGGGAGCATGCAATGGACGTACTGAGCAACGCATTAGGCATTCACGAGAAGGCACTCCGCGTGCGCAACCAGCGCATGGAAGTGATCGCCCGGAATATCGCCAACGACGATACGCCGCACTTCAAGGCGCGCGACATCGACTTCAAGTCGGTGATGACCCAGTTCAAACCGACCGAGCTGATGGCGAGCACGCACGGCACGCATTTCGGTTTTGCCGACCAGAAGATGGATGACGACGGCCTGCGCTATCGCACGCCGTTCAATGCCTCGCTGGACGGCAACACGGTCGAACTGACGGTCGAGCAGGCCAAGTACGGCAAGGCCGCCGCCGACTACCAGGCCACGCTGTCCTTCCTGGAGAGCCGCGTGTCCAGCATCCGCAAGGCGCTGAGAGGGGAGTAATCGACCATGCCCATGTCCATCGACAATATCTTCGGTATCGGCGGCACCGCGCTCAATGCGCAGATGATCCGCATGAACACCACCTCGTCCAACCTCGCGAACGCCGGCACCACCTCGGCCACAGAAGAGGGCGCATATCGCGGCAAGCGCGTGATATTCAAGGCGCTGATGGACGAGGAAATGACCCATGCCGGCGCGCAGTATGTCGGCGGCGTCAAGGTCGACAAGATCCTCGACGACAAGAAGCCGATCCCCAAGGTCTACGACCCGAACAATCCGCTGGCCGACAAGGAAGGCTTCGTCTACCAGGCCAACGTGAATGAAGTCACCGAGATGGTGGACCTGATGGCCGCCTCGCGCTCCTACCAGAACAACGTCGAAGTCGTGAATACCGCGCGCGAGCTGATGATGCGCACGCTCGACATCATCAAGGCATAAGGGCTGAACCATGGCGACCACAACTACCGGAGCGGCAAGCAGCACGTCGAACTACACGCTGCCGTCGAACATCAAGACGACAAAGCAGTACGAAAAAGAGAAGGAAGAAGCGCAGATCAATGGCAAGGGCGACGAGATGGGCCAGATGGCCTTCCTGACGCTCTTCACCACCCAGCTGAAGAACCAGAACCCGCTCGACCCGATGCAGAACGAGGCCTTCGTCGCGCAGCTCGCGCAGTTCTCGCAGCTGGAAGCGACCACCAAGATGTCGACCAACCTCGAAACGCTGGTGAAGTCGATGTCGACCTCGCAGATCACCAATGCGTCCGGCATGCTCGGCCGCAAGGTGTCGATCGGCGACGGCAAGGCGCTGTACGAGCAGGGCATGCCGGTCGACGGCACCGTCACGCTGCCGAACGACGTCGACGGCATCACGCTCAAGGTTTTCGACTCGAAAGGCGCACTGGTGCGCACCGGCCAGATCGGCGCCCAGAAAAAAGGTGACTTCGCGTTCACCTGGGACGGCAACGACAACGCCGGCAACCCGGTCGCCACCGGCCCGTACCGCATCGAAGCGACCACCACGCGCTTCGGCACGCCGGCCAAGGCGGCGGTCAGCACCATGGCCATGGTGAAGAGCGTGACCACCGACAGCGTGACCGGCGACATGCAGCTCGAGCTCGGCGACGGCAGCAAAGTCAGCATGTCCACCGTTAAACGTATCGGTTTCTAAGAACACAGCACACAGCCCCATCAGGATCCAGGAGAAGAACTCATGTCTTTCTACACCTCGCTGACCGGCCTGAACGCCGCCACCGCCCAGCTGTCCGTCACCAGTAACAACATCGCCAACGTCGGCACCACCGGTTTCAAGCGCTCGCGCGCCGACTTCGGCGACATCTTCGCGACTTCGCCGCTGCAGAAAGCCTCGTCCACGATCGGCCAGGGCGTCGCGCTGAAGCAGGTCAGCCAGGAATTCAGCCAGGGGAACATTCAGTTCTCTGCCAACTCGCTGGATATCGCGATTACCGGTGACGGCTTCTTCCCGCTGAAGTCGGCCGACGGCCTGCAGGACATCTACACACGTAACGGCACCTTCATGCTGAACGACTCGTACAACGTGGTGAACTCCGCCGGCCAGGCGCTGATCGCTGCGGCGGTCGACTCGTCCGGCAAGGCCGACCTCGACAACCTGTCCAAGCTGCTGATTCCGCGCAAGACCACCGGCGATGCCGTGGCCACCTCGGC
>JAIXTG010000237.1 GCA_027484285.1 Oxalobacteraceae bacterium | reverse complement strand
TGACAGCGTGCACTGGTGCGCCGATAATGCCGGGCTTCGTGGTGATATAGCTCAGTTGGTTAGAGCACAGCACTCATAATGCTGGGGTCGGTGGTTCAAATCCACCTATCACCACCAAATGGACTTCCGGAGCGATCCGGCAAAGGCTGGAAACCCTAGAGAAATCAAAGGTTCCGGCCTTTTTTTCGTCCGGACTGTTCCAAACAGATCTATTGAAATCTGGGGGCGTTTGGGGGCATACCACGTTGCCATGAGGTCGATGCCCCCACGGAGGACGCGATGCCCCTCACCGATCTGCAAATCCGCAATGCGAAGCCGGCGTCAAAACCCATCGCATGTACGATGGGGGCGGCCTACATACCTTGAGATTTCGCCAGCGGGCGTCAAGCTCTGGCGCTTGACGCTCAGGATTGACGGTAAGGAAAAGCGCTTGGCGCTCGGAACGTATCCTGCCGTCCGCCTACTGGACGCCAGGCACCGGCGTGACGAAGCGCGCAAGCAGATTGCGAATGGCATTGACCCGGCCGCACACAAGCAGGCGCAAAAGGCCACCCGCACTGAATGCAACGCGAACAGCTTCGAGGTCATCGCCCACGAATGGCTTGCCAAAATCCAAAAAGAGAAAGCCGAAAGTCACTACACAAAGATCAAGGCACGGCTTGAGAAGGATGTGTTTCCATGGCTCGGCAGCAAACCGGTAGCGAGCATCACTGCCCAAGAAGTCCTGACCGTGTTGCGTAGGATTGAGAAGCGCGGCACATTGGAAACCACTCGCCGCGCGAGGGGAAACATCGGACAAGTGGTTCGACACGCAATTGCCACCGGCCGCGCAGAACGCGGCCCCTGCCCTGATTTTCGCGGCGCACTCTCCACCCCCAACTGAACGCAGTTTGCTGCGATTACCGACCCACGAGAAGTTGGCGCACCGCTCCGAGCGATTGATGGGTACTCCGGCACATACACGGTGCGCGCAGCGTTAAAGCTCGCTCCGCTGCTGTTTTGCCGACCTGCTGAACTTCGGCAGATGCAATGGGATGAGATCAATCTCGACGCCGCCGAATGGCGGTATACCGTCAGCAAAACCAAGACCCGCCATCTCGTTCCGCTCGCGCGCCAAGCCGTCAAGGTACTGCGTGACCTTTATCCTTTGACCGGAGATGGGCGTTATGTATTTCCCAGCCCTCGAACCAAGGAGCGCTCAATGAGCGAGAACGCCGTTTTATCGGCACTGCGACGGATGGACATTCCAAAGGAAAAAATTAGCGGGCTCGGCTTCCGAGCGATGGCACGCACGATCCTTGCTGAGCAACCGCATTTGAAGCCCGAAATTTTCGAACACCAGTTGGCCCACAAAGTGCCGGATTTAATGGGCGAAGCCTATAACCGCACCCGGTTTCTCAAAAAGCGAAGAGAAATGATGCAGCAGTGGGCGGATTATCTTGACCAATTACGGAATGGCGCAGAGCTGATTCTGATTCGCGGCACTGGTCGCAAAAACAAATTTACTGCGCACGATTTAGCGCTGGGTGATTAAGCGCCTGTTGGGCACAATCCTAGGGAGACACTATGGATAGCTAGGACTTCTGGCGGTTATGCGATGAACTGTCTATCAATCAAGTTGCACATCTACTCATCGGCATGCTGCCCGGTGAAGTCGAAGCCCAGGAATAGAAGGGGGCGGCAGAGCTAACGCCCCGGAGCAGGGCAAAATACGTTACAGAACTTGAAGCTACGCAGACGGCGATAGTACGGGCAATAAAACGTAGCACGCTCCAAGGTCAGCTGACACCAGAACGGGAAGCCGATCCCACGGAGCAAATACTTGGAATTGAAGTCGCCGTCGATTTAGACAAATCATGGGTGGAATACATGACCTACATATTCTCAGTCTTTCCGGTCACCTAAAGGGCTGGGTTGCTATTGAATTTTCAGCTTCTGTGAAGGTCTGATTCTCAGGGCTGAGGCCGTTTCGATACTTTTTGCTAAGGCACAATGGCTACCCAATACCAAATAATTTCAATCCAAACGAACGGTGCTGGAGCGTGAGTAACACGGTCTTGATCGCAACAAACGATGCCGGCGATGCTCGTGTGGTTTGCGAAACCCTGCAGACCGCAAAAGATGGTCCCTTCGCCACTGTATGGGTGCGTCTCTTGTCGGAGGCCATCATGCGCTTAAGACAGGGTGACATTGATATTGTCCTCGTCGATTTTTATTTACCTGACTCTCAGGGAATCGCTACTTTCCAAGCCTTATTCCAAGCAGCACCAATTACTCCGATTCTTACTCTTATCCATCAAGATGAAGAGCCTCTAGCCGTAGAGTCTGTGCAGCAGGGAGCACAAGGCTTCTTGACGAAGGGGTACTTCCACAATTCACTGGTACCCCAAGCGCTGCGCAACATCATCCATCGAAAGAAAGTGGAAGAGGCACTTTTCACTCAGAAGGAACAGGCGCGGATCACTCTTGAATCGATCGGCGACGGGGTATTGAGTACAGACATGGCAGGTAACGTGACTTACCTGAACAAGGAGGCCGAACGACTGACCGGATGGGCCAGGGACGATGCCGTCGGGCGCCCTGTCGCTGAAATATTGCACCTGATGGACAGTGTGAGCCTTCAGCCAGCGCGCAATCCTGTTGAGTTGGTTATACAGCAGAAACAAACGATGGCACTCTATGCGAATTCAGTTTTGATTCGTAAAGACGGCTATCAGACGCCAATCGAAGATTCTGCAGCGCCAATATTCAATCAGAGTGGCAGTGTGGCCGGGGCAGTGCTGACGTTTCGCGATACGTCAGAAATGCGGGCAATGGCTGAAAAAATGGCCTACCAAGCCCAGCATGATTATCTGACCGGACTACCAAACCGAATGCTTTTAAATGACCGCCTGCTCCAGGCAATTTCTTATGGTGCTCGGCACCGGACCGGTTTTGCAGTGCTATATCTTGACCTCGATAACTTCAAGCACATCAACGACTCGCTTGGTCACACGGTCGGTGACATGCTCCTGAAATCTGTAGCTGAACGCCTCCTCCAGCAGGTACGTCATTCCGATACGGTCAGCCGTCAGGGCGGGGATGAGTTCGTCGTTCTCGTATTGGAAGATGAGCGCGCGGAAGATGCTATTGCCGCTGCGGAAAAGATATTGCATGCGCTCGCAGAGCCGCATCATCTTGGACCACATGAACTGCATATCACGACCAGTATTGGAATAAGCCTCTATCCCGTTGACGGCAGTGATGCTGATTCATTGATGAAAAATGCCGACATCGCGATGTATCACTCAAAGGAAAAAGGGCGCGGGAACTACCAGTTCTTCAAAGAGGAAATGAATGTAAGTGCGATCCGACGGCAATCCGTCGAAGCTGATCTCAGGCGCGCCATTGATCGTGAAGAGTTTTCTCTTCATTACCAGCCGAAGGTGAATCTTCAGTCTGGTTCGGTTACAGGAGTTGAGGCGCTCATTCGGTGGAATCACCCCACTCAAGGTCTGTTGTTGCCGGATCAATTCATTCCGATTGCGGAAGCGTCAGGGCTGATCGTGCCAATTGGGCGAATCGTACTTCGAAAAGCATGTGCTGAAGCAAAAGAGTGGATGGACGGCGCCATGAATCCAATTTCTGTCGCCGTTAACGTGTCGCCAATTGAATTCCGCAGCAAGGATTTCGTCGAGGATCTCCTCGGAATTGTCGCGGAGACCGGTATGAATCCCGAGCTTCTGGAGATCGAACTTACGGAGACGGCATTGATGGGCAATGTCGAGGCCAGCCGGCAAATCCTCGAATCGATTAAGACTGCAGGTGTGCATATCGCGGTTGACGACTTCGGCACCGGATATTCTAGCCTCAGCTATCTGAGTTTTTTTCCAGTCGATATTCTCAAGATAGACAAATCTTTTGTACAGGAAATCGGCATCGAAACAGGCGACGGCATCATCGTCAATGCAGTCATTAGCATGGGTATGAGCCTGAAACAAACAGTCGTTGCTGAGGGCATCGAGACGGCAGGGCAGCTGGCTTTTCTGAATGCGAACAAATGCGAGGAAGGGCAAGGCAACTTCTTCAGCTTTCCCTTGCCACCCGGCGAACTCCGGAAATTCCTGAGTCCACAGAGCTCTCCCTAGGCGGCGGTGCTCGTACAGCGCCTGTTGGGGGACGTTATTTTGCGATCGCTATAAGCCAAAGTATCCATCGATTTCAACATCCTCGATATCTTTGAAATACGGCATAGATCATCAGCCCGTGATTCGGCGGTCAAATCAGCGACTTGCCCCCGTACCAAAAACTTCGGGCTGCATCTGAAAACATCGCACCCAAGCCTGGATTTTTTCGTGTGCAAGATTGCTTGACTTGCGTGCGGGTCTTCTCAAAACCGATACCCGACGCCGAGATTGAGCGATACAGGTTGGTACTTGGGCTCGCCGCTTAGCGAGGTGCCTTCCGTGGTGGCGTTGAAAGTGCCACTGCCCACGCGGGTCCAGCGCACATCGCCGCTCAGACCCCAGTGCGATGACAGGCGGTACTCAACTCCCGCAATGGCTTGTACAGCCACGCCGCCTCGGCGCGAATACTCTCGCTCCGTCCCGTTTCGATCGACGTCAATGTCCATCCCAATGACGTAGCCGAGACCCGCGCCGATGAACGGGCGTACTGTACCCTGCGCCGGGAATCGGTAGTACCCGTTCAAGAAGACCACTTCCGAGAAGATGTTGCCATCCACTGCGACACCGCCTACCCGCTTGAGCAAGTTGCCACGCTCATCCCAAGCCAATTCCACGGCCCACCCGTTGCTGTAGCGATGCCCTACGGCTAGACCGAAGCCGATACCTTTACCAAAATCGACTTTGCCGCTCACAGAGGGACCCGTTGCGCGGGATTCCGAAAAACTTGTCGAACCCGTGGCGCTGGGACCCCCGTAGATGCTGGCGTAGAAGCCGGGCTCGTCCTCGGCGGCGACCGATAACGGCACTAGCAACACGGCGGCTGTGAGGCAAGTGACGTAGCGATGATTGAAAGGCTGGTTCATTAGAGGTCCTTGGGAAGTGAAAGTACCGCATAGAACTATCGGGTTTGAAAATATTCAAAAAAGTATTTTTGGGGCTGCAAAGAACTATTTCGCCATGCGCTAGGCTCTCCAAAAAGCTGCGCGCATGCGTGATTAACGGGCGCTGCTATGCAAGCAAGCCTTTTGCGCCAGGGCGCACGACAGCAACGTCGTGCCGCTTACGTTCTGCAGCGCTTTCGAGAGCACAGCGGACCCCAGGCACAGCGAAGGTCAAGCGACCGGGATACCCCATCCGCCTTCGGCCAGAATCGCTAGGATCTCGCTTTCCGAAAATCGTGATTGCCTCGCTGCTTGACCTCTCCGACTGTCGGAAGCCTTTATTTTTACCTTGTTTCAAATTCGGGGAAGTCTACGGATGTAAAAAGATTCGCTATGGCAGTTGCGTTCTCTCAAGATTTCAAGTTTTTTGGGGGAAATGGACAAATTGGTTTGCAGGGCAACTGCCTAACTGCCGTGGATTGCCCCCGTGCTGAAAACCTTGGGCAGCACTGAGAAACACCCCAACCGGTCTGAAATTTTTGTGGGCGCAGAATTCAACAGGGGGATGCCTCCCGAGAAACTCGGTACAACATACTAGAAACCGAAGGCTCGTCCTCCCCACGCATGGATAGCCCACTGTAAGCGTGCTTCGCCTGGGGGCTGGGGCACTTTTAAAGAAACCAACTATAAGGACTAGGAATTACCAAGCATTTCAAGGTGAGTGTGAGTGCACCTATCCCAAAGGTTTTGCCAAGCCGCTGATTTCATTGAAATCAGCGGCTTTTTTATTTGTCTTCCACCCTACTCGCCGGACGCATCGCAATCTCCAGCTGCCCATGCTGGGCGGCTGCCAGCATTCGCTCGTCAATAGCGGGACGAACCCCAAGCGCACCGAATTCGCGCCGGATACCCATCCCTTTGCCTGCAAGCGCTGCTTCCAAAGGGGCAGCCTGATGCCTGCACAGGCTGTGAGCCTGCGCAGCAAAAGAAGCGTCGACGGCCAATGTCTGCGCAAGAATAGTTTCGACGGGTCACGCCCTCATGCTGCGTCAACCTGCGTCATTCTGTTGGGTCAATGATCTCCAGAACTTGTTTGAAATTTTGTCAAGACAACGGAGACTCTGATGACCGCAACTGCCCCCGCAACCACCTCCCGCCACAGCAGACTGTCGCTTGCAATGACACTGAAAGCCCTCGCCGCAGGAGCTGGCCTGATGCCGGGCCTGGTGCTGGCAGCCAGCGTCCCGCAGGGTTTCACCGATACGATCGTGGCGCGCAATTTCGAACGCCCGTCCGCCATGACGGCCCTGCCCGACGGACGGATTCTGGTGCTGCAGGCAACCGGCGTCGTGAGGATTTTGAAGCAGGACGCGCTGCTGCCGACGCCCTTTCACGTGGTCGCCAATACCGACTCATCCAATGAACGGGGCTGTCTCGGCATTACTGCCGACCCTGCCTTTGCCACCAATGGCTATGTCTACCTCTACTGCACGGTGAGCGACGGCGCGGCCAGCAGCAACCGGGTCATCCGGGTCACGGCCCAGGGCGATGTGGCAGCCGATCAGACCGTGCT
>JAIXTG010000226.1 GCA_027484285.1 Oxalobacteraceae bacterium | reverse complement strand
TTGCGCGAAGGTGGCGCCGCAAGTCAGGGCCAGGGTGATCGCCGCTGCCATCGGCAGCGGGCGGAACAGAAACGATTTCATGAACAGGTCTTTCGGAATCAGTTGGCTTTGACGACAAACAGTTGCTGCTCGACGCCGGCAGGCAGCTTCACGCCGCCGTTGACGATCTCGGCGATCGAGTTGCGGCTCACCGGGACGCGCACCTCGCGGTCGCTGCCGGATGCACCGCCCTTGCCCGGGGCAAGCATCTTGCGCGCGTCGCTCAGGCTCACTGACTGGGTCGGCTCGTTGGCCCGCGGCGACGCCAGCACCGCCAGCGGATCATCCTTGCTGAACGTCCCCATCAGGCTGGCAGGAAGATTCACGACATTCGTGAAGGCGCTGGTTGCCGGCGTCCCTTCCGGCTGGCGGACGCTGAATTGCGGCGCCGTGATGCTGCCCGGCGTGCGGATCGCAGCAACGACCTGGCGATCGACGTTATCGGCCTGCTGGCCACCCCCGGTACCGGTAGGAGCGCCCGTGCCGATCACCCAGACCGAACTGCCGGCCGTGGCGCCATTGGCTACCCAGCGCAGTTCCGGGTACCTGCCTTGCGGCAGTGCCGGGTCGGCCACGATGTCCCAGTTCAGGAAGAACGGCAGGTTCGGGTCGAGGAAAGTCAGGACGTTTTTCATGGCTGCGGTCGTAACGCCGAAGCCGTGGCCGCCGATGCCGCCGGTGCCGTCGGCATTTTGTCCGCTGGTCTGCTTGTCCCAGTAGACCTTGTTTTGCGCCGTGATCACACCGTAGCGACCGCCGATGGAACCGCCGACATGGCCGGTGCCGGTGACGGCGCCGGTCGAATAGGCGTCATTGATGATGCTGTCGTCATCGAGATAGCCGATCAGTCCGCCCACCATGTCGCCGCCCGTGACTGAGCCCCTGGCATAGCTGGAATTGGTTGTCGCGCCCACGTTCCAGCCTACATGGCCCTGGCGGCCGACCAGTCCGCCTGCACGCGAACCGCTCGCACTGCCGGTTACGTTCGCGGTCGCATACGAATACTGAATAGTGCCGAAGTTGCCACCGACAAGGCCGCCGACGTCGCTGCCGCCGGTAACGCTGGTTCCGGCAGCATAGCTGCGCTCGATCATGCTCATCCAGTCGGAAAGACCAACCAGCCCACCCGTGTAGTCCCCGCCCTGAACCGTACCCATGGCAAAGCTGTCCGTCAGGGTCGCTTCGGAGAAATAACCAATAAGGCCGCCGGTGTCGGTTCGGCCTGCTTTGGTCGAGGTCACATTGCCGTAGGCGCGCAGGCGGGTGAGCGACAGTTCTTTGCCCGTGCCGCCGTCATACCGCTGGTCGAAGGCCATGCCGAATGCGCCGCCGGCGCTGGTACCTGCCGAGGTGACATTGACCGACGAAACCACGTCGCTGATCCAGCCGCCGGCCGTGTCATAACGACCAATGTTGGCGGCGCCGACCACGCCACCGACATAGGACCAACCGGTACCGGTGCCAGTGACTGTGCCGCTGGTGAAGACATTGTTGATACTCATTGCCTTGTCGGTACGGACGGCGGTGCCGACGATTTCTCCCGCCAGGGCGCCGACAAAGTCTTTGCCAGTGATCGAGGCATTCACGATGCCGACGTTCGACAGGCCAACGCCGTCGCCGGCCGAGCCGAACAGACCGACCGGATCGACGGAGGCGGGCCGGTTGATCGTCATGCCCGTAATGGTGTGTCCGAGGCCGTTGAATTCGCCCGTGAATTGGGAGGTGGACCAGTCGCCGACCGGCGTGAAGCCTGCACCGGCATTCCAGCCGGACGTTGCCGACGCATCAATATTGCCGGCCAGTGCGAACTTGCCGGTGAGTGCGCCTGCCATGCCCTGCAGATCGGTACCGGTCGTGCTGCCGGCCGCGCCCAGCGCGTTGACCAGCGTGTAGCCCTCACCGTTGATGGTCAGCAGGCCGGTGCCGGCGCGGTCGAAATCAACGCGGCCGGTGAAGCTGGTCACGCGGCTGGCATTGGTGGTCATGCCCATGCGCACGACCTTGCTGGCATCGTAGGCCGGGTTGTTCTGGTCGAAGTTGTAGCCCGTCTTCATGTCCAGCGTGCTGGTGCCGGTCGCGCTCATCACCGCATTGACGTTGATGTCGCCATGCGCTTCTAGCGTGAGCTTGTTGGCACTCCATGCCACTGCCGCATTGACATTGATGTTGCCGTCTTCGGTGCCGGCCGACTGGGTCTGGATGATGACGTTGCCGTTGCCAAGCGCCGTCTGCAGGGCGCCGGCGCCAATGCCGCTGGCAGTTTGCGCAGCCGTCCCGGCCGAGATCGTGAAGTCGGTCGGGTCGATCAGCCAGGTGCCGCTCTCTCCTGCCGGCGCACGGGTGGTGACGCGTGCGCTGTCGGCAATCTGTACTTTGGCTGCCGACGTTTCAATGAAGCCGCCCTTGCCGCCAGTCGGGGCCGAGGCGTCCAGCGTACCGGCCACCTTCACCGTGCCGTGCTCCATGCCGCCCAGCAGGTAGATCTTGCCGTCCTTGTTGGCTACCGTCTGTGCCCGCACTTCACCGGTGTTGTTGACCAGGCTGCCCAGGACTGTATCCAGGCCCTTGGCGGTCAGCACCACCAGGCCGCCGTCGGCACGAATCGCATTGCCGTTCTCGACCAGCGCATTCAGCGTTCCCTGCTCGATGGCCACACCGACGAGCGAATTGCCATTGAAGTTGAGACTCACCTTGTCGCCCGCCGCCAGTGCGGCCGTGCCCAGGCGCGCGACGATCACGCCCTGGTTCTTCACCTGGTTGCCGACCAGCGCCGCATAGCCGCCATCGGCGGTGGTGATCGTGCCCTGGTTGATGACCGAAGCGCGGCTGCCGGTCGAGGTCAAGGTCGTGCGCCCGGCCAAGAAGTCGGCGTCCGACATATTCAGGGTCGAGGCGACGATACCGCCGACGGTGACCTGCGCGCCCTGTGCAAACAGCACGCCGTTCGAGTTCAGCACGAACACCTGCCCGTTGGCATTCAGGGCCCCGGCAATCACCGACGCCTCGTTGCCGACCACGCGGTTCAAGGTGACGGCCGATGCATTCGGCTGATTGAAATTGACGGTGGCGTTGCTGCCGACCGAGAACGACTGCCAGTTGATGGCCGCGCGGTCGCTGGTCTGGTTCACGTTCAGCGTGGCACCCGAGGTGGCCAGGGTGGCAGCGCCGGCGGTCACGGTGCCGCTGGTGGGCAGGGCATTGGCATCGACCGCCGACGCATCCATCATCCCCAGCAGGCCGGCCAGCAGGCCGCCCATGGCGACGACAGTGGCGCCGCGGCCCTTGCGGCCCTGGCTGCGGCTATGTTCGGACGCGACAACGTACTGGCCGCGAGCTTCGCTCCAGACCAGCTGATACACATGATTCATGGGATGACTCTCGAAATGAAGAAACAAGCTTGACGCCGGATCGGCGGGCCAC
>JAIXTG010000010.1 GCA_027484285.1 Oxalobacteraceae bacterium | reverse complement strand
TCGGAAACGACCACATGTTTTCGAACCTGGAGAGGTGGCAGAGTGGTCGAATGTACCTGACTCGAAATCAGGCGTACCGCAAGGTACCGTGGGTTCGAATCCCACCCTCTCCGCCAGTACACGTAAGTCGTTGATTCTGATGGTTTTTATTGGTAGACGCCCTGGTCTGCTACAAAAGCCTGCTACAAATCGGAGTCAACGATGCCCGCATCGTCCCCCTACCTGCAACACCGCGGCCACGCACTCGCTTTTCGCATCGCCGTGCCCGTCGCGTTGCGCGACGCGTTCGGCTGCCGCGAAGTCGTGCACGCGTTGCCGGCCGATTCGCTGACGGTCGCGCGCGACCACGCGCTGATTCTCGGCGTGCGCGTGCGCCGGCTGTTTGTCGATGTCCGCCGTGAACCGCACCCACCGGACACTTGCCAAGCGCAGTTGACCGCGTTGCTGAAAGAGACGCGGTACGCGCCGTTCGCCATCCCCGGCGTCGGCCTTGAAGTGTCCCCTAGGCCCACCACAACAGCGCCCACCAACCCGTCACCGGTGCTGACAGCGCTGCTGCCGGCAAACGACCCGCCTACATCCCGCCTACAGCTGTCAGTGGTCATCGCCAGTTTTCTGCAAGCGTATCCGGCCAAGCAAGAGGCAATGCGGCGCAAGCACCAGACCTGCCTACCGGTATTGCTCGAGCTTGTCGCTGACCGGGCGATTGACACGTTGAAGCACGCACAAGTGCGCGACGCGTTCGATATCTTGCAGCGCCTGCCGCCGCACTGGAAAGCGCTCAAGCGACAGACTGGCCTGTCGTTGCGCGACATCGCCGCGCAGGAGCACCTGGTCTGCCTGGGCGAAAAGACGTTCCGTGACACCTATCTCGCCTCCATCCGGCAATTCCTCGGGTGGGCGTATGAGTCGTTCGGCGACCAGGGTTTCCCTTCATTGCCGTTGAAGACCATCCAGTACACCGGCGCGCGAGCCGCCGGTATCCATGGCCAGCGGGCGTTGACGGACGACGAGCTGAAGCGCCTGTTCGAAGGTTCCGAGATGCGGGCGATGGCGGCCAAGCCGGCCGACAGCTTTCGCTGCTGGTTGCCGATGTTGGGCCTTTATACCGGGGCCCGGGTCAATGAACTGTGCCAGTTGAATCCGCAGACCGACATCCGGCAAGAGCCCGGCACCGGTATCTGGTATCTCGATATCACCAACGAGGGCGAGGCGGCCATCGGGGTGACCAAGCACGTCAAGAACAAGGTCTCAAAGCGTCGCGTACCGGTGCACTCGGCATTGCTGGCAGCTGGTTTTGTCGACTATGTCACGCAGCTGCAGCGTCAGCGAGCACGACGACTGTTCCCGCAGTGGCAGGTCGCGCGGGGACGAGCGACCGGGGAGGCCGACAAGTGGTTCCGGCAATTTCTCGCGTCGGTGGGATTGCGCGATGAAACACCGCGCGCACGGGTCGTCGGCATGCACGCGTTTCGCTCGACGTTCTCGCGCCGGGCGTTTTTACTCGGGATTGATGAGAGCCCGCTGGTGGGGCACCAGACACCGAACCAGACCGACGTACAAGCCGGCTACCGCGGACAGCGGCCGCTATCGCAACTCTATGCGTCGATGGAAGCCGTCACGTTCGCGGTGACCTTGCCCCGGCCAATGCTGCTGCAGCAGCAGCCGGAGCTTGCATGACGGATGACGCCCTGTTTGGTTCTGCTCGTGTTCGGCGGGCTCGCCATGTGTGCCCGTGCGTTGTCGTTGGCAGCGCCAATCACCACGGGGCGTCGGTCTTAGGCAGGCGACACAGCGCAGATGCGGATGACTCCTTTAACGGCGCCGTGTCGCGTATCCGTCCTTGTAAAGATGCTCGCTGGTTACCAACCTATCGTGCCCGGCAGCTGCCAGACCATTACCCCTTGACCTACCTCTGACCTGGAGAGCCGACATGCATGTCCATCAGATTGAGCAATTCCGTCGTCAAGTGATTAACTGGCTGCAGGTACGGCTGTCGTCGGGGGAGGCGCTTCATGCCGTCGACGAATGGCACATCAGCGAGTTGACCGGGACGCCCGAATGGTTTTTTGAGGCCAGCCTGCGGATATCGACCGTGCCCGGTCCGTGGTCGCCTTGCGCTCAGTTAGCCGGCTTCATCAACGTCTGGGCCGATGCGGAAAGCATTCAGTTGACCGCGTACCGGCCGGGGGACATTCAAGGCGGCGTGGACGACCAAGGCCAACTGTTTTCCGTCGATTGGCCGGACGCATTAGCGTTGCAGCAGGCGCTCGATGGGCTCGCGGACTGGTTGGTCGAGCATTTGCCGGTGAGGGCTCGCCAGCGGTTTAGTAAAAGCCGCGAAGGGCTTCCGTGGCAAGCGGATAGCTTCCCGCAGCCTCCTTGCGTGCCCGCTAATTGAGCGTTGCATCGACTTGACGACTCTTTTGCAGGCACGTCGCTGGCCGGGCCGCTACATGGTTGCGCCAGCGTGCCGTGGGGCTTGTTCCGTACCGTGAGTACCTCGGCGCAGGGGGTGGCCTGTGTGTGGGTTGCTCAGGCGCCGCGTGGACGTACTGATGCCGCATGTCGATGCAGGCTGGCTAGTCGCTGCCACTTGCCGGTTTGGCTCGAGGGACAGGCCAGCAGTCGCCAGCATCCGTTTCCTCGACGGCAGCCGCCGGGAGAGCCTCGTTTTTGCGGTGAACCAGTCTTTTGCCGCGAATTCACTGATGGCGTACATCGCCTAGAAAGCCGCCTGCGATGTCCGCCGGCGCCCTCCTTCAACCACGGCGTTATCTTGTTTATGCTGAGCCACCACCGCTGAGAGCGGAACCTTTGGACTGAAAAGCGGTTGAAGAGCGAAGACAAATGCACTGGCGACCGGCGGCCAATGTTGTATGAAGAGTCTCTGCACCGCCCGATTTCGATAAGCCGGTAGTTATCTTGTCTTGTCGGTGGATTTGCCGTGTCCGCCCGCGCGCATTGCGGGGTTTGCGCGGCTGGCTACAGATTTGAGGATACGCAAACGACTTGCGGAAAGGCAAACGGCCCTTCTCGTGCTTCGTATCCTTCAACGTTGGTCATTGCGTTGCACAAGGAGCGGTATGCCGGCTTGGTTCTCCCGTCGTGTGTCATCTCCGTGGGGGCGCTTGTTGCGTCAGCATTGGCCGGCGCTTCTGGGCGGCGTGCTGGGGGTAGTGGTCGCCCTCGGAGGCTTCTGGTTTGTTGTTGAGCGTAGCCTGCAGGCCAGGGAGCAGGCGGCGCGAGACTTGGTCGTCCAGCGGGTGGAGTCGAGGGTCAACACCTACGCGGTGCAACTCGAACACTTGAGCGACCAACTGCACCAGGTCGCACAACGCCTGATGCGACAGTGGTCCGGCTCTCCAGCGCAGGTTGACCTGCTCAGCGACGTCCGAGAGGGGCTGTTGCCTCCAATGCCGGGGTTTGCCGCATTCATCCTTGATGCGGAGGGGCGTGTGGCGCAGGCGTCTTTTAAACCGCAGCTGCAAAGCGGCGCGCAGCTCAGCTTTTTTCTTGCCCACCAGAATGGCTGTTGCCCGGACTGGCTCGTCGTGGCCCCGGAATACGGACCCATCATTGGGCGCGAGGTCGTTCGCTTCACGCGACGGCTGAGCAGTGAGGCGGGGGTATTTGCTGGCGTACTCGTCCTCGCAGTACCGCCCGACTTTCTGAAAAGTTTTGAGGATGGGGCCACCATGGGGCCACGCGACTTCGTCAGCGTACGCCTGGCGGAGGGGGCGCTGGTGACGATGAAGCGCGGTAACGGCCAGCCGCCTATCGTGTACTTCAAGCAGGACCCGCGCTTTGTGGGAAACGCGGGCGCACGCCTGATAACAGGCGCGGAATTCAAAGACGGGCTGGCACGTTATGTCGCCTGGCGTCGCCTTCCTTTGTTCCCCTTGGTGGCCATCGCCGCCATTACCGAAGCCGATGCGCTGGCTCCGGTCCAGCAGGCAGCAGCCGAAACCCGGGCAATGGCGGGCCTCACGTCATTGGCGCTGCTGATGGCGGCGCTGGCCGGCATGGTTTTCTACGGGAAGTGGATGATTCGGCGTATCAATGAAGACGATATGCGGCATACCTACCGGGTGGCGACCGACGCGGCCCAAGAGGGGTTCTACATGCTGCGCGTCGGCAGACCGCATCGGGACGCTGCCGCGGATTTGCGGGTCGACGACTGTAACCTGCATGGCGCGCAGCTGCTCGGTAAAACGAGGCTCGATGTGGTCGGTCAGCCGTTGATGCGCGTGCTGCCGCCGCCGTTACGTGAGGATTTGATGGCCTTTTGCCGGCGCGCCCTGCAGCACGGCCCGGTGGAGGAGGAGTGGCGGGTGCCGACAGGTAGCGGGCTGAACGCTCGCTGGATTTACCGTCGGGCGGTCCATGCGGGCCAAGATATTGCGCTGACATTGCGGGATATTTCCGGGTCCAAGCATCACGAAGCCGAGCTGGTCCGGATTGCGAATCACGATACGTTAACAGGCTTGCCCAACCGGCATTGGTTAATGCATGCCTTGCCCAAGGCGATTGAACGAGCGCGCCAAGGGCAGGGACAACTCGCGGTGCTGTTCATCGACCTCGACAACTTCAAACTGGTCAATGACACGCTCGGGCACGACGCGGGCGACGCTCTGCTTGCCCAGGCGGCTGACCGTATCCGCCATGCGGTCCGTGAGACCGACCTCGTGATTCGCTGGGGAGGCGACGAGTTCACCGTGGTTCTCGAGCATGCAGAGCAGCGCGACACCATCGTGCACGTCGCCAGTAAAATCGTCGCGGTCCTCGATGCCCCGTTCGCGCTCGCGGGTGCGGCCGCCAATGAGGTCAGTGCATCGGTCGGTGTGGCCATCTACCCGATGCATGGGAACACGACCGAGCTGTTGCTCAAACATGCCGACGTGGCTATGTATGCCGCGAAGACCGCTGGGAAGTCCCGTCTGATGCTGTATCAACCGCAAATGTCGTCGGCCCTCTATGCGCGGCTTGACCGCGAGCGCGCCTTGCGAGAAGCCTTGGAGCAAGGCCAGTTCGTGATGCATTATCAGCCGCGCGTGCGGGCCGGCAGCGGCATATTGTGTAGTTTCGAAGCATTAGTGCGCTGGCAGCCCCCCGGGCAAGGGTTGCGAATGCCCAGTGAATTTATCGATTTGGCTGAAGAAACCGGCCTTATCTCTGCACTGGGCGACCAAGTCCTCGTCACCGTGCTGGGGCACTTGGCGGCTTGGCAGCGGGCCGGTTTGCCTCTGGTGCCAGTTTCGGTCAACGTATCACCCGCTCAGCTCAAAGTCGGGGGCGTCGCTGCGCGCATCAAGCAATTGCTGACTACGCATGGCTTGTCATCGCAATGGGTTGAGGTCGAAGTCACGGAGACGGCGATTGTTGAGCGCAGCGCCATCGTCTCGGCAGAGCTCGAAGGGTTGCGTCTGCTCGGGGTGCGGCTGATGATTGATGACTTCGGCAGTGGCCACTCGTCGCTGGCGCAGCTGCATCGGTTGCGGGTCGACACGCTGAAAGTCGACAAGGCTTTCACCGAGTTGCTGGCGCGCGGCTCTGACGGTGAATTGCTGTACGAGGCCATCATCTCGATGGCTTCGGCCATGCAAATGCGGGTAGTGGCCGAAGGCGTCGAGACCGATGCACAGCGCTATCTCTTGCATACGATGGGATGCGACGAGGTGCAGGGCTACGTGATTGCACCGGCGGTACCTGCGGAGCAAGTACCCGCGATGCTGCGGCGGCCCTCTCTGGCAGCGGCATACACCACCGGCGTTGTGCTGTCGGAGCGCCGGCCCGAGCCGCGGTCCAAGCCTTAGTCCAGGCTGCAGCCTGGCCCATGACGCACCTTGATGACGACGTCACGGGCATTCGATGCTGGTCGGTCGGCGCGCGGCTGGCCGCGCCGTTGGGCCGTCGGGCAACGACGGCTCAGGCTGGGTCCCCTGTGGCTTCCGGCACGCATGTCGCCGCGACCGCTGGCGCGGCTGCGGGGCGCATCACGTGCCCCTGGCCGTTTGGTTGCCCGTCAACTAGCCGGTTCGCGAGGCGTCGGTCACGAGCGGGCGGGGCACAATCATTGGTATTTCTAATTAGAACATTATCTGCGATAGCCATGGGTGTTTGACAGACCACAGGCCAGTCGGCGACATTGGGAAACCTTGAATAAAAGAAACTTACTGCTGTCCCGATTGTTGCCCTCGCCCATGGCCCGGTTTCGCATAAAAGGCGGCTACCCGCGATGGGCGCGGCTGCTCACAGAAAAATTTGGTGCATGGTTGGTGGCTTGGTTGGTCATTTTTGCCGCTGCCATCGCCACCGTGTGGGTCGGCACAATGCAACTGGTGACGGACCGACGCGAAGCGGGCGCTGAGTTGGTTCGGCAGCAGGCCGTCGCACGCGTGAGCGTCTATGCCCGCCAATTGGACGACTTGACCGACCGGCTTGACCAGGCAGGCCAAGCGTTGATGCGCGAATGGCAGACGAACCAAGCGCCCATCGATTACGAAAAGACTTTGGTCGGTATCTATCCGCGGGGTAAATCGCTGTATGTGACGGTGTTCGATGCGAACGGGAAGGTCGTTCAGGCCTCGTACGCCACGCAAGCGAAGCGGCTCGCAGAGTCACCGTTTTTGGAACATCACCGAACCCACTGTTGTGACGGCTGGTTCTTGAGCCCCGTGGTGTTTTCCCCGGTGGTCGGGCGCGACGTTCTCCGGTTATCGCACCGCCTGTCGCACGCGGACGGGTCGTTCGCCGGGGTGCTCGTGTTTGGCATGACGCCCGATGTGCTGACAGCGTTCGAAGATGACTCTATTCTGGGGCCCCGGGATTTTGTCACCGTGCGCATGGTCGACGGCCCGGTGCTGGCAACGAAACTGGGCGCCGGACAACCGCCGACGATTTTCTATAAAGCACATCCCCGTTTCGATGCGAACCAGGGTATCCGGCTCGAGGCAGGCGAGTTGTTCCGAGACGGCAGGGCGCGCTATGTCGCCTGGCGAAAACATCCGACGATGCCCATGGTCGCGCTAGCGGCCATTTCCGAGGACGATGCGATGGCGGCCGTCGAGGCCACGGTGGATGTCTACCGCTCCTCTGCGATGGCGCTGTCGGCGGTGCTGTTGCTGTTTTGCGGCGTCGGAGTTGTACTGGCAGGAAAAATCGTGGTCCAGCGGGAAGCCGAGGAGGAGGTGCGCCAGGTGTATCGGACGGCGACCGATGCGGCCGACGAAGGCTTTTACATGCTGCGACCCCAACTAAGTGACGCTGGCATGCTGACGGATTTCCAGTTCGAGGACGTGAACGAGCGCGGCGGCTTTTTACTGGGGACAACTCGAGGTCATCTGGCTGGACAACCTGCGAGTCTGGCATTGTCACCGACGGCCTTTAACGACCTCCTCGACCTGGTTCAAAAAGCGCTGACCTACCAGACCATTGACGATGAACGGCGCATTCCGGCTGACGAGAAACTTCCAGCGAAATGGTTATACCGACGCGCGGTGAAGGTCGGACCGGGAGTGGCGCTGACACTGCGCGACATTTCGGCAACCAAGGCGCATGAGGAAGAGCTGCTGGAGCTGGCGCACCGTGATGCATTGACCGGCTTGCCCAACCGACTGTGGCTGCATCGGTATCTTCCCACGGCCACGCGGCGCGCACGCCACGCCCGTCGACAATTCGCGGTGCTATTCATCGACCTCGACCATTTCAAGACGGTCAACGATACGCTCGGCCATGACGCGGGCGACCAGTTGCTGACGGAAGTGGTTGCCACGCTTCGCGCCGTGGTGCGGGCGAGCGACCATGTGGTGCGCTTGGGCGGCGATGAATTTCTGGTCTTGGTGGAAAATGTGGATGACCCCGCTTCGGTCGAGGTCCTGAGCAAAAAAATCATCGCGGCCATCACTAAAGATTTCAAACAAAAAGAGAGTCCGCTGAACCTGGTGGGGGCCTCCATCGGCATTAGCCTGTACCCCCGCGACGGGGAGCGGGTGGATGAGCTACTCAAACATGCTGACCTCGCGATGTACGAGGCCAAAGCGGTTGGTCGAGGCAGGGCATGCTGGTATCGGCCGGAATTCTCGCTGGAATTGGCCGAGCGGCTCGGCGACGAGCAGGCGCTACGCAAGGCGCTGGAACGCGACGAGTTGATGGTGTACTACCAACCCAAATTCGAGGCGCGCACCGGAAAAATGTGTGGTGCAGAGGCGTTGCTGCGCTGGCAGCGGCCCGAGCGGGGGCTGGTCATGCCCGGGGCGTTCATTGCGCTGGCCGAAAAAACCGACCTCATCGTCCCTGTGGGCGAGCGGGTGGTGGAGCAGGTCGTCGCACAATTGGCTGCGTGGCAGCGTGCAGGTTGGTCCGCGGTGCCGGTGGCAATCAATGTATCCCCCGAACAGCTGCGACGGGCTGACGTGGCCTCTTTTCTGCGCGAGCAACTGCACGCAGCGGGAATCCCTCCCAGTTTGATTGAGGTTGAAATCACCGAGTCGGCCATGGTTGACCAAGGCGAGGCGGTGCAGCAGCAACTGGCGCGGTTGCGTGAGCTCGGCGTGCGCTTGATGATTGATGATTTTGGTGCCGGCTACTCGTCCTTGTCGCAACTGCAGCGACTGGATGTCGATGGACTAAAAATGGACCGCGAATTAGTGGCACCGCTGTCGCAGGGAGCCCAGGCTGAGTCGCTGTGTCGAGCGATTATCTGGATGGCTAGGGCGCTGGACCTGCGGGTGGTGGCCGAAGGGGTCGAGACGGTCGAACAAATGCGCACGCTGGTCGACATCGGGTGCGACGAACTTCAAGGTTACTTTTTATCTGAACCGCTACCCGTTGCGCAATTCGAGCATCTGCTGCAACACCCGACCGCCAGTATGCTGGATTGGCGCGCGCAAGCCGGGGTCTGGGGGGAAGGCGCCGTCCATCGGTAGCGACCGCTCTGTCCGCGTGAGGAGCGGTCGCGGTGGACGAAGGTGCTGCACGTCAGCAACGCTGGGGGCGAAAGCTCCAGTGCCAGCTGCAAGTCCGCCAAGCGATGCGGCGAGGGCAGCTCGAGCATCACGAGGCTCACGTGCCATCAGCTCCGTCAAGGCCTGCGGCAACTCGTCGGTAGGGCCAGGTTCGTCCAACCGGCTGGCGATAAGCTCGACCAGGAGCCCCCGGCGCGGTTGACACAGCTGTGCTGCCGTGCGCAGGTGGCTATTATCCGCTTCAGCAAGTTTCGGTTGCAGCTCATTACGATGGTCAACCGTTGCCTTGAACAGGGGCGGCAGGCGCACCGGACCCCGACGGCCAGAGCCATTCGTCGCGTATAGCCGTGTCTTGCGGGCCGTTGAGCGCGGAGGTGCTCAGGTCGGCATCGCGCACCAGACTCGCAGCGCACTGATGCTGTCTCGCAGGAAAAGGGAAGGGGGTCCAATGCGTGGCTGTTCATGTGTTGTTAACGCTTAAGCAGTGGGGCAGGTCTCGTATAATCCGCGGCGCAGCGACGTGCCTGCGTCATTTTTCTCATCAATACAAATGAATCTGATTCGGTTCGTAGTGCTGGTGTGCCTGCTGGCTTGTGGATGGTCTGTGCCGGCGGTCGAGGTGTTGCATGTTGTCGTGCCCCTCGAGATGCAACCGGCCATGCAAGCGCTGGTGGCGCGGTATCGTGATTCGCACCCTGAGCTAGCGGTAGACATCGTTGCTGCTCCCTCGCGCCAAGCCTACGCTGACATCAAGCGCGGCGCGCCCGTCGATGTGTTCTTTGCTGCAAACGTCAGCTGGCCCAAGCGGCTGGCCGATGAGGGCGAGGCGGCGGGGCCTCCAGCTATCTATGCGATGACCCGGCTTGTGCTCTGGAGTATTTCTCCTCAGACCACTGACCTGACCCTTGAGCGGCTGGCCGAGCGGCAGACCCGGGTTGTGGCCATTCCGAGCGCCGAGACAACCGTCGCCGGTCAGCGGGCGGCTGAAGTGTTGCGCAAGACGCGTTTGTGGGGCCGGCTGCAAGGCAAGTTGGTCGAGGGCCATTCGGTCCTCGAGACTGCGCAGTTTGTGCGCACCGGCAGTGCCGGAGCCGCTATCGTGACCGCAGCGGTGCTCCACCGCCCCGAGTTTGCTGGCCATGGTGCCGTCGTGCCTGTGCCGGTCGACCTGTATCGACCGATTCGGCAGGCAGTGGTCGTCACTCGCCGTGGCCAAGCCCATCCGGAAGCGCACAGTTTCGTCGAATTCGTGCTTTCGCCGGCAGGCCGCGACATCTTGGCACTGCATGGTTTTGAACCGGGCGACGGCGCCGTTGTGGTGAAATAGTACCGGCGTCGCCCGTCAAAGGGGCTGGCCGATGGGCCTGAACTTGGCAGGCGGTCCTGGGGCGAAACCCAGCCGGCAATCGCCTCGCTACTGTGGATTGTCAGCCCAGCGCGAAGGGAACTCGCCTGCGGCGGCGCCACCGCCGTGCTCCCGCCGCCGCGTTGTCCCGGGCATAACTTCAGATTGGCAAGGCTGCCGAAGACCGCTGCCGGCCGCTCCTGCCAGGTCTATTACTGCCATCTGATGGTAGTGCCGGCCACAGCGCGCAGACACCGGCCGCGACCACCAGTGGCTGGGCGCCGACCCTTACGGTGCCGCCGAGGTCGGGCCGGTCAGCGCCGCACAGACGCGTCGCAGGCGGGCCTCCGCTTCACGGGCCACAGCATGGACGTGTGGGTTGGCTGTCAGCTGTGTCATCGCTTGCGGGTCCATGAAGCTGACCACTGTCTGGTCACCCTCGGCGCGTACAACGACGTTACATGGCAGCAGTGCGCCAATCTCAGGCTCGGCTGACAGCGCTTGATGGGCGAGCTGCGGATTGCACGCGCCCAAAATATGGTACGGCGCGATTTCTGCCCCGATTTTCTGCTTCATCGTTGCCTGGATGTCCAAGTCCATCAGCACGCCGAAGCCTTCCTGCTTCAGTTGCTCAAGCACGACAGGGATGGCGCTTTCAATGGTGAGCGGCAAGCGGGTCTGGAATGTGTACATCGGGTCTCCTGACGAAAGGGGAGTGGTTAGGTATGCGATTGCAACCAGCGCTCAATATCGCCTGCCGCCATTGCACCGGCCATACGTGCTACCTCCGCGCCCCGGCGGAAGAGCACCATGGTCGGGATGCTGCGAATTCGGTACTGCATGCCAGTCTGCGGCGAGGCTTCGGTGTCGACTTTGGCAAATCGCACAGACGGCGTGCGTGCAGCTGCGGCGGCGAACTGGGGGGCCATCATCTTGCATGGGCCGCACCAGTCGGCCCAGAAGTCGACGACCACCGGCAACTCGGTGCCTTCGATAAAACGCGCGAAGCTCGTGTCATTGAGCGCAATTGGTGAGGCCGTCATCAATGACGTGCCGCACTTGCCACAGACTGGCGCGTCCTGCAGGCGCTCGTCGGGGACGCGGTTCTTAGCGAGGCAGTTCGGGCAGACCAGTTGCATGGTTTTCTCCTGTCAGGACCGAGTACGGGCGAGGGCTTGTTAGACCCGGTCGAAGCGCGCTAGCGCGACGATGGTCAGCAGCGCCGCCGGCGGGCCGGCCAGCGGGTGCAAGAGCGCAGCCACCACCGGTGCGACCAGCACCAGGTGCCGCAGCCCCCACCCATACAGGCGGCCTGCATGCTTGATGTAGCGCTGACCAATCGCCAGCCACGGCTGCTTAGCTGGCGAGTCGGCCGGCATGCCCGCGATAAAGCTCACATGGGTGTAATAGCGCACCGCCATCGCCGACGCCACCAACGAGACGAACAGCAACGCCAGCAGCACCAGTTCGAGCATCAGCCGCGGCGCCAGCGGGCCGACCCACTGCACGTCGGCCGTCAGGGCCTCGCGCAGCGACGGCGCAGCCAGTGTGGCGGTGCCCATCAGTCCGAGTGCGGCGGTCGAGGCAGTCATCGTGGCCGACATCAGCGAGTTGCGCAGCGTCTGCACGGCGAGAATTTCACTGCCCGGTTGCAGCGCGATAGCGTCAAGCCAAGCTTCACGTAGTTGCGCATGGCTGCTGCGCGCAACATGGCTAGGGCGTACCCGCTCAGCCACCACCAGTGTCAGCTCGTAGGCGCCCAGCACGCCGATGGTCAGCAGTGCCGCCGCTCCGTGGGTCATCAGGTCCACTATGTGTCCTATCGGTTCAAGCAGTGGCCGCCGGACGGCGGGCAGAGCGCCGCTCGACGAGCTCGAACCAGACCATGCCAGCGACCATCGCGACGACGAACAGGGCGGCTTTGCCGCTGCCCATGCCAAGGGCCACCAGCCCCGGTCCTGGGCAGAAACCGGCGATGCCCCAGCCAATGCCAAACACAGTGCTGCCCAATACCAGGCGCCGGTCGATATGACGGGTGCCAGGCAGCGTCAACGGGCCGCCGAGCATCGTTTCCGCGCGCCGGTGTGCGACGGCAAATGCAAAGGCGCCCACCCCGATGGCGCCGGCCATGACCAGCGCTAGCGATGGGTCCCAGCGACCGGTTATGTCCAGAAAGCCAATTACTTTCGCCGGATTGCTCATGCCGGAGACAATGAGGCCCAAGCCAAACACGAGGCCGGCCAACAGTGCAGTAAAGGTTGCCATGGTGTTCTCCTTAAAGTGCAAGCCAATGCCGCGTCACGAAGACCGTGGCGAAGCCGGCGACCATGAAGGCGGCTGTAGCCACCAGCGAGCGCGGCGACAGGCGCGACAATCCGCACACCCCATGACCGCTGGTGCAGCCGGACCCGTAACGGGTGCCAATACCAACGAGCAGGCCGGCGGCCACCAGCGCGCCGGAATCCGCATCGATGACCGGCGCCGGCAGTGGCGTCAGCATTGCATAGGCAAGCGGCGAACCGATGAGGCCCACCAAGAAGGCTAGCCGCCAGCTAACGTCGCCTGCAGCCGGTCGCAGCAACCCGCCCAAGATGCCGCTGATACCGGCAATGCGCCCATTGAGCAGCACGAACATCGCTGCTGACAAGCCAATTAATACGCCGCCGGCCAAGGCCGACCACGGGGTAAACGCTTCCCAGTCCATCATTGCTCTCCTCCTCGAAACCTGCCCGCCGCTGGGCGTGGCATCAAATCACCAAGTCGAATACAATATATCGACAAATATATTGTAATTCAATAGACTGTTTTCTGCCGGAGGCTGCTATGACTGCTCGTACCACCGTGGAATCGTTCTTTGACCCCAAGACCTGGACGGTCTCGTATGTGATTGCCGACACCGCGACTGGCCATGCCGCCATCATCGACCCGGTGCTCGACTTCGATATGAAGTCCGGCCGCACCAGCACCGAGTCAGCCGACCGCGTGCTCGCGTATGTCCGGGCACAGCACCTGACCATCGACTGGATTCTGGAGACGCATGCGCATGCCGACCACCTCTCTGCAGCGCGCTATCTGCAGCAGCAGGTCGGCGGGCGGGTGGCCATTGGCGAGCGCATCCGCGAGGTGCAGGCGACGTTCAAGAAGCTCTACAACCTCGAGCGCAATTTCCTGCCCGACGGTAGCCAGTTCGACCACCTGTTCATCGATGGCGAGACCTTTGCCATCGGAGAAACCACCATGACCGCCCTGCTGGTGCCCGGCCATACGCCGGCCGATATGGCCTACCTGGCCGATGGTCACCTGTTCGTCGGCGACACATTGTTCATGCCTGACGTCGGTACTGCACGCGCCGATTTCCCCGGGGGCGATGCACCGACGCTGTACCGGTCGATACGCCGGTTACTATCGCTGCCACCGGAGACAACGATGTATGTTTGCCACGACTACCCGAAAGGGCGCGACGCCGCCTGGCAGACGACGGTCGGCGAGCAGCGGGCGTCGAACATTCATGTGCGCGACGGTATCAGCGAAAACGCGTTCGTCGCGATGCGCACCGCGCGTGATGCCACGCTTGAGGTACCGACGCTGCTGCTGCCGTCGATTCAAATCAATGTACGGGCAGGACAGATGCCGCCGGCCGACGACAACGGTGTGGCTTACCTGAAAATTCCGCTCAACGCACTGCCCAGCGCGCCGCAATCCCCGTCATCGTGATGAAGCGCCAATGACCGACCACAGCGATGCAGCCCGACAGTTCGGTATTCGGGCCAACCTGTCCCAGTTCCTGCACCAGTTACTGCAGGTTTTTCTGGTCGGGATGGCCATCGGGATGATGCGCAACGTCATCCCGGCGTTAGCCGAGACGGAGTTTGGTGTACCGCGTGGGTCGTTCGTACTGCTGGTGGCATTCGTTGTGGCATTCGGTCTCGTTAAAGGGGTGATGAACTTCGTCGCCGGACGCGCCGCCGAGCGCTTCGGACGCCAGCGGGTCCTGCTGACCGGCTGGCTGGTTGCGCTGCCGATACCGTGGCTGTTGTTCTTCGCACCGAGCTGGAACTGGGTCGTGGCCGCCACGGTGCTCTTGGGCATCAACCAAGGACTGGCCTGGTCGATGACACAAACGGCCAAGCTCGACATCACGCGCGCCGACCAGCGCGGCATCGTTATTGGTTTGAACGAGTTTGCCGGGTACGTTGGCGTCGCAGTCGCCGGTATCCTGACGGGCTATCTCGCTCAGTGGCTGGGCCCGCGCGTTGGGGTACTGGTCTTCGGGCTGGCTGTCATCGTTCCCGGGTGCCTGATGGCGTGGCATCTGGTGGCCGAGACGCTGCCATGGGCACGCGACGGGGCGCGGCCGACTTCTTCTGGTGCTGCAGGCAACGTCCGCAGGGCAGGGCATCCGCGCTACCCGGCCGGCTTGCCGGTGCAGCCGACGACGGTCGATGTCTTTCTGACGATGAGCTGGCGCGACCGACGGCTTGCTGCGTTGTGCCAGGCCGGACTGGTCGAGAAATTCGTCGATGCGCTAGTCTGGGTGTTTTGGCCCCTCTACCTGCACCAGCGGGGCGTGAGCTTGCCGGGTATCGGCTGGGTCGTTGGCGTGTATGGCTTAGTCTGGGGCGCTAGCCAGCTCGTCACGGGCCGACTGTCGGACCACTACGGGCGGCATCGCTTAAATGTGGCCGGCATGCTGTTGTGCGGTGCTGGCGTAGCCGTCATGCCGCTCGGCAGTGGCATGGCATGGTGGTCATCAGCCGCGGCCATGACCGGCCTGGGCATGGCGCTGCTGTATCCGAATCTCAGCGCGGCGGTCGCCGACATTACCCCGCCGGCGTGGCGCGCCTCCGGTATCGGTATCTATCGTTTTTGGCGCGATATCGGCTATGCGATGGGGGCGCTCGCGTTCGGCGCGGTAGCCGCGTGGGGCGGCTCGTTCGAAGGCGCCTTCGGTTTTGTGGCGGGCGCGATGGGTGTCTCGGCGCTGGTGCTGGTTGTGTGGGGCGAAGAAACCCACCCGACGCTCAACCCATTGCGCTAAGACCTTCAATCGCGTCCACACAGGGCCGCACCGAGCACGGTGGCGGTTGAAGGGCTGGCGAGCCGCAAGGGCACCGGTGTGCGGTAGTACAGCCTGTGGTGGTGACGCCACAGTAACCGGTGCACGACGGGTGCAGCACTGCTCGGCGCAGAAGGTCAGGAAGTCGTTATCGTGGTCGGCACCTGTCTTGGGGAGGTTCGACGAATGACTTTGGCAACCACCGACTGGATACCGCAGCTACGCTTGACCTACATTAAGCATCTGCTGGCGCACTTGCGCACGCTGCCGTCCACAGAGCGAATTGCTGAGCTCGCAGCGCACCTCGACGCCTGCTCGCCATCAGATTGGCTGCGGCTGTTGGGCGCAGCGTGGACGGACCTGTCGCGCATCGCTGGCTGGGAGGAGTTTCTGTTGACCCGCTCCCCACTGGGTGCTGCGCCGTGGCCGGTCATTGAGATGATGGATGCTGACGAACTAGCCGCCTTCGAGGCATTGCCTGATGAATTTCTCGCCTACCGCGGGGCGCTGGCGCATAACCATGCGGGCCTGTGCTGGTGCCTGGATATGGGCCAGGCAGCCGCCTATGCCGACCATTATGCGACGCAGCTCATGCAGTGCGCCCACCTGTGCCCGACCGCGTACCGGTTGACAGTCCGCGTCGATAAGTCCCACGTCATTGCGGTCAAGCGCTCGGGTTGTGGGCTCACCCTACTGGTCGCGCAAGTCGACTACCTAGACACCGAAGTGCTGTCGACATCGCGGCCCGCCAACGCGCATGCAGCAGGGGGCTGAGCTACGCGTGCACCCGACCCAGTGCCAACCTGGTCGCGCTTGTTAGCGGCGTTTCGGGCGCTCGTCTTTCTCGCCCGTCTCTTCCAGAAACTGGTCATACGTCGCCTGTGCCTCGTCGTTGAACAAGCCCATCTGTAGCACCGCCTCGATATGGCGGGCTTTCATTGTGCGCAGTATCGCTCGTTGCATGTCGAGGTAGTGGTCCCAAGTGGGCGCAATGTATGGGCCCGCCGTCATACGCAGTAGTGCAAGCTCGAACTGGGCTGGCATGAAGTACACCAGCAAGTCGGGGGCGAAGTCCGGCATCGGCGTCTGGTCGACCCGTGTCCACAGGTCGTCGGGCAGGCGCTGCACGATGTTGGTGACGAAGTACTCGGTTTCGTCGTGGTCAAGAAACCCGATGTCGTCAAAGTCAGCCAACAGCGAGCACAGCAGGGCGAGCGACTCGGGCGCGGTGACAGGCAATAAAACCTGCTTGGTGCGCGCCCCGCTTTTGGTGCCTTTGCCCCGCGGGTATGGACGCCGGTAGTACGACTGCCCGTCCCGTGTTTGGTGAAGATACGGCAGGTCGAGGGTGGTGCCGGAGAATCCGAGGGTGACGTTCATGGGCGTTGCTCCCGTGCTCAAAGCTGAGAGCTAGTGTAGACAGCGCAAGCAACCAATTTCGGGGGAACGACGCGACGCAGCGAGCCGCGCTGACGATGGTCAAGCGGCTGACCGTCGTCCGTGATGCCCCGCATTGCGTTGAGCATAACCGCTGGACAAACGGTGTCGCGGCGGTTGGCTGCGTTGGCCGCGCAGCGGGCGGGGCATCCGCCCGGTGATTTCATGCATGCGGTACGGACACTCTCTTTGCTTTCAAAGTGAGGCTAAAAAGGATGGCACTCCCGGGCGCCGGTACAGCGACGGCAGCAGCGGAACCACGGGGGGCTACCGCTTTGGCCGCGCAGCGGCCGCTGCGGTCGGGGGCCGGCAGCAAGAGTAGCCGCCAGGGTTATTAACACTTCTTTCTACTAAGAAACATCCGACCCGGCTTCGCCGGTGGCCGGGGCAAGACCCTGAAAATCACCGATAAATAGTTGCTTGTAAAAAACTTGGGCTGCAGGGGTGAGTCGTGTAGATAAAGAACCTTTAAAGAACAAAACCTATATTTGGAGGGGGTGTGGGGGAACCAAGCCGGTGCGGCCAACCCGAACCCAAGTTTCTTGTGGTGCAACTAATTCAGCATATGCGCTGACCCGCTCGCTAAGCCCGCTGATTCCATCAAGTCCGGCAAGGCAATGACGACCGCGCCCTTGTCGCGAGGTAATTTCCCGCCCACTTAAGCGATGCGCGTGCTCTATTGATTCCAAGGCCGCGCAGAAGCCCTTAATCGGGTCATGGCGGCGATTTCAAGCGCGATGACTATGGAATGATGTGCGGACTCGGAAAACGGCTTAATGGCCGTTTTAAATCGTTCCGCCCATTACCCGTCCGCGGCCTTGCCAAGGTCCGCTGAAAAACCGTCAAACACGCGCATCGACGGCAAGCGAAGGGTGCGGCGACATCAGCTCTTCCATTGCGGTTCGCTCGTCTCGGGTGCCGACCAGGTTGCATGGGTGCCGGCTTGCGCGATAGTGTCGCAGACGGCCTCGAAAAGATTCAGGCAAGCATCGAAACTTCAGCAGGGCACTGCCTATAATGAAATGCAAGGCCATGACCGACCATGCGCCAATACCTTGATTTCACTATCGCTGAAAGGTGCGTCGATGACGATTGAACCGCGTTCCTTGCCCTTGTTGGTCAACGACCCGGCGACTGACATGTTGAGGGTGTATCAGGGCTCACTGTTTGAAAACCTCTCCCTTCGTGCCTCGCTCGATTGGGTCGACATCGGCGTGACGCTGATGCGTCCGACGCAGTTCCAGCATGTGCGCAACTTGCTCGGGGATACATTTGAACCCCACGGACTCTTCGTCGCACCAGTAGCAGCTGCCGCTGGAAATGTTTCTAAACGGTTCGTGATTCGTCTGCAAGACGTTGCCCGCTGGGCGACGCTGCATCAGCTGCACAGTCGGCTGCAGCAGCGGTTCGGCGTGGCAGAGAGCCGCATCGAAGGAACGGAAATCGCCATCGATGCCCAGTTGCGGGAGCCTGATAGTTCGAGCCTGACTCGCCAGCTGGCCGAGGTGGGCATCCACTGGTATCTCCGGCTGGCCAAGCCGCTGTCGTTTGCCGCGCGGTTTTATGGCAAAGACGAGGCTGGTGAGGAACTTCTCAGGGAAGTGGGCAGTGAGGTCAAAGGGCCTCGGCAATTGGTCGATTGCCTGGCGACGCCGATGACGTTGTACATCGGGCACAAAGACGACCCACTGGCGATGCGCATGTATGTCAAAGACCGCGACCGGAAGCAGCCGCTGCCACCGGCCGAGTACCGCCTGCGCTTTGAGTTAACGGTCAATCTCGCCGGCTGGTCGGCGCTGGCGCTTGATGGGCCGCCCACCCTGACGCAATTCACGCAATTCGGTTTTGCCAAGGCGGTGCGGGGCTATTTCCATACGCGCCGGCTCAGCGACCTATCGCCTTTCCAAACGCAAGTGTTCAAGGCCCGCGCCAGCGTCTTTGCCCAGCCGATGGCGCGCGGCGAGCGGCGCGTCAGGGGGTTTCGTCAGCGTGCGTTCTCGCCATCGACCCGCGCCGACTCGCGCTTCAATGAAAAGCTCTACGATGCGCTGCGAGACCTTGAGCGCCGCTTACAACGTGGGCGGCTTTGAGCAGAACTGCAAAAATTCCGGTCATTTCTCAAGTGAAATCCCGCACATTTCCAAGCCAAAACGCAGAACGCCTAATAACTGTTTAAATAGGGTAAGAAATAGAAGGTTTAGGCTGCAAGCGATAGCCTTCAACGCGGTTGAGAGATGCTGCCTTCTGGTCGTCTTACTTGAAGGCGACTCCAAGGGACTCCTCCTCTCCCAGGCCTCGTGGCTTTCATCGATGCCGCCATTCCGAAAAGCTGGTGGTGGCAGTTCACCCGTCACTTCAGCGTCAGCAAGAACCAGCGCTCTTGACCGTTGAAGATGCCGGTGCCGACGATTTGCTTGCGGTTGTTGATGAATTTCGCCAGTCCGAAGCGCCAGCCGAACGACGCGGCCTGCGTGTAGTCGTTCAGGTCGCGTATTTGCCCATTGACGAGCCAAAACCCGCTCGGGTAGCGGTCGTCGGCGTTACTGCTGCTAATGGCGCCAACAATCTCGCCGGCATTGTTGAGGCCCCAATGGTTGCCTAGCGGCAGGCGGGTGACGCCGGTCGACGACACCAGCAGCCCATACGCCGGGTCCCGAGTGGTGCCGCCGCCCGCCGAGCGGGGCGTCTGGACATCCAGCAGCACCTGCCCTTGGTCATTGACCGAGCGTATCGAGCAGCCGCAGACGCCCATCGAGTCGGTAAAGACGATGCGCGGCATCTGTCCCGGCGTCCAGGTGAAGATGCTGGTGCCGCCGTTGCCGAGCCGCGCGTAGCCGGCAATGACGCCGCCGTTGCTGACCAGATTGGCGTTTTCCCCGTTCACATCGTTGGCGTCGCCCAGTGCCGGCATGACCGTATAGCGGCCCGCCGCATCGACCGAGGCGACGCGCCGAAGACTGCCCTCCCAGAGCTGCACGGCCACCCGGCTGGCATTGTCGATGCCGATGACGCTGGCCAACGTCAGCGAGCGGTCGGTAGGCGCCGGTACCGGTGTCGTTGTCGCACCATCCCAGCGCCAGTGCCAGGTCTGGCCGGCCGCATCGGTCGAGCTGCCGGCCATCACGCCGGCGTCATTGTTGCTGCCTGCGTTGGTTTGCGTCGGCACGGGTATCGGGGCAAAGTTCTCGACGGTGGCCACGTGATAGTTCTGCGCCGAGACGGAAAGCGGCGTCGTGTAGTCGCTGAAACCGGCTGCGTGACCGTTGTCGTTCAGGTCCGTCAGAAACATCCCGAGAGGTGGGTTCGGATAGGCCACGACCATGGCCACCGGGCTGCTCGGGGTCGAGCCGGGTGCTGGCGGGGAGGTGTCGGCCCCCGCATTCGGGGTGTCCGTGGATGTGCCGGGCGTCCCGGATGTCCCGGTCGTTGGCAGGTTGATGCTGCCGCCCGTGCTTCTCGGTGCGCCGCTGGACGGCGTCGTGCTGCCACCGCCGCCGCACGCTGACAGAATCCCTACCAGCCCCGCTGCGGCCCATCCTGCTTTCATGCTCGCCTCGCCCAAGTCGCTTGCAAGGCACCAGTGTCGGAAAACCTGGCAAGGTGAGCGTTGTCGCTTGTCGAATCCTGCCGCAGGGGAGAGAGGGGTGCCGCAACCGAGACGCCGCGAGCGTGCCAACATCAATGGTCACCATGGCCGCTGGCGGGCGTTGCCATCGACGTTTGCACGACAACGGGTGCTCAGGCTGACGCAGAAGGGGACTGTCGCTGCCCGCAGCCCTCGGCGGCGCTATTGCAGGGTCGGCCAGGGCGGGGTGGCCCATTGCCCGAGTCCGTTGGCATGGGCAGCGCGTACATGCTCGAGTGCATGGGCCCGCTCGTCGTCGGGCAGCTGGTTGATGAGGGTGCCCAACACCGATGCCATCAGTTCGACCATCGGGGCGACATCGTTTGTCAGGCTGGCCAGCGCAACGTCGGTCGACAGGGTCGCCACTTCGGCTCCCCCGCGCAAGAGCCGAATGACGAGGGCCGGCTGCTGTCGCACGCTGATATGCGCTTCAAGCATGGGCGGGTCGCTCGGAAGCGGACCAATTGTAAAGGTTGCGTCGAGCCCGTCGGCCAGCGGTGTGCAGCGGGTCAATTGACAGCCGAGGTAGCCGTGCAGCGACAGCATGGAAGAGAGTGTACGGCTGACATGGGTACTGACCGCGTCAAGGTCGCGCTGCTGCGAGTCGGGCATGCAGGCCTCGGTGAGGAAAAACCGCATTGTCAGCGCGACGCAGACAACGGGTCAAGCCAGGTCTCCCACGAGACTGCGCTGTCGGGTCTGCACCGCGTGGTATGCCAGACACCGGCAGACATGCCATCTCATGCCGTCTCATGCCATCACTCTGGGGTAGAGGCAGACGCCCTCTTGCCCTCAGAAGGCAAGATATCCATTTCCTGCAGCAGCGCGGTGAATTGCACTTCGAGGGCTGCCAACTGCGCGCGGGTCGCTTCATAGGTCATCGCAAAATCGCGGTCATCGCTGACGAGTTTTCTTTGCCCATCGATGCGAAGACGACCGCCGGAGGCCAGCCGCCGTGCCGTCGCATGCAGCTGCTGAATCAGCCGCAGCTTTTTGATAATTAGCTCGTTCAAGCGGCGATACTGTGACTGGGTACTCCGCAGCTTCTCGACCATGGAAGCGATACCTGCGGATGACAGCGCCATCGCTCGCAGTTGCCTACGTAGGTGTTGAACTGAACATCGACGCTGCGCGCATGGTGCCGAAATGCACGCTCGCCGGCCCACAGCCACTGCAGGCAGGCATCGACGCAGACGCGCGTGACGAGCCGGTCGGGCTCGGCCATCGCCAGCATTTCTGCCCGTGTCCAATGGACAGCGTCTGGTTATTGAAATCAAGGGCGAGCTGGGTGATGCCGAAATCAAAGCCGCTGCGGCGCATCGCTGGTGCAATGCCGTCAACAATGATGGTCGCTCTGCACATTGGTCGTATCACTTGGTCCGGCATCCGGCGGACCTGATGAAGTTGCTCGAGGAAGTCGCGAGTCAGCTCTTTGTCTAACATGGAAAGCAGCGCCTGACCGTTTGCTCGATTTCGTTGATGCGTACCGCTGTCCTATAAAGAGAGGGGCGATGAACTGACGTTCAGCAGCGAGGCAATTTCTGGGATTGCGGTGTGAGGCAGTCTAGGCAAGCGGGTAACGCGAACGCGCTTGAGGGTGGAAGAGCGTAAGAAGGTGCAAGGCGCTGGCTTACCTTCGAGAAACACACGACCCCAAGGCGGACCTTGGGGTTGCCGGCGGCGACAAGTCACCGTGAGGAGCCTGCGTGTGTGAGTCGCATCCCGTCCCGGCATCGAGCGGCCGTGGTGCAGTGAATGCAGCATAGCTGCATTCACTGCTGTATCGGGGTGGGATTCGAACCCGCGGTACTTTGCGCTGAGCCCATCCAAGCAGCCCCGCCGTCCGCCGGTTTGCTACAAAACTCTGCTACAAAACTGCTACAAAAGGTGAGGTTGCGTTAGAGTCCTACCTGCGCGATGAACGACGCGTAGATTCGCGAGACAAACGGAAAAGACCCATCGAATCAACGAACTACGAGATGGTGGCAGAGTGGTCGAATGTACCTGACTCGAAATCAGGCGTACCGCAAGGTACCGTGGGTTCGAATCCCACCCTCTCCGCCAATATAATCAAGAACTTAGACTTGCTTTGCGTCTAAGAGCTTTTCCCTCAAAAGCGAGGGTGTGTACGGAAATGTGTGCGAATCTGCTGTGCCACGTTATTCACTCCGCTCCACAAATCTCAGCCGAATTCACTGTATCTCCTCGCCGCATTTCAGCCGCAAGCGGTTTATCCCACTGCGCTTTGTTGTTGCCTATATTCCTTCTTTGGGTCGTGCTCGGCTCGCGCCGATAAAAATTTCTTGCACCTGCGTTGTCTGGGTTCGCGTCGTGCTTTATTCGTGGCTCCTCTGATGGCTGACAAGAAGAATTAAACCGATGATTTTCCGGACCATGAGAATCTCCCTGAGACAGTTCGCGAATCTGCAGAGGTCCAGTGTAAAAGTGCCAGACAAGCGGCGTCGGTAAATGTACGACGCGATTGACAGCAGACAGAGTCCCTTTCCAGCCGGCAGCCGACGCAATGGCCAGCGATTAAGCGTACCTGCGCAGCGAGATAACACCGAGCAGCCACTGGAGCAGGGGGGCGAAATGCACAGCGGTCATTAACTGGCAGTCTTGCAGTGAACCCTGCTCACGTATCGGGCAAGCCTCGCCACCGCTTCCCCAACAACCGCCATCACCCAACACCGCGACAACGAAAACAAGCGTCCGTTTGCCTTGTTGTTCACCGCTTAACCAATCCCCGCGCCCGATTACCCTCGCTAAAAAACTCAGGGGAATGCCAGACAAGCAGCCGTAAGTGGAATTCCACAGCGGCAGCGGCCCGCAATGCACGACTGCGGCACGACTGCAGCACACCTGCAAAGCGGTGCAGGGTGCGAATCTCTCCTGCCGGACAACCGCTACTCTCCTTGAAGTCACTGATGGCCGAAGCCCTCATTCCCCCCGACGACGAACTGCGCCTTGCCGACCTTTATGCGCTGGACGTCCTCGATACCGTCGCCGAGTCGCGTTTCGACCGAATTACTAAGGCCGCACAGCGCCTGTTTGATGTGCCGATGGCCGCGGTTTGCCTGATCGACCGTCATCGCCAATGGTTCAAGTCCTGCGCCGGAGCGGATCGCTCCGAGGCGCCGCGCAGCATTTCGGTGTGCGCGCATGCGGTGTATGACGGCCAGCCGCTGATCGTGACGGACATGACGCAGGATGTTCGCTTCATCGACAACCCCATGGTCACCGGCGACATGCACCTGCGCTTTTATGCCGGCATGCCGCTGAAGTCGATCCATGGCCGTCCGCTGGGCACGCTGTTCGTGGCCGGCTGGAAGCCGCGTGCCTTCTCCGGCGAAGATCGCCTCTGGCTGGCCGATCTCGCTGCCTGGGCGGAGCGCGAGCTGAACCTGCGTGAACTCGAGCAGGCCAACGCCGACGCAGATAAATCAGGCCGCCGCCTGCGGGTCGTGATGGACAGTGCGGCCGATGCCATGATCGCGGTCGACGAGCAGCTGCAGATGCATACCTTCAATCGCGCAGCCAGCCAGATGTTTGGCAAAGCCGCCGACAGCATGATCGGGCAGTCGCTCCGTGAGCTGTTGCCGGCGACAGCGATTGCGCCGCTGGCCGAGTGCCTGCGCACGCTGCTGGCGAGCGCGCAGCCGCATCACAGGATGCCGGCTGACCTGCAGCTCGTTGCGCCGGATGGCACGCCCTTTCCGGCCGAGGTGCGTATCGGGCGCACCGAGATCGGCGGCCTCGCATGCTTTACCCTCATCATCCGCGACATGACCGAGCAGCGCGAACTGGACGCGATGAAATCCGCGTTTGTCGCCACGGTGTCCCATGAATTGCGTACGCCCGTCACATCGATCCAGGGGGCCGTCAAGCTGATGCTGTCGATGGAGGGCACGCTGCCCGAACCCCATGTTCGCCTGCTGGACATTGCGGAAAAAAACTGCGCGCGCCTCGTCCAGATCGTCAATGACATTCTCGACCTGGAAAAGATGGATGGCGGCCAGCTCACGATACATTGCCAGCTGCAATCGCTGGGCCCCTGGGTGCGCCATGCGATGGTGACGCTGCAGCCGTATGCCGAGTCTTTCGGCGTCACCCTCGGCTGCGATACCGGCCTCGCGGATGCCGAAGCCCTCTGCCATATGGACGAGCATCGGATCACGCAAGTGCTCGTCAACCTGCTGTCGAATGCCATCAAGTTTTCAAAGCACGGGGGTGCGGTGCAGGTGCGAATCCATCGGATGGGAAGCAGCCTGCGGGTGTCGGTGGTTGATCGCGGGGCAGGCATTCCCGAAGAGTTTCGCCACCGGATTTTTCAGCGCTTTGCGCAGGTCCGTCCGGACGACGCAAACGGCCCGGCAGGCACTGGCCTGGGTCTCGCGATTTGCAAGGCTATCGTCGAGCAGCATGGCGGCGTGATTGGTTTTGAGAGCACGGCAGGCAAGGGCAGCACGTTCTATTTCGATTTGCCGCTCACGCCGGTACCTGCCGAATACCACTAATTAGAAGCGTCAGCTGCCCGTCTACCGGGTGCTGCGCATCGCGGCATCGGGCGATCCGCCGCCTTGATGCCAGCCACCACGGCAAGCATCAGACACTGATCGACGCATAGCGGCCCCGTCCGCTCCGCTTGGCTTCGTAGAGGGCATGGTCGGCCTGCGACAGCAGGGTGGAAGGATCGCGCGACTCCTTCGCAATGATGGCGATGCCGATGCTGGTCGAGATCTGATGCGGGTGCTCGTCGATCATCGCGGGCGTTTTCAGTGCCTCGTAAATCTTGCGGGCAACAGTTTCCGCTTCTTCAGCGTCTTTGAGGTTCTCGAGGATCACCACAAATTCATCGCCTGCCAGGCGGAACAGCAGGTCGCTGTGCCGGATGGCGCTTTTCACGCGGCTGGAGAAGTCGATTAGGATCTGGTCGCCCACTGCATGGCCGAAGTCGTCATTCACTTTCTTGAAGTGATCGACATCCATGAACATCAGGGCCATCAGGTGGCCCTTGCTGCGGCGTCGGTCGATCGCCTCCTGCAGCGATTCATTCAGCTCCATCCGGTTTGGCAGCCCGGTCAGCACATCGGTGCCGGCCAGGTGCCTGAATTTTTCCTGCACCCGGTGCAGGTTAGTCACGTCCATGGCCACGCCGCCCAGCAGCTTCTGGTCGCCGGGCACGGCAAATTTATAGGACTGCCACCAGGTCGCATTGCCGTCCTTGTCGGTCGGTCCGGCTTCAGTAAGCTCCACCATCTGGTTCTGGGAGAGCACATAGCGATCATGCGCCACCAGTGGCTCGGCAATCGATTGTGGCCACAGGTCGAGGTCGCGCTTGCCCAGCAGGTCGCCTTCACCCATGTCAAACGTATCGAGGAACCGCTGGTTGGCGAACACATAGCGCCCCTGCGTGTCCTTCATGAAGGACACCGTCGGGCCGTTGTCCATGAACGCCTTGAATTTTTTCTGTTCATCGTGCAGCTTGCCGACGGTCCGCGTCAGCTCCAGCCGCGCAGTCACGGCCCGGGCCAAACCCTTGAGGCCCCGGATCTGCTCTGCCGACATCGTGCGGGGCGAAGAGTCGGTGACGCACAGCGCCCCAATCGGCAAGCCTTCCGGCGACAGGATCGGTGCGCCTGCATAGAAGCGGATGAACGGCTCGCCAGTGACGATCGAGAGGTTCCTGAACCTCGGGTCTTCCCGGGCATCCTCAACCACCATGACTTCGTCCGGCGTGAGAATCGTGGTCGCGCAAAAGGAATCCGAGCGCTCCAGCTCCCCATCGAAACCGCAGGAGTGGGCCAGCACATAGGTGGTGGTTTCCTTCACGATGTCGACGAACCCCCGCTCGGTGCCGGCCACCAGCCGGGCCAGCATTGCCAGCTCCTCCAGCAGCTCCATTGGGGCATTACTGAGGATCTGGCTCGCGTGCAGGGCTGCGACGCGGTCGGACTCCTTGTAGGGCAGCGTGAAGTTGTGAAACAGGGGCGGGGTGGGCACGGAGTTCGGCATGTTGAAGTCCTGATGGGAAGCAGCAACGCACCGCTTCTGGACCGAGTATCGACGCCGAAAGTTTATCAGAAGCAATTTTCGAATGGGCAACTTAGGCCCAGAGGGATGTAACGCGGCAAGCCGGCAAGGCCCGGAGGCGCCGGCTTGCGGACGCTCGCCTTTCCAGCAGGAAAGGGCGGCCGGCCGGGCAGGCATGCGCCGTCAGCTTGCTGCCGGCTCCGAGGGCGCCTCGGTCCTGAGCGGCCCGGTCTTCACATACACGGTCACACCTGCAGCGCCAGCGCAAAGCCCGGGGTAAGAGCCTGCGGGCAGCCTTATCCAGGTGCCGCCGTCATATCGCTCGTCGCCTTGCAGCAGCGCGCCATCAAGTATCAGCAGTTCCGCGCCTTCCACGGCTTCCGGGAAAACCGGCCTCCCGGCTGGCAGTCGCTGCAATGACACCTGTTCTCCGTCGCTAGTGAACAGCGGGCAGGACTGGCGCCCGTCCTGTTCCGTCCACAGCGAGGCATCGCGGGTATTGATCCGCACGCGCCGGCCTTCGGTGGGCGGCATCTGCCACAGCTTGACGAACAGCG
>JAIXTG010000254.1 GCA_027484285.1 Oxalobacteraceae bacterium | reverse complement strand
GGGCCTGCGCGGCAGCGAGGATCTCGGCAGCGGACTCAAGCTGGGTTTCACCCTGGAATCCAATTTGTCCCTGCGCTCCGGTGCCGCCGGACGCGACGCCGGCGGCACCGGTACCCAGAGCGAGGGCTCCCTGTTCGACCGCGAGGCGAATGTCACGCTGTCCAGCGAGCGGCTGGGCGCGCTGAAGCTGGGCCGGGGCAAGAACCTGATCTACGACCTCGCGGACGACTTCGACGCACGCGGCAACTGGAATTTCGCAGGCCTCAAGCCGATCGCACGCTATGCCGGTTTCTACAGCGGCTCGGGCGTCAGCCGTTTCGACAACATGCTGCGCTATTCATCGCCCGCGTTCGGCGGCCTTGCGTTCGATGCGGCTTACGCCATCGGCGGTACGGCGGGCAGCAGCCGCACCGGCTCGAGCTATGTCGCCGGCCTGCGCTACGCGCGCGGCCCGCTCGAGATCGGTTATGCCCACGGCGAAATGCGGCTCGGTGCCGGCGAGGAAGACGTGAACCAGCGCATCGACCTGCTGGCCGCGAAGGCGAAGATAGATGCATGGACATTCAACCTCGGCTATGCGCGCACCCGCAATCCGACCGGCGGCGGCTTTGCGGCCATCACGCCGGGCGCGACCGTTGCCGGACGCACCTCGGCCGACACCTGGTTCGCCGGCGCGAAATGGAAGATGAACGAGCGGATCTCGTTTAATGCCGGCTATTACGACGTGCGCGACCGCGTCGGGGGTGGCGGCAACGATGACGTTCAAATGCTGGCGCTCGGTACCGTCTATGCCTTCAGCAAGCGCACCGAGCTCTACCTCGACGTCGCCCATGCACGGCGCCCCGGGGGTGCCGGCGCGCCGTTCACGCTGTACGACCGCTATCGCTCCGACCGCAGCACGCCGTCAGAGAGCACCAGCGACCAGAGCGCGGTCAACATCGGCATACAGCACCGGTTCTGATCAGAACACATACAGCATCGTGATCCAGACCTTGTCAGTGTCCCGGATGCGCGAAGTCGCGGTCGCGGTGTACGGATTGCGCTCGCGGAAGCTGCCTGCCTCGAACTTGCCGCTCAGCTGCTTGCTGAACGGGTAGCTGACCGACACATCCCACTCGGTTCCGTAGCGCCTGGCCGTACCCGCGCCCGAAACGAAAGGCACGTCCGAATCAAGCCGGTGATACTCGGTGGCGAGCGTGAACTTGCCCAGCCGGGTGCCGGCGGTGACGAAGGTATCGCGAATGCCTTCCTTCGGCGTGACCAGAAACTTGTCGACCCAGCCCTGGAACAGGTGGTTGGTGCCGAGCGGCGTCTGGAATGCCGACTGGCCGTTATTGCTGGAGAGGACTTCGCGGTCGATGCGCGCAAACCAGCTTCCCTTCTGCGCGCCTGCACCCAGCCGCGCGTAATGGCTGTCGATGGCAGCCGCGCCCGACTTGGTCGGGTCCTGCTTCGCATACTCGGCGGTGTACAGCAGCTTCAGGTCATTTGCCAGCGGCCGCGCACCGTCCAGCCGGACGCCCAAGGTACGACTGGAGCCGGCCTGCAGTGCCGCCGCATCCCAGCCGACAAAATAACCGTAGCCGACCAGGTTTTCGGTGGGCGACAGCGCATGGCGCGCATTCAGCAGGCTGATGCTCGCGTCCTGGCGCGCGGTCGATACCTGCGTGACCCGGTCGAAATGCGCGGCAAACAGCGTGGTCTTCGGCAACAGCCCCTTGTTCTCGACCGACACGCCGTCGAACACCTGCATCACCTGCCGGAATTCCACATTGCCGACGAAGCGCACATTGTCCAGCTTGACGGACTGGCGGCCCAACCGCAGGCGGGTGTCCTTCAGTCCGGTCCAGTCGACGTACAGCTGGTTGATGCCGGTGTAATCCGGATCCGCGATGCGCGGGTAGGCGGCGCGCCCGGGCTGGGTCACGCCCTTCGCGCCGTTGTCATAGCCGTCGTCGAGCACGCCGACATTGATCAGCTGCGCGCCGACCGACAGGCCGTGCAGCGGTGCCGTCTGCCAGCCGATCAGGCTGCGCAGCGTCAGCGCATTCGCGTCCTCGGCCTTGCCATCCTGCCGGACGAATTCGTCGCGCAGCCGGAAACTCGACAGCGACTGGCCCTGACTGACAGCGTCGGCCAGCGATTGCGGCGCAGGCACCCCGGCCGGTGCTCCGGCATGGGCAGTGGACATTGCCGCCAGCCACGCACAGGCAGCGGCAATCCTCGTGATGTTCATGATCATTCCTCAAATGGATGGTGAATGGCGCCGCCGTACGGTCAGGCGCCGACATGGGTCGCGACCGAGGCGGGGATGAAGGCCCCGCGGCGGGCGTCGAACACATGCACGTCGCCCTCCTCGATCACGTAATGCCAGCCATGCAGGGTGAGCCGGCCGGCCTCGACGGCGCGTCGCACCATCGGGTAATCCATCAGTCGCTCCAGCTGCAGCACGACTGCACGCTGCTCGGTGCGTGCGAGCGCCTCCGGGCAAGGCTGCACCGGGAGCAGCGCCTCGTCGGCCAGCGCCAGCCAGTTCTTCAGCGCTCTCGCCTCGTCCGGCACGCCCTCGTAGGCAGCACGGATCGCGCCGCAGTGGCTGTGCCCGCAGACGATGATGCTTTCGACCTTCAGTTGCAGCACCGCGAACTCGATCGCTGCGCTGGTGCCATGCAGCCCGTGCGAGCCGTCCCACGGCGGTACCAGCGCACCGACGTTCCGGACAGTGAACAGTTCGCCCGGGCCCGCGCCGGTCAGCAAGTGCGGAACCAGCCGCGAATCCGAGCAGCCGATAAACAGCATCTTCGGATGCTGCCCCTGCGCGACCAGGTCCTGGAAGCGCTGCTGGTGCAGCGGGAAGTAATCGGCATGGAAATGACGTAGCCGCTGCAGCAGCTCGTCGCCGTCGGCCCCGTTCATTGCACCAGCGGCGACAGCGCGCCGTCGAGTTCGATGCCGGATACCTCGGCCTGCCCGGCGAGCAGCGTGATGTACTGGTGCAGCGCGGTCGCGCGCGACTGCAGCGCCAGCCGGGCCGCGATCTGCTCGCGCACCTCCTCGAAGGCGGGCTGCCGGCCTGCCTGCTGCCCGGTCACCTCGACGATGTGCAGGCCGAACCGGCTATGGATCAGCAGCGGCTGCAGCCCCTTCGCCATGCCGCCTTCCGGTCGGAAGAACAGCGCCTTCGCCAATTCCGGGGACAGCTCGTGCGGCGACAGCCAGCCAAGCTCGCCGCCGCTGGCGCCGGACGGACAGTTGGACAGCGTCGCTGCCAGCTCTGCGAAACGCCCTCCCGGCACACCGGGCAGTGACAATTCATGCAGCGATTCTTCCGCACGGCGGACCAGCTTCTGGACGTCGACACCCGGCGTCACCGCGAACAGGATGTGCCGCACCTGAAGCGACTGGCCCACAGCGAACTGTGCGCGGTTTGCGTCGTAATGCCGGCGCGACTCCTCGCCATCGGGCTGGCGTACCGGCACTTCGGCGTCCAGCATCGCCTCCAGCGCCTCGCGTCCGGCCTCGTCGAGCGCCGGTGCCACTTCGGCCTGTAGCGCCGGCAGGTAACCGAGGCGCACGGCCTGCTGGCGCAGCAGTTCGGCCCAGGCCAGCTCGCGCAAGGCGGCTTCGCCATGCCGTTCGCCGGCAGCATGCAGCGCAATGCCGTTGATGCGGGGGACGGCGCCCGCCGCGGCCGATTCCCCGCAGCCGCAGTGCCCGCCGCAGCCGGTGGGGTCAGTCATCTGGGTGCCCATCAATGGTCTCCTGGTGCGGGGGCCGGCGCGCGCGGGGTCATGCCGATGCGACCGCTGCGCACCAGCTGGTAAGGACGCGCAACATAGGCCAGCGTGCCGAAGCCACTCCAGACGTGCACCAGCCGCGTGAACGGGAAGATGAAGAAGAGGCTCATGCCGAGGAACATGTGGGCCTTGAACACCCAGCCCGCTTCCGCCAGCAATTCGACGGCGCCGCCACGGAAAGTGACGATGCGCTGCGCCCATTCGGCGAGCTTGAGCATCATGCCGCCGTCGAGATGCTGGGCCGACAGTGGAATCGTCGCCAGCCCCAGCGCGAACTGCAGCCACAGCAGCACCAGCAGCGCGATGTCGCTGGCCTTCGAGGTCGCACGAATGCGCTCATCCGCCAGGCGGCGATGCAGCAAAATGCTGACGCCAATGAAACCCAGCAGGCCGAATAGGCCGCCGGACACCATCGCCATCAACTGCTTGTCGCCGGCCGAGATGAAGTGCTCGTACATGAAGTGCGGCGTGAGCATGCCGACGCTGTGCCCGAAGAACAGGAACAGCACGCCGAGGTGGAACAGGTTGCTGCCCCAGCGCAGCTGGCCGGCGCGCAGCAGCTGGGACGAGTCGCTCTTCCACGTGTACTGGTCGCGGTCGAAGCGGATCAGGCTGCCGAGCAGGAAAACGCACAGCGCGATGTAGGGATAAATCCCGAACAGGAAATTGTCGAGGCCGTTCATGCCTGTGCTCCCGGAGAAGTGGATTTGCGAACGATGTGGATGGGCTGCGGTTCGCCGGGCCGCGACTGGCCGCGCGAGCTGCAGCCGTCGAAGGGCTCCGGTTCCTGCCAGCTGACGTCGATCGGCTCGTCGGCCGAGAAAGGCACCGGCTTTGCTGGATGACCGGACAGATCGAGCACCGCAGCCAGCACCGATGCATACGGGCTTTCGCGCTTGAGCAGCGCGCTGAATACCGCGCTGACGATGTGCGCCAGTTCACCGAGGAAGTCGGCGGCAATGTCGGCCGGCTGGGTCGATGCGAACTCGAGCACGACGCCGAGATGGTCCGGCAATTCATCCGGCGCCATCTGCAGTCCGGCCTTTTCATAGGTCTGCGCAAGGTCGACCATGGCCGGGCCGCGGTCGCGCGAATCGCCGTGCACATGCTCGAACAGGTGCAGCGAGGTGGCGCGGCCGCGATCGAAAGTTTCAACATAGCGCGCTTCGGCTTCGATCGGATCCATGCGCAGCAGCTCATGCACCAGCGCGCCCAGCTCGGCGCGGCGTGCCTGCGGCAATACGGCCTCGGCGTCGATTGCGGCAGCAAGGTGGCCCAGCTCCGGACGCAGCGAGGCGTCCGGATAGGCCAGCAGGCGCGCCAGCGCGCGCAGCGTGTATCGGTTTTCCTTAAGGGTTGTCATTGCCGTCTCCTCAGATTACGGACTGGATCGGTATCGTGCGGCGCTTCTTGCCGCCGAACAGGCTCTCTTCCGACTGGCCGTCCGAGCAGCCGTTGCCAAACGAGAAGCCGCAGCCGCCGCGCAGGTCGAAAGTGTTTTCCGCATACTCGCGATGCGAGCTCGGGATCACGAAGCGGTCTTCGTAGTTCGCGATTGCCATCACCTGATACATCGCCTCGACCTCGGCCACCGTCAGGCCGGCCTGCTCGAGCACCGCGAGGTTCTGCACGCCCTCCACATGGCGCCCGCGCTGGAAAGCGCGCATCGCCAGCATCCGTTCGAGCGCGCGGATCACCGGCGCGGTATCGCCGGCGGTCAGCAGGTTGGCGAGGTACTGCACCGGGATCCGCATCTGCGCGATGTCGGGCAGTTCGCCATTGGTACCCACATGGCCGGCGTTCGCGGCTGCGGTGATCGGCGACAGCGGAGGCACATACCAGACCATCGGCAGCGTCCGGTATTCCGGGTGCAGCGGCAGCGCGATCTTCCAGTCGATGGCCATTTTGTAGACCGGGCTCTTGCGCGCGCTTTCCAGCCACGCTTCCGGGATGCCGTCCTTCCTTGCCTGCTCGATCACCTTCGGATCGTTCGGGTCGAGGAAAATATCGAGCTGGGCCTGGTACAAGTCCTTGTCGTTCTCTGCGCTGGCGGCCTCGGCGATGCGGTCGGCGTCATACAGCATGACGCCGAGATAGCGGATGCGGCCGACGCAGGTTTCGGAACACACGGTCGGCTGGCCCGCCTCGATGCGCGGGAAGCAGAAGGTGCATTTCTCGGCCTTGCCGCTCTGCCAGTTGTAATAAATCTTCTTGTACGGACAGGCCGACACGCACATGCGCCAGCCGCGGCACTTGTCCTGGTCGATCAGCACGATGCCGTCATCCTCGCGCTTGTAGATCGAGCCCGACGGACACGACGCGACGCAGGCCGGGTTCAGGCAGTGCTCGCACAGCCGCGGCAGGTACATCATGAAGGTGTTCTCGAACTGGCCGACCATCTCCTTCTGCACCTGCTCGAAGTTGGCCAGGTTCGGGTCCTTGCTGCGCTTCGAAAATTCGCCGCCGAGGATCTCTTCCCAGTTCGGGCCCCATTCGATTTTCTCCATGCGCTTGCCTGTGATCAGGCTGCGCGGACGCGCGGTCGGCGCCGCCTTCGATTCCGGCGCACCCTGCAGGTGCTCATAGTCGAAGGTGAAGGGCTCGTAATAGTCGTCGATCTGCGGCAGGTTCGGGTTGGCGAAGATGTTCATCAGCATCTTCCACTTGCCGCCCTGCTTCGGCGCGATCGTGCCGTCGGCATTCCTGACCCAGCCGCCGTTCCAGCGCTCCTGGTTCTCCCACTCTTTCGGATAGCCGATGCCGGGCTTGGTCTCGACGTTGTTGAACCATGCATATTCGACGCCGGGCCGGCTGGTCCAGACGTTCTTGCAGGTTACCGAGCAGGTGTGGCACCCGATGCATTTATCGAGGTTCAGCACCATGCCGATCTGTGCGCGAACTTTCATTGCTGTTTCTCCTGGTTCTCTGCTGGTGCGTCAGGCTTGCTCGGTCGGGGCGGACTCGCCGTCCAGCCAGTCCACCTTGCGCATCTTGCGCACGATGACAAACTCGTCGCGGTTGGTGCCGATGGTTCCGTAGTAGTTGAAGCCGTAGCTGAACTGAGCGTAGCCACCGATCATGTGTGTGGGCTTAGTCACGATGCGCGTCACCGAGTTGTGGATGCCGCCGCGGGTGTTCGTGATTTCCGATCCCGGCGTATTCACGATCTTTTCCTGCGCGTGGTACATCATCACCATCCCGTTCTTCACCCGCTGGCTGACCACCGCGCGCGCTGCAATCGCCCCGTTGGTGTTGAACAGCTCGATCCAGTCGTTGTCGGCGATGCCGGCGCGCCTGGCGTCGTCCTCCGACAGCCAGACCACCGGGCCGCCGCGGTTCAGCGTCAGCATGTGCAGGTTGTCGCTGTAGGTGCTGTGGATGCCCCACTTCTGGTGCGGCGTGATGAAGTTCAGCGAAATCTCCGCATTGCCGTTCGGCTTGCGGTCGATCATCTCTTCCACCGTCTTCAGGTCCACCGGCGGCCGGTAGCTGGAGAAGCCTTCGCCGAAGGCATGCATCCACGGATGATCGAGGTAGAACTGCTGGCGGCCGGTCAGGGTGCGCCAGGGGATCATCTCGTGCACGTTGGTGTAGCCGGCGTTGTACGACACCTTCTCGCTCTCGAGGCCGGACCAGGTCGGCGATGAAATGATCTTGCGCGGCTGCGCCTGCACGTCGCGGAAGCGGATCTTCTCGTCTTCGCGGTGCAGCGCCAGATGGGTATGGTCGCGGCCGGTGATTTTTCCCAGCGCCTCCCAGGCCTTCACTGCCACATGGCCATTGGTCTCGGGCGCCAGTTGCAGCACCACCTCGCAGGCGTCGATGTCGGTCTCGATCTTCGGCATTCCCTGGGTCACGCCTTCCGCCGGCACCTTGCCGTTCAGCTCGCCCAGCTGGTGCACTTCATCGACGGTATTCCATGCAATGCCCTTGCCGCCATTGCCGGCTTTGGCCATCAGCGGGCCCAGCGCCGTGAAGTGGCGATAAGTGTTCGGATAGTCACGCTCAACCACCGTGATCTGCGGCGCGGTCTTGCCCGGCACCAGATCGCACTCGCCCTTCTTCCACTCGGCCACGCCGAACGGCTGCGCCAGTTCGGCCGGGGTGTCGTGCATCAGCGGCGTCAGCACCAGCTCTTTTTCGACGCCGAGGTGGCCGACGCACACTTCGCTGAACGCTTTTGCGAAGCCCTTGTAAATTTCCCAGTCGCTCTTTGCCTGCCATGCCGGGTCGACGGCGGTCGACAACGGATGGATGAACGGATGCATATCGCTGGTGTTGAGGTCGTTCTTCTCGTACCAGGTCGCGGTCGGCAGCACGATGTCGGAATACAGGCAAGTCGTGCTCATGCGGAAGTCGAGCGTCACCAGCAGGTCGAGCTTGCCCTCCGGCGCCTGCTCATGCCACCGGACTTCGGCCGGCTTCGCGTCGTCGTCACCCAGGTCGCGGCCCTGCACGCCATGCGTGGTGCCGAGCAGGTGCTTGAGGAAGTACTCATGCCCCTTGCCGCTCGATCCGAGGATGTTGGAGCGCCAGACGAACATGTTGCGCGGCCAGTTCGCCGGATGGTCCGGGTCTTCGCAGCTCATCTTCAGCGTGCCGTCTTTCAGAGCCCTGACCGCATAGTCCTTCGGGTCCATGCCGGCGGCCTGTGCATCCTTCACCACTTGCATCGGATGCGTCTGCAGCTGCGGCGCGGACGGCAGCCAGCCCATGCGCTCGGCGCGCACGTTGTAGTCGATCAGGCTGCCGCCGAACTTTGCCCTGTCGGCCAGCGGCGACAGGATTTCCTCCACGCCGAGCTTTTCGTAGCGCCACTGGTCAGTGTGCGCGTAAAAGAACGAGGTCGAGTTCTGCTGGCGCGGCGGGCGCACCCAGTCGAGTGCGAACGCGAGCGCAGTCCAGCCGGTCTGCGGGCGCAGCTTTTCCTGGCCCACGTAGTGCGCCCAGCCGCCGCCGCTCTGGCCGATGCAGCCGCACATCATCAGCATGTTGATGATGCCGCGGTAATTCATGTCGGCGTGATACCAGTGGTTCATCGCGGCGCCGATGATCACCATCGACTTGCCGCGCGTCTTGTCGGCGTTGTCGGCGAACTGGCGCGCAACCGTGATCACCTGCTCACGCGGCACGCCGGTGATTTTTTCCTGCCAGGCCGGCGTGTACGGCGTGTCGTGGTCATAGCTCTCGGCTGCGTGCTCGCCGGGCAGGCCGCGCGCGACGCCGTAGTTGGCGACCGTCAGGTCGAACACGGTGGCAACCAGCGCATAACGCTCTTCGCCAGCCTTGCCGAGGCGGATGCGGCGCAGCGGCACCTTGCGGATGATGATGCCGTCGCGGCTCTGCTTGTTCGATTCGAAACCCGGCGAGTCGATGCCGCCGAAATACGGGAACGCGACCTCGCCGACTTCATAGTCAGCCGCCTCGCCTTCCATCAGCGATAGCTTCAGCGTGACGTCGTCGCCATGGCGCGCTTCCTTGTTTTCGAGGTTCCACTTGCCGAGGTCGTCGCGCTGCTCCGCGCCCCAGCGGAAGCCGATCGAGCCGTTCGGCAGCACGACCTTGTCGTCCTGGTCGAGCGCGACGGTTTTCCATTCCGGATTGTTGTCCTGGCCGAGCTTGCCGTTGAAGTCGCTGGCACGCAGGTAGTGGCCCGGTACCATGACTTTGCGACCATCGTCCAGCGTGCGCTCTTCCAGCTGCACGAGCTTCGGCATGTCGGTATAGCGGCGCACGTAGTCGTCGAAGTACGCGCTGCGCTTGTCGAAGTAGAACTCCTTCAGGATCACGTGGCCCATCGCCATCGCGACTGCCGCATCGGTGCCCTGCTTCGGATGCATCCACAGGTCGGCCAGCTTCGCGACTTCCGAATAGTCCGGCGTGATCGCGACCGTCTTCGCGCCCTTGTAGCGGACTTCGGTGAAGAAGTGCGCGTCCGGCGTACGGGTCTGCGGCACGTTCGAGCCCCAGGCGATCAGGTAAGTCGAGTTGTACCAGTCGGCCGATTCGGGCACGTCGGTCTGCTCGCCCCAGACCTGCGGCGATGCCGGCGGCAGGTCGCAGTACCAGTCGTAGAAGCTCATGCAGACGCCGCCGATCAGCGACAGGTAGCGGCTGCCGGCGGCATAGCTGACCATCGACATTGCCGGAATCGGCGAGAAGCCGATGATGCGGTCCGCGCCGTGCTTCTTGATGGTGTAGACGTTGGCGCTGGCGATCAACTGGTTGACTTCCTCCCAGCTGGAGCGCACGAAGCCGCCGAGGCCGCGCTGCTTCTGCCATTCGGCGCGTGCGTCCGGATTCTCGACAATGCTGGCCCAGGCGTCGACCGGCGATTTTGCAGTCGCCAGCGCGGCGCGCCAGTGCTTCAGCAGGCGCGCGCGGATCATGGGGTATTTCACCCGGTTCGCGCTGTACAGGTACCACGAGTACGAGGCGCCGCGCGCGCAACCGCGCGGCTCATGGTTCGGCAGGTCGGGGCGGGTGCGCGGGTAGTCGGTCTGCTGGGCTTCCCAGGTGACGATGCCGCCCTTTACATAGATCTTCCACGAGCAGGAACCGGTGCAGTTCACGCCGTGCGTGCTGCGCACGATCTTGTCGTGCGCCCAGCGGTTGCGGTACGCGTCTTCCCAGGTCCGGTCATCGCCGGTGGCGACGCCATGGCCGCCGGAGAATTTCTCGGTCGGCTTCAGGAAGAAGGTCAGTCTGTCGAGCGTGTGGCTCATTCGGTTCTCCGGTGAGTTGCCGGCTCATGGAGCCGGCTGCGCAAAATTGGATCGGGGATTTACGGATTCTTGATGTCTGCGCCACGGCGCAGGTAGAACCACCAGTTGACGAGCAGGCACAGCGCGTAGAACACGGCGAAGGCAATCATCGCGATGTGCGGTGTGCCGGCCTTGATCTGGTTGCCGATCACGACCGGCGCAACGAAGGCGCCGTAAGCCGCCACTGCCGACGTCCAGCCGAGCACCGGACCCGCCTGCTGGCGATCGAAGATGAAGGCGATGCTGCGGAAGGTCGAGCCGTTGCCGATGCCGCTGGCCATGAACAGCACGACGAACAGGCCCATGAACAGCGGGAAGTACTGCTCGGGCGCGGCCGACTGGTATGCCTGCAGCATCACGTAGCCGACAGCGACCGACGCGATAGCCATCACCGCGGAGATCACCTGCGTCACGATCGAACCGCCGACGCGATCCGAGATCCAGCCGCCGATCGGGCGCACGGCGGCGCCGACGAAGGGGCCGATCCATGCATAAGTCAGTGCCGAAGGCGCGTCCGGGTTCTTCAGCGTGTGCTGCAGTACACCAGCGGCATCCGGCACGTGGCTGATGCCGAAGATGACCGTGATCGACAGCGGCAGGGCCATCGAGAAGCCGATGAAGGAGCCGAAGGTGACGATGTACAGCGCCGTCATCGCCCAGGTGTGCTTGTTGCGGAAGATCGCGAATTGCGCGGCGAGGTTGTCCTTCATGGTGCCGAACGCGGTCAGCTTCATCACCGCCAGCGTGCCGCCAATGATCAGCGGCAGGGCGATCCACATATTGAGCACGCCGAGGCCGGTCGGCTGCGGCAGGTAGAGGTAGAGGCCGAGGCCGGCGGGCACGAACGCCAGGGTGTAGAGCCAGACGATCTTGGCAAACGCTGCCAGCGTGCCGCCCGTGTTCGGCGATACCGTGTTCAGGTTGTTCATGCCGAACCAGCAGATTGCGGCCAGCGGCACCAGCGACAGCACCCACGCAAAACCGGCGTTCTGCACCCAGGTCGGCGTACCGGCAGCGATCTTGCCGAAGATCCAGCCGCTGTCTTTTTGCAGCACCATGGAATCGCCGCCGAAACTGCCGAGCAGGCCGACCGTCATCACCAGCGGGATCACGATCTGCATGGTGGTCACGCCGAAGTTGCCGAGTCCGGCGTTCAGGCCGAGCGCGGTGCCCTGCAGGCGACGGGGGAAGAAGGTGCCGATGTTGGACATCGAACTGGCGAAATTGCCGCCGCCGACACCGGACCACAGGGCCATCAGCTGGAAGGTCCACAGCGGCCATTCCGGATGCTGCAGAACGATGCCGGTGCCGATCGCCGGCGCCAGCAGCATCGCGGTGGTCAGGAAGATGGTGTTGCGGCCGCCGGCCAGTTTCACCAGGAAGGAGGCGGGGATGCGCATCGTCGCGCCGGCGAGTCCGGCAATCGCCGTCAGCGAGAACAGCTCGGCCTGGGTGAACGGGAAGCCGAGGTTCAGCATCTGCACGGTGATGATGCCCCACATGCCCCAGACCGCGAAGCCGCAGAGCAGGGCCGGGATGGAGATGATCAGGTTGCGCCAGGCGATGCGCTTGCCGGTGCTTTCCCAGAATTGGGAATCTTCGGGGCGCCAGTCGGCGATGTCGGCACCGTGCGGGCGCACCTCGGGTGCGCTGCCGGCGGATGCAGCAGTGGTCGTCATGATGAGTTCTTTCTTGAGTTCAGGCGCCGGCTTTGCGGAGCACTTCGGTATGGCGGACTTCGGTCCAGTACATCCAGATCAGCGACACCCAGACCACGCCGTACAGCAGCATGAAGGCCGAGGAGCGCAGGCCGGTCAGGTCCATCAGCAGGCCGAACAGGATCGGCAGGACGAAGCCGCCGAGGCCGCCGGCCAGTCCGACGATGCCGCTGATGGCGCCGATGTTGGCCGGGTAGTCATCGCTGATGTACTTGAACACGCTGGCCTTGCCGAAGGCCCAGCAGATGCCGAGCACGAAGACCAGGAAAGTGAAGGCATATACGTTGAGGCCGATGTCGAAGCTGGCCGGGCCGTTCGCGGTCAGCACGGTCAGGCTGGTTTGCGGGTAGGACAGCAGGAACAGGCAGATCCAGCTGACCCACATCACCCACCAGGTGACCGCGTGGGCGCCGAATTTGTCGGACAGGATGCCGCCGGCTGCGCGCAGCACGCCGCCGGGCAGCGAGAAGCAGGCCGCCAGCAGGGCCGCGGTGCGCAGGTCGAGGCCGTATTCGCCAACGTAGTACTGCACCAGCCACAGCGACAGCCCGACGTAGCCGCCGAACACGATGCTGTAGTACTGGCAGTACTTGATGACTTTCGGATCCCTGAGCGACTTCAGTTGCTCGCGCAGCGGCACGCCGGCCGGCGTGACGTGCGCCGGATTGTGATGGCTGAACAGCCAGAACAGCAGTAGCGTGCCAAGCATGATCGCCGCATAGATCTGCGGCACCAGTGACCAGCCCAGGCCGACCACGATCACCGGCGCGATGAATTTGTTGACCGCGGCACCCGAGTTGCCTGCGCCGAACACGCCCATCGCCATGCCCTGCTGCCCCTTCGGGAACCAGCGCGCCACATAAGGCGTGCCGACCGAGAACGAGCCGCCAGCAAGGCCGACCAGCAGCCCGCCCGCGAGGAACTGCCAGTACTCGCTGGCATAGCTGATCAGCCAGATCGCCGGCACGGTGGTGGCCATCAGCGCCGCCAGCACGATGCGGCCGCCGAAGCGGTCAGTCAGCAGGCCCAGCGGCACGCGGCACAGCGAACCGGACAGCACCGGCATCGCCATTAGCAGGCCGAACTGCGTGGCATTCAGGTCCAGCATTTTCTTGATCGGTATCCCGATCACGCCGAACATCATCCACGCCATGAAACAGACGGTGAAGGCCAGCGTGCTGACGATCAGCACCGACCACGCGCGCCGTTTTTCCAGTAATTCGTTTGCCATGTTTGCTCCCTGAAACATGGCAGCAGTGTGCTTCGGCAAGGAATTTCCGCCCATCCACTGGTCGGAGGTGAAGGACGAAAAAAAAGGATGAGGGCCTATCTGGCAACCTCATCCTTTCGTACTAGTCGTTGACAACCCGACCAGATATTTCTTTCACACGGATGTGTCCGCTTCAGAACACCCAGCCCGCCTGCACCAGCAGGCGCAGCCGGTCCGACGGCTCCGACACCGGCATCGTGTCCTGCAGCCGGTAGGCTGCATAGGCTTTCACCACCGCGCCCTGCCAGTTCGCCGCCCAGCCCACGCCCACGTCACTGACCGAGCGGCGGGCATCCGATGCCGACACTGCCTTCGCGGCCGCAGCCTGACCCCAGCTGCTGAACGCCAGCCACTGGTGCGACAGCTGCGGCACAGCCTTGACGGCCGGCAGCGGACGCGACAGCTCCACCCGCGCAAACAGCGCATTCGTGCCGATCAGCTCACCCGGCGGATAGGCCATCACGCCGCCCGAGCCGGAGACCGACATGCGCTCGCTGCCGTCGAGGTTCTTGCCCGTGAGGGACTGCTGCGCGCGCAGCGAGGTCGTCAGCGTGAAGGACTTCGGCAGCAGCGACACGCGCGACAGGCCGGCGGTCAGCTTGCCGTAGCCGCCCTGCGTTTGCGCGCCGGCGGCATCGCTGGCCAGGGCCGTGGCGTCCCTGATGTCGAGGTTGCCGACCGTGATGCCGGCATTGGCTACGGTCAGGCCGTCAAAGCCCAGCAGCGCGCGCTCGTCGCGCAGCATGAGGCCGGCCGTGGTCGAGATGAGCGACTTGGGCGTCACCGTCGAGGTCGAGCGGATCTGGTCTTCCAGGTCTTTGAAGCTCACGCCCCAGCTGGCCTCGACCGTCGTGGGGCGGGTACGCTTGACCGGGTATGTCAGCAGGCCGTCGACCGAGCGCGCGGTGCCGCGGGCGTCGAGGCTGGCATAGCTGCTGCCCAGCGCATACTGGGTCTGGCTGATGGCCACTTCGCCGCGCAGG